>CAZVMT010000335.1:0-2530 GCA_964628765.1 uncultured Candidatus Bathyarchaeia archaeon | reverse complement strand
TTGTTCACTAATTCACAACGTTTGTACATGTCAGTTGATAATATCTTACCCTATCTGATGCATAGTTCCAAGCATCATTCACCAAAAAAAGCACAACCATCAATAGAATCCCCAAGATTTTGCCAAGTTTTCCTTAGTGGCGGGAATTCAAGGCCTCACTGCATCCAGAGCCAGCTATATCTGAGGTTCTTTCTTGGGCAGTTATCTATGCAGTTGCCGCAGAGGATGCACTCTGGGTCATCGAAGCGGTTCTCCTGCGCCATCTTATGTACGTCAAGGCTCTTGGAGCAGACCCTGTTGCATCGTTTGCAGTGGGCGCAGTTGTCCGCTGCCTCAATGTGGAGGCTCGGCCACCGATACTTGTTCTTGAGTTTGGCGCCGAGTGCTGAGAAGTTTCCCGCCCAGCACACGTAGTGGCACCAGCCCCGCTTGCCTGTCCCCAGTGTGACTATGGTTCCCAGCCCAAGTACTGGATAATAGAGGGTGAGGTACCTGCTGGGCTGGTCCACCGAGATGATGTTCTCTGTCATGTAGAAGATGTCAACCATCTTGTAGCCGCCTGCCCTCATGGCTGTGTAGGTGATTAACCCTATCCAGAGGACCCAGTAAGCCCACTTGAATATGTGCCCACGCCTGCTGTTGGTCTGCTTGGGATTCGCGTAGCTGAGCGCCTCCATGTAGCCGCCGAAGGGGCAGAGCCAACCACAGTAAGCCCGGCCGAATATCAGGCTCGACACAAATAGCAATCCGAAGAAGACCATGCTACCCACGATGATGCCCTCGGCGCTGCCTTGGATTATCAGGTACGGGCTGTAGTAGTTGATCACCACAGGCATCAGGAGCATGGAGACGATTACCATGGTTCGTCTAAGGTTCTGGCGCTGCAATTAGGCTGCCTCTGTATGCGATTTGGTGTCTTGGTTCTCAAGCTGAATTGGCTCAGTAAGCTTCTCCAAGTAACCTGTTAGCTTCACCTTGTAGTCGCCTGATTCGACATCCTGTTTCCTCTGTAACTGGATCGAGGCGATGGGGGCTCTACCCAATATGGCTTCCATATCCGGGACCGCGTTGGCCTCTTCACTATCCTGGGTCGAGAACAATGCTACTTGGTTGAATCGTTGCTCGTACTCGGTGATGTATGTCCTGATGGGTGATGACACGGTGTCGTTCCATACCGGTGTACCAATCACCACCAAATCGTAGCCAGATGGCTCCTTGGACGGTGTCTCGATGACTGTGAGGCTCTTGTTCCCAGCGTCCCTCCCAGCCATAAGCCACCCTATGGGGCCTCGCCTGTTCTTCTTGTCATGGATCTCCTCGATGTCCGCAGCGAGTCTATCCCTGATGTACTCTGCTACCTTCCCCGTGGTGCCTGTCCGCGAATAGTAGACAACCAGCGTTTTCTGGTTCATTGCTTCGCCTCCTTTTTTTCCTTGAGGCAGCTCTCCAGTGTCTGCCTGTTCATGTCGAGCCGTAGGGTTCCCCTGGTTCCCTTGACCTCCAGTAATGCGTCCTCGTGGAGCATTACCTCTTGGAGTGCCCCGAGGCTTCCCTCTATGAGGACATTGTCCTGGGTTCCCTCTGATAGTTTGATGTGTTTCAGGGAGTTCTTTGACTCCATCTCGATGGAGAAGGTGTGTTCCCGTTCTTTATTCATCTTCATGTGTCCAGTGGACGGGGAATCGATGATAAAGGCTCTTAGGAGCCGGTTTTGAAAAATCAAAAACGATTATGATCGTGTTAGGCTTTCTCTAGCTTGATCTCCGTTCCCTTGCTCAAGCCCAGCCTCTTAGCGGCGTTGCCCTGATTGACGGATACCTCAAGGTAGCCCCCACCAGCCACGAGAAGAAGCAATTCGCCTTGTTTTACTGCGCTGAAGCGTCTCACGTATGGGAGAGTGTACTTCTGATCTCCTATGGTAACTTTGAACTGCGTCTCCCCTGTTACACCTAGACTGGATAATGTCTCGTAGGTGATGTTAGTGACAGCGTTCCCGAAGCCATCAACGTGAATAATGTTACCATTTATCGTCTCACCCTTGATCTCCGCCTTGAAGTCTGGGAGCCTGATGATGTCATCAAGCTTGACCCCGATCTCATCAGGCGAGACCCCCCTGGACAAGAGCGCCCCAGTGGGACCAAACACATCCCTGCCATCAAACACGTCACTCACCTTCATAGGAAGAAGCCCAGTATTGGTTATCTCCCAAGCCTGCTCATAGCCCAACCGCTCGGCTGCTGGAGCAAGCAAACCATTGTCTGGTCCAACGAACCACATGCTACCGGCTTTAACGATGATGGCTTTCCTGCTGCTGCCTACAGTGGGGTCCACTACTCCAACGTGTACAGTGCCCTCTGGGAAGTAGGGTGCCGAGCGCGCCATGTGGAATGCCCCTGAGGCTATGTCATAGTTGCCTACGTCGTGGCTGATGTCGATGATGGTTGCGTCTGGGTTGATCTTGAGGATGGCTCCCTTTACCTCTGCCACGTAGCTGTCTGTTATACCGTAGTCTGTTAGAAGGGTGATTACT
>CAZVMT010000334.1:0-2537 GCA_964628765.1 uncultured Candidatus Bathyarchaeia archaeon | reverse complement strand
CGGCGAAGGTCTCCCGGATTAAATGGCGCCGGTTGGAGGTGGCGTAAATCAGGACATTGGCGGGTTTGGCCTCCAAACCGCCCTCCAATACCGCTTTCAGATGTTTATACGCGACTTCGTCGGCCTCGAAGGAGAGATCGTCCACATAGAGGATGAATTTTAAGCCGCGATTCCGCAAAAAAGAGATAATGAGGGGAAAGTCGGTTAAATCATCCTTGTTGATTTCGATCATCCGCAGACCGGCGGCAGCGAACCAATTATGCAACGCTTTGATGGAAGAGGATTTTCCGGTGCCCCGGTCTCCGTATAATAAAACATTATTGGACGGATATCCTTTAATAAATTGAATCGTGTTTTGAATCAGGACGCTTTTTTGCGACTCAATCCCAATGAGGTCGGAAAAGGTAACCGGATCGGGAGCGACGACCGGATTAAAACATCGTTTGCGGGCTTGCCAGAGAAAAGAAGAGTATTGGCCGAATAAACCGGCTCCTCTTTTATAACCGTCGGCCATTTCCCGAAGCGTCAATCCATAGCCGAGCAGATCGGGCTCTTCCGGGAAGATTTCATCACCGCCGGAACTTGTCAATAGCGCGCCCGGATTCCAGGACAACAACAGGCTCAAATTTTTCAGGTCCGATTGGACGGCGGTTAACAAGTTGGGAGAAAGATTGGGATAAGTTCCTTTTTCACAGGCTAACGAGAAGTAGTTTTCATGATTTTTGATCAAGCCGCATAAATATTCGGTCCAAGGATTGCCGGCATCCGGAGCCTGCTCCAGAATCGCTCCGTACCAGCCGGATAATAACGAAATATCCGCGAATTCCGCGACTTGGTCCAGGGTGTCCAAGAGTTCTATGATTAAAGGTTCATGTTTGAGCGAACGATAGATAATCAATTTATTGAACAAAATGGCGATTTCATGAATTTTTCGGATCTGCTTCATTATCTCACCTCAAAAAAGAGATTCGATTTTTCTCGATTTTTCCCTGCCTTTATCGGAAAAAGACTGTCGGTACACATTTTTAAATTTCCGGCCTCCGGCATCCGGCTTCCAAAAGTGGCGTCGCTTGACGCGACAACCATGAATAATCGGAGCCGCTTTTAAACAAGTTATGGGGTGGAGGTGAAAACTATGGCGGAGCAAAAGAGGGAGACTCCATCCACAAGCGGCAAAGAGAAATTGAAATTGGAAACCGCTCGGGAACTTGGATTGGACGATGATTTAGCGGCGGGCGGAGATGAATTGTCGGTCCGCGAAGCCGGAAAGATTGGCGGAAATATGGTCCGCAAGATGGTTGAAAAGGGCGAAGCGGCGTTAAACCGGGAAGAATCCGCGGAGTGAGCGGTCCGAAAGGGCCGCTTTATTTTCATTTCCTTTTTGTGCCCGAGCGCAGCCGGGCATGGATGTTAGGGTGACAATTAGGCAGAAGGCACGAGGCGGAAAGCGGAAGTGTCGCGTGGATATGCTGTCAAAAATCTTTTAGAACCCCTAGCCCCATTCATGGGGGTTGGGGAGAATAAATTCAGCCATGGGGTTTGAGCTAAAGCCCGTGGATGGGCCAAAGTCGGTCTCCGCGCCTCTGCGAGAGGTTAATTTTCCTGCCTTTTTTACGCCCTGGCATGAGGGGATTGATGGTGGAATAAGCATGTATGATAGAAGGAGAAATCCTGAAATTTCTCGAATATATCCCGTTGTTGGAATATGGATTCAAATCCGCTGCATAAGGAGGACTTATGCTACAAGAGCCGAAGCCCGTTTTTGAAACACTTTTTTCCGATGCGGATTGGCCGGGAGTGGCCGAGCGTTACCGCCAGGCTTGGCGGGATGGCGATTCATCCCGTCTGGAATTGGCCTTTGCCTTGGCGGACGAGGAATCTCATCATCCTGCGGCGGAAGCGGCCCAAAGTCCATCCGGAAGGCGAAGTTTCTGCCTGCATCATCAGCGAATCACCTCAAAGGCGATTTTGTTGCTCCACGGTTGGACGGCTTGTCCCTATGAGATGAAGCAATTGGGAAGCGAGTTGCATCGCAGCGGTTACAACGTATACGGGGCCCGTTTGGCGGGGCATGGTACCAACGTTGCCGATTTTGCAGCGACTACCGCCGCGGACTGGAAGAGGTCGGCCCGGAAAGGGTTGGCGATCACCGCCTTGATGGGACGGGAAACGGTGGTGATCGGAGAAAGCATGGGCGCTTCATTAACCGCCATCCTGGCCGGGGATTATCCGGCTGTGATCGGCAGAATTATTTTATGCGCCCCCTGTTTTCGAATTAAGGATTTTCGCGCCGGATTTACCAGGTGGGACTGGATCCGCCGCTTAATCCCCATTCAGGAGTTTGAAGTCCAATACTCCTGGCAGCGTGACTACTGGTATACCACGATCCCCACTACCGCCGTGGCGGAATTGGTGAAAATAGCCCGGGAAGCCCGTAAAACCGCGGCGCGGATTACCAGTCCCACCCTGATTATTCAGGCGGATAATGACCAAATGGTCAAAGCCGCGGCCGCCCAGGCCTTTTACTCCGGATTGGG
>CAZVMT010000333.1:0-2542 GCA_964628765.1 uncultured Candidatus Bathyarchaeia archaeon | reverse complement strand
TTTCGCAACATCTGCTTCCAGAACTCCAAGTGCTGCGGAGGAAAAAGACTCCTACAGGCTGTGGATAACGAGATGAGGCTCAACATAGTGAAGGAGAAGCTGGATGAGGCAGTAGAGAAAGGAGCCGATATGCTGGTCTCAGCTTGCCCAGCTTGTAAACTGGCTTTCGTTGACGCAGTGCGTGAGTTCAAGCATGATATCGAGGTCTATGACATCCACGAGCTAATAGCAAAGAGACTTGGTGTGTTAGACTAAGATGAATGAGCTAGCATATGACTACGGGGTACTCTTGAAGCCAAAGGTACTCCTAGCCATGCTAGCCCTATACTTGACCACCTTCTTCACGAGCTCCATATACTCTGGGGCCATAAACATCGATTACCTAGAGTTTTTCATCGGATTCATGGCGGTGGCTTTCAGCGTCAGCGGAGCCAACGCTTTGAACTGCGTTATTGACCAAGACATCGACTCATTGATGGTTAGGACCAGTGGTCGCCCACTAGTACGGGGAACCATATCCGTGGCGAGTGCCAGCTTCTTCAGCTGGACCATGCTAGCTTTCTCAGCGGTGTTAGCTGTCTACCTTGGATTAATACCGATAATATTGCTGGTTGAGGGAGCTGGAAGTTATCTGCTGCTCTATACGGTTCTCTTGAAGAGAAAGACTAGTATAAACGTGCTATTCACAGCGCCCAGCGTGGCAGCCCCAGCGTGGTTCGGATGGTACTTGGGGGGAGCCCCACTCTACCCAGTGGGATTAATCATGGGTACACTGGTAGCCATATGGGGGCCACTGCATCTCTGGAGCATCGCATTCGCTTACACCAAGGACTATGAAAGAGTCGGCGTACCCATGTTTCCCAGTATGGTTAGCCGGGGAAAAGCAATAAACGGGATACTCTTGGCGCTTGGACTGCTCCTTGGGTCCAGTTATTTATTGGCAATTTGGGCGGATTCTGTATGGTATCTCGTGGGAGTGACATGTTTGAATCTCGTCCTAGTGTTCGCTGGAATAAGGCTATACAGGACCAGTAGTAACAGGGCTGGATGGGTGCTATTCAAACTCACATCACCCTACATAATACTGGTTTTCTTGATCTTCATGCTCTCAAAATTCCTATTTTAAGGATTTTGCCTCTATAGGATGCCTATGTAACCCGTATCCTCTAATGTTTTTAATGGGTAAACTATGTTAAATCCATGAAGTGGAAGGCCCACACCCGTACGGCCGAGAAGGTGTTAGAGGTATTTGGCGCCATGCACTTTGATAAATATGAGAAAGATTTGATTAACGGAGTCATATCGCCGGATAATGAAGATGAGAAGAACCATTATATCGGCAGGGAACAGACAGCCGTTGATTATTTGATTAGGGCGCGAGAGAAGAGGCTGAAATACGATACTGCGGGATGCTTCTTCCAGCTGGGTGTGGCCTTCCATTATATTCAAGACCTATGGACAGGGATAGGTCCAGATTATGATGATCACAGACTCTATCTTGACTTGATAAACCGATGCGATATCCTGGATATCCATGAAAGCCTAGAACGATTTTATCCTGTTAAACGCCAGAGGATTCTAGACCAATACAGGAGCCTCGAGAAACGCCTCGGTAAACCTGTTGAATCCGTTGAAGAGATGAAGGACCTCGTCTTGATGAGGAGACCATATGAAAACAGCGCCTTCCTAGATCTAAACCTCTCTTTTAGAGTATGTCACAGGGTAGCTGAGATGGTGCTGAAAACCATGTTTAATGTGAGCCTTCAGGAATCACTGGACCTGCTGCACAAAGAGTATATCGAGAAGATAAAAAACCGAGAGATGGAGGAAATAAAGTCTATAGAGAAACTCGAGGCTAAGGTAGAGGAACTTGCCCTTGATGACTCGACTGTAAATCGCCTCAATAAATGGAACCTTGAGAAGAAACTGGATTCAGCTAGAAAGAGCTACGAGGCGAAGAAACACCTAGATTTGCTCGTACAGGAGTTTAACACGAAGGTCAATCAGCTATGTAAAACCCATGAAAAATGGTATAATATAGATAAACCAGAACTGAATCTCAATAAAATCATATCTCCGAGCGTAAAGATCGAGCCAATCAATGACGTGGTTGAGGACGAGAGCCTCCAGATTTCATTAGAGATAGATTAAACCATAAATAAGTCACCTATAATTTACATATTTAACGCAATACGGTTGAACAACTCCTTTTAAAATAATTATAGTATATATTATAAAAATCTGCCATGGTTTACATTCGTGAAAAAGCAAATAAGGTTCGAAAAACTAGCTAAAACATCTATATTGGTTCGAAAAACGGATTACGTGAATCCATCAAAATTAATCTTCACTCATTCCTCAGTCAAATTAGATTAATTTGGCTGAAACAATAAATGGAGCGATAAAAGCAATCGTTTTACTTCGTACAGAACCAAAGATAGAGAAGAATCTGATAAGTGAATTAAAAGAATACAACGGAGTCCAGGAAGCCCACATGATCTATGGACCGTATGACATCTACTCAATTATCGAGGTTCCATCA
>CAZVMT010000332.1:0-2566 GCA_964628765.1 uncultured Candidatus Bathyarchaeia archaeon | reverse complement strand
AGAAGAACGAAATCGCTCCGCGCTGGCCTTTGTTAACCCAGTTTAAACGACAACTTAAAAAACCGTAATAAAAGAGAAAAGTATGGATTTTTATGGTATTGTTTAATCGCTAAACAAAACAATCCTAAAGAACCATACTTTTCGCAATGATTATACCATTTATTCCATTACAAATCTACATACAAGTTAAAATCGCCAGACCCCCTCCGTTATTGAACGAAGGCAAATCATTAAAACAAGAGGGGGTAATTGAATGGATCGGTATCAACAGGAAATTAACTTGTACTTCGAACTCAAAGGAACTCCGGAATCATCAAGGGAATCCTACTTGCGCCGCATGAATGGATTCCTCCAATATCTTCAAACCTACAACCGTTTAGCTCAAGACATTAACGAGACAGATATTCAACAATATATCCTTTATCTTAAAAACCAAAAACAACTCTCTTCCGGGACCATCAACAATTACATCTCCGCAATTCGTTTTTTCTACACACACGTCCTGGATAGACCATGGAATCCTCGCAAAATCCCGCGAATGAGGCGAGTCTTAAGGTTTCCGGTCATTCCTTCCAGAGCGGAGGTGATGGAAATCATTAATGCCACTGCCAACTTTAAACACAAGGCGTTGTTATCTATGATTTATGGTAGTGGTTTACGGGTTAGCGAAGTCGCCCGGCTGAAGATTCAGGATATCTGCAGCAAAACTATGCGGGTTCGAGTGGAGAACGCCAAGCACAATACCAATCGATACACCATTTTATCTGAGACTGCTCTGATAGTGCTGCGACAATATTTTAGTATCTATTTTTGCCCCACCAAATACCAACTTGAAGATTGGTTATTTCCAGGCTCAAACCCTCATGAGCATATTACCGCCAAAACGATAAAAAACACCTTGATCAAATTGCGGGACCGGTTACAGCTCAACCGAAATATCTCGGCGCACACATTGCGGCACTGCTTTGCTACACACGCTTTGGAAGACGGAGTCGATCCCGTCTTTATCCAGCAAATGTTAGGGCATAAACATCTCGAAACCACGCTTGTCTATTTGCACATGACTTCAAAAAGTTTTATGGGAATCCGAAGCCCATTGGATACCCAAACCGGACCTGCAAAATGATTACGGTTAATGAGGTGTTTCGCCGGTTTTATCCCCGCTATCGTCAACAGTATACTCCCAGCCCCCAACAGGCCAAAGCGGCTCGCGATATCATCAATTGCCGAACTGCGGTTTTAGGCGGACGGGTGTATGTATGTGATGCATGCGGACATACTGTAGTGCGTTACAACTCCTGTCGAAACCGGCACTGCCCCACGTGTCAAGGTGTGGCCAAGGCTATTTGGGTGGAACAAAGAACCCGCGATATCCTTAACGCGCCGTATTTTCACGTCGTTTTTACCCTTCCGTCTCAGTTGCACTCTTTGGTTTATCAAAACCAGAAACGACTCTATGGATTGATGTACCAATCTGTCGCTGAAACCTTGACCGAGTTGTCCCGTGATCCCAAGTATTTAGGCGCTCAGATCGGTTTTTTCATTTTACTCCACACCTGGGGCCAGGACTTACACTATCATCCCCACCTTCATGTCGTGGTATTGGCAGGAGGCTTAACGAAACTAAATCGATTCAAAAGCAGCAGCCAAAAGTTCTTCATTCCGGTAAAGGTGTTGGCCAAAAAATTCCGGGGCAAGTTTCTGGCTTTCTTAAAACAATACTATCAGCAAAATCAGCTTTGCTTTTTTAACGACGCCAAACAGTATCAGAATTCCAAACGGTTTAAAAACCTGTTAGACCAGTGTTACACTCAAAACTGGTATACCTATACCAAGAAAACCTTTTCCGGTCCGTTGGCGGTAGTGAAATATTTAGGCCGGTATACCCATCGCATCGCCATTGCCAATACCCGGATTGTTACCATGGATGAAGATACAGTGACAATTTCCGTCAAGGATTACAAAGACGGCAACCGGGACAAGACCCTTACTTTGAAAGGCGAAGAGTTCATTCGGCGGTTCCTGATGCATATCTTGCCGAAAGGGTTTGTGAAAATCCGCCATTATGGGATTTTGGCCAACCGGAACAAGCAAACCAAGCTGGAGCTGTGTCGTAAGCTAACGTTGAGTCCTGTCTACAAGTCCAGATTTGAAGGACTGGGTCCTGATCAAATCATGTGTCTGCTTGCCGGTAGAGATGTGAGGCTCTGTCCGGAATGTGGCAAAGGCAAACTCAAGATAGTTCCAATGATTAGTCCCGGAGCTTCCCCTTGATGACTCCAAAACCGAATATTCGATTCCATGCCTGTTTGGGGGAGGGGGGATTTATACCCAAATCAAACGGTTATGCGGATAAATTCCTCATATACGTATGCGGAAAACCAAGGTGGATAACACGATCCAACCAGTTTTAAAAGATTGAATCCCCATAGGCGAAACCACGCGACTTCATTCTTCTGTGGCAATCAAAAATTTTGCGCAGTCTTGAAAAAAGCCCAACTTTCGAGCTTTTACCCGTCAGTTGGGCTTTTAGTCGCGCAAAACTTCCGATTGTCCCCTTCTAGAA
>CAZVMT010000331.1:0-2580 GCA_964628765.1 uncultured Candidatus Bathyarchaeia archaeon | reverse complement strand
TGAAACGACTGCGCCCAAGCGGATAATCACCAGCGTAGTTGCGGTGGAAGACACTGAGCAACTGCTTCCAGTGAAAACGGCGGCCCCCGTCCCCAAAGAATTAATCTTTCAAGTTATGGCGGAAATCCGGGTGGTCCGGGTCCGGGGCCAAGTCCGGGCCGGGGGGATTTTGCGGAAAAATCTGGCCGGAACCGGAGTGGCTTTGATCGCCACCAAAAACTATTATCCTCCGGCAATAAATTTGTAATCTGTTTCGAAACGGTAAACCAACTTATCCTATGATCCGACTCTTGACAAATACTACGAAATTTGATATTTTTGAAAATATATTCCCATCTTTGACAGTTGCAAGAGAGAAAAAGTCTGGGAAGCCGTATGAATAAGGCGTTCCAGACTTTTTGCCTTCATGAAAAAGTGCGTACTTTTTTTACTTTTTGGTATCCTTAAAAATTTTTTTCATCTGTTTCAAGGTCACTATCTGATAGTCGGTTCTAAAGTCGAAAGCATCATGCAGCGCATCCGTAAAATCGGTTCTGGTGTAAGTAGGAATGTATCCCTCTCCGGGGATGGAATAAAAGTTCATATCCCGAAGCTGACCGATTATCTCTGAGCTTGTGAATTCTTCCTTTAATCGTTTTTCCAAATATCTGTATATTGTTAGTGACAGGAAACAGGTCATGAAATGCGCTTTGATTCTGTCATCCCGGCTCAAATATACCGGTCTTGCTCTAAAATCTGTTTTCAACAGACGGAAGCATTCCTCGATTTCCCAACGGTTATGGTTTATCTTCGAAATGGCAGGGGCGCCATCCTCAAGGTTGGTACAAACTGCATAGAAGCCGTCATAAACTTCCTCATTGGTAATCAGATCCGGATTTATGCTATAGACTTCCTGCGCTGCAATTTCTCCATCCTTAGTCAGACTCGTTTTGGAAATGAAACGTTTATAGTCATTCTGATGATGTTTTTTCAAATTTGAGGGTTTTGTTTCAAGGAGCTTGGTGGCGCGTTCAATCTGCCTGTTACGGATATGGCGTTGATATTCCTTGTATTTTAGGGAATAGGTGACGATTAACTTCTGTTCCAAACCGTCTTCTTTT
Source organism: uncultured Candidatus Bathyarchaeia archaeon (assembly GCA_964628765.1). Classification (GTDB taxonomy): domain Archaea; phylum Thermoproteota; class Bathyarchaeia; order TCS64; family TCS64; genus RBG-16-57-9. The sequence continues at coordinate 1,480 of CAZVMT010000331.1, read as the reverse complement.
ATCCAGCGTTCTTTGTAAAAAGTGCAGTCCCTGTACTTATCCTTGGATTCTTCGGAGTGCTCTATTTTGTTGATGTCAAAAGTCTCGGATATCCCGTCCAGATGCCATCCGTCGGTTGCCAACGCCCACTCCTTCAGGTGTTTTTTCAGCTTTTTAACAGACTGGGTGGTAATAAAGGCGCGTTCCCCCAGGTTGTTGAATTTGCGGTTATCAGTAGAAGAAAGTCCTGCATCGGTACACACCACAAACTTGGCAAGTGAGAAATCCTCCAGTATCTTTTTCTCCAGAGGCTGCAGTGTTAACTGTTCGTTGGTATTTCCGCTATGGATGCTAAAAGCCAGAGGAATGCCGTCACCATCCATGAACAACCCCATTTCCACGATTGGATTGGGTCTGTTTTCCTTGGAAGGACCATGCTGCTTGAGTCCTTCCTCCTGTTCAATTTCGAAAAAGTAGTTGGTACAGTCATAGTAAAGTATCTTATCGTTACGCTTGGAAACGGCGAGACTGTTTTGATAAAGCTCAGCCTGAATAAAATCGGATTCTTTGGCAATAACTTCTAAAGCGCGATAAATATGCTGTAGTTCAAAATCAGGCTGTTCCAAAAGTGTTTTGGCAAGCTGAAAAGTATTTAGCTTTGAGGAAGGAAAGAGGATTCTTCCGTAAATCAGTTTTGAAAGAATGGAGTCGAGATTGAAAGTGAATTTATGTTTTGCGGCAATGTCATTACAAATCTGATTGAGTTTTAGCTGGTGATAAAGCTGTTGAAGAAAGAGATATCCGCCATTGAATGACTGTTGTTCATTCTTGGTGATAAGTTTTGACTGTTCGCGTTTAATGATGACCTGCCGGTTTTCTTCCTGTTCCTTTTTATTAAGTTTATCAATATAGTTTTTGGCCCACACATAAGGATCCTGACCATTAAGTTTTTTGCGAAGCTCGTCTTCAGTCCCGAGTTTTTCGACAGTGATGGTTTTCTCTTTTTTATCTATGTAAACCGTTTTGGTAACATAGAAAGAGGCCGAGTTTTTGGAACGAGATACTTTTAAGCGCATAACTAATCCCTCCTAATCCTTATATTATACCACATCACGTCGAATCACGCAATGCATATGAGCGAAATTTGACAAAAAAAAAATAAAAAAAAAATAAAAAAAATAGCCCCTTCAAGGCTTTCGAAGATTTTTCCTTCAGTCAACTGTCAAAAACCCGTCAATTAATGAGCAGCCTCCTACTCGATTTTAAACTGTAAAAGTCGGGGCCAAATTGAATGATTTTACCGCGTCTCGTTCAAGTGGCTGAATATTCTCATTTTCTATAATATGTGCTATAATTAATAATTATTTAATAAATCCTAATATTATTGATATTATTTGGAAATTAATTTGTCAAACATTTTGAGGTGGTCATTGATGTACAATTTTCTTTGGCAATCCGATATCGATTTTCAGTTTGAGCCAAGCGAAAAGATCAACCGGCT
>CAZVMT010000330.1:0-2586 GCA_964628765.1 uncultured Candidatus Bathyarchaeia archaeon | reverse complement strand
AGCCTCACCAACAAGGAGGGCCCAGCGGTTGACTACATGACTGACTGGTACGAGGACCATGGCTTCGACGAGATACACGTACAGGAGGTCCAACCCGGTAGGAGGCAGGTCATAGGAGTCATGAAGGGGGACGGATCGGGTAAGTCCATGATGTTCAATGGGCACCTGGATATTGACCCGATTACCGCTGACTGGGAGTGGGATCCATATGAGCCAAGGGTCGAGGGGAACAGGCTCTGGGGCGCTGGGGTCCACAACATGAAGAGCGGTGACGCGGCTTTTCTCATGGCTGCCCTCGCTATCAAGCGTTCTGGAGCCAAGCTTAGGGGTGATCTTGTCTGCGCCACTGTGGTTGGTGAGTTGCAGGGTGGTGTGGGTACTGTGCATATGCTTGAGGAGGGTATATGGACAGACTACGCTATTGTGCCTGAGCCGTATAGCGTGGATAATATATTGACAAAGTGTGTGGGTGTCCATGACTTCGCGATAAACGTCATCGGTGAGAGTCACCACATCAGCAGGATGGAGGAAGCCGTAGACGCCATCAAGAAGATGAGGGTTGTCCTCGACAGGATCGACCAGATGGAGTTCGAGGCAAGGGACCCAGACCTACCTGGTGCACCACGCTGGGTAGCTGGCAGCATCATCGGTGGCAGAAACAGGGACTACGATCTCGCTGGACCATACAATATCCCGGATTTCTGCACAACCATCGTTGACTTCAGGTATCCGCCGGGTTACACCATCGAGGAAATCAATCAACGCTTCAAGGAGATGCTGGAGGAGATAGCAGAGGAGGACCCGGAGTTCCGTTACGAGTTCGAGTACCCTGTGAACCCCAAGTTCAGGGTAGGTGGGATGGTGATGCCTCCCATGGGTGTTGATCCTGAGGCTGAGGTGGTCCAGATACTAAAGGAGAACCATAAATCAGTGACAGGCACGTACCCGAAGAAGATTGGAGCGGTAATTCCCCGTAGCTACTGTGGTAATGATACGGCTCACCTAGCCCAAGCTGGTATCGAGTGCTGTCTCTATGGTCCCAGGGGTTACCCGGATGATGTGGAGAAGCATGTGAGGATCGATGAGATGGTCATCTGCAGCAAGGCACTGGCTTTGAGCGGATATCAGGTGGTTACTAGAACAAAGTAATGGCTGCTATTTTTAGGAAAAAACTAAACCATCATCAAACTATTCTGTATCGATGAGCAATCGAGGAGACAAACGATACAAGGCGCTGGACCACCCCATCAGGCGAAGGATAGTCCAGCTGCTGGCTGATGGCACAACTAGTGATAGACACTGACACTACGGATGGAGCCACATTGCAGTCATGTATCTTTGAGGTTGCGGCAAATCACATAGGTATAACGGGAAACCTTTCGCTAGATGAGAACGGTGATAGAATCTATGCACCTTATACTATCTGGGGATATTTTGAGATAGATGATGAATTCGACTCTAAAGAGTGCGGCTTCTATGGTCCCGAGACTGAGTCGATTATCTGTGATAATAAATTAATAGAAATAGGGTAAGTTGGGTTTATTTGAGATTGGTTTTCCTGATCTGTCTCATTAAGAAGAAAACAATCAGCGCTATGATCAAGTAATCCAGTAAGGCTCCTGCGAAGTGCCCCAAAGCCAGTACCACTGGACCTATGGTAACAGTAGCATCACGCCAATTCCCCCCGGGTACAAAGAACAATATTATCGGCATCAGTATATCCGCTACGAGGGCGTTCACCAGGTCCTTTGATGCGCTGCCTATGATGAAGCCGATGGCTAAGCCAATGACCCCATACTTGTTGATGAAGTCTATGAATTCACTCCATAGTCCTGTCTCTTCTTCTTTTTTGGGTGGCTCTGGTTTGGGTGCGAGCAGTTCCCTGATCTTGACTAATTCTTCTACTATTTGGCTGTCTGACATATGATGATCTGGGTTTGGCTTTTTTTAATGCTTACCGTATTATCTCCAAGAGTTGGCTATGTCGAAGCTCTCATACTCCTGCCTTGACTTCTTGGTAAGCTCCATGCTGCTGATCATATTTGATCCATCCCACTCAGCCAACACAGCGTCATCTTTGATGTCCATCCATGCAATGGTCATATAGGGTCTATCTCCCTTGGGGTTAGCCGTGACCTGCATCCAGCATTGATCATTTCCAAGAACCGAGGTATATGTTGCCCAGTTGTTCTTTGTATGAGACCATCCTCCAGCTGGGGTCCATGTCTTGTAGCTAAGATCATTGGCATTCAAGTTACCCCCAGCGACAAGAAACTTGGTGCCCACTGGCTCCCAGTCCCCATCAACAGAACGCCTATCTGAGGTCTCCATCCTATTATCAAGTATTGATCCCACCCCATTCCACGCGCTCCCAGTCCAGTCAACAGCCGAGACACCGTCACCATCATCGAGACCCAGAAGCATCAAACGGTTTGACCCTGAGCTAAGATGAGGTTTGAGTCTGAGCCATACCCAGTCATCTCCGTCACTAGCCAGAGATAGAGTTGATGCTGTGCTCCAAGAGCCGCTCCATGTCTGATACCCGATCTGAGTGCCCGTGCTATATGTTAGCATGAGGTCTCCTGA
>CAZVMT010000329.1:0-2601 GCA_964628765.1 uncultured Candidatus Bathyarchaeia archaeon | reverse complement strand
ACCCTGAGAACACCGCTAGTTACAGGATCATGGAGAGGAATGGTATGCAGCGAGAGGGATTACTGCGGCATGAGAAGAATATCCGCGGGGAGTGGCGTGACAGCTACATCTACAGCATCCTTGAAAATGAATGGCAAGGCAGATAGTTTACTTCTTTTTCGTAAGGTTTCTGATGCTCTCATCAAGAACCTCGCCACAGTTCCAGCAGCCTACAAGATATTCTGGGACCTCTGTTCCACACCGGTGACAGCAATGGGCATCTTCTTCGGTGATGGTTTCTTTTATAAAATCGTCTAATACCATAGTTGTCATGCCTATTTTCTTGAAATAAAACACAGTACAATATATAGGTTTTAGGTAAAAAGATAAAAAATGAATAAAAAAACAGACGATTATTGTCGTATATATATGGGACAATAAGGGGAAAACGTAATACAATAAAGTTTTCAACTAGAAAAACAATTAGGATATAAGTACGGTGAAAAACATTACCCATATAATACTGCAAAATGATCATACAAGTAGGGGAGTTCGATGTCCCAGTTAAGACTCCACCAGGAGATCGCAGGATACCGGTTTGAAGGACCGTATCTCGGTATCAGCAGGGTACCAAAGGGAACAGGGTTATACGCCATCATCAGCTATGATGGAAAACAGTACTATCTGCTGGATGTTGGCTACGCGAAGAACATCAGCAGGGCCTGTCAGGTGAATCCGAGAAAAGAGTGCTGGGAGAAATATAGAAGGGGTAACATTCATTATGCTTTCCTGCAGGATGACGAGTTGGATGAACAGGCATACAAGCTTGTCGTCGATGAGATCAGGAAAAGATTAAAAAAAATACCGTGTGGCCAGCCTAGCGCATAGCCTTCTGAGCCTTACCCAGTACTAGAAGCTTCAATGGTACACCGTTCACCTTGCTAACCTTGTACCTGACACCCGGGATATCACCCATGGACCTGCTCCTCGGCCCATGTATGCCCTCAATCATGACCTCATCATGCTCATCAATATAGTTCAACGCGCCATCCCCTGGTAGGAATGCAGTGGCTAGTTTGCCGTTTTTTATGAGCTGGACCCTGACGCATTTTCTGATGGCGCTGTTGGGCTGTTTGCTCTCAATGCCTACTTTCTGGAGCACTATCCCACGACCCATGGGGGCTCCTTCGAGGAGGTCTTTTTTTTCGCGTCTTCGTTTGAGCCTGAGCTGGAAGTCTTTGCTCTGATATCTCGCCTTTTTACGTTTCTTGTGGAGGGTTCTCGCGGTGAAAAGCCCGTTCGGCACCTAGTCCTCCACCTTTTCCACCATTAACTTCATGGGTATAGGCATCTTGTGGCTAGCCTTCTCCAGTGCTTTTTTTGCTTCCTCGATGTTCTTCTTCTCAACCTCAACAAGGAAAACATCGTCTCTGCGATCCACTCTCGCAGCCACCGCCGCTGGCTTACCGTAAGCCTTCTTCATTCCCTCCTGGAAACGGTCGGCTTGAGCCACATTGACCCTCTTATGCTCTCTAACGACCTGATGCGGGTAAGGAACAATCTTCAACATGAAGTTCTTGCGCTCTAATCGTCCCTCAAGGTGCCTCATGGCTGCTATCCTCCCCGCCTCCAACGCGTTGTGAAGTATCTGACCGTTCTTTCTCGCGATCATCCTGACCCTGTATGGGAATGATTCTTCTGTGTTTCCCATGGTGAATCTTACGATCTTTGAACCCGGGATTCCTCCCATGTACTCCTTTCGGGTATAGGACATTTGATCCTTGTTTGTTACTGTGCTTGTCTTCATTTTTTTCACATTTATAGTAAGTGATCAATAATTGGCTTTTTTAATGCCTATAATCAATCGGATTATGTATAGTATAGGGGTTATTTGTTAAAAAGGTTCTGAAATATTCAGATAGATAAATAGTTTCATTTTGATATTTGTTGAAGAATATGTTAATTTTGATGTTTTTTATAAAAAAGCGTGTTTTCTATTTGGTAATGGTATTTAATCCACCGTGTTGAGCGTAATTTATGATTCATTTCGATGAAAAAATAGAGTCCGCCATAAATGAATACAACATGTTTAGAGTCAACCTAGTCGAGGCTGTGTTAAGGGAGAAGGATGAGACTGGGTTCAAGGTTTTCTTTGATGGCTCTTTCTGCGAGACCTGTGGCTACTACGATTACTATGATGACCTGCAGGTGCTGCTTGAGGATGAATATGGGTTAAACTTTAGAATAGTTGAGATAATTCACGTTGAAAAAGGGGATCTGGTGAGATTCCAGCTAGTTCTTGACGACGCCGAGCCGGGCTTTTAGTCCATCTATCTCATAGTCCTGAGTTTTGGTGTCTGCTGGTGCTTTGCCGTTGATTAATTCGTCGCTGAGGGTCTCCGCCATGATGTATTCGGCTTCATCGTTGAAGACGTTCTCGACCTCTGGGCTGCCCATGTAGTAGACTATTATGTGGTCATCGATCTCGAAGTCAGCTTCCTTGCGTAGAGCCTGTATTCTGCGTACAATGTCTCGTGCGAGTCCCTCTGACTCTAGGTCATCTGTGATAACTGTGTGGACTCCTACCAGCATGTCGTGTTCTTCCACCACCGAGTAGTCGCC
>CAZVMT010000328.1:0-2603 GCA_964628765.1 uncultured Candidatus Bathyarchaeia archaeon | reverse complement strand
ACCGGGCAATCGATACCAAATCATCCACACAATAATCTATATCATTAATCCAGAACACGGGTAAAACAACGTTAAAAACCGGTCCCCATATGTCATCAGGATGCAAAACGCATACAGATGGGTGTGGGAAAGACCATCAAAAACCATAATCCTAGCACTACTGCTAACCTTCATAGCCCTAGCCATACCCACCTGCAGCGCCATTGAGTCCCAGAACAAGACCCTCTCAGAGGTATCATCATACAACTTCACAGATGGCTTCTACCAAGTAGTCAAATACAAGCAAGACAGTGAATCCCAGTATCGCATAATCCACGAAACAGAGATCCCCTACCTCAACATCACCTACACTGCGCCAGCAGACGGATTCCTAGACATCTACCTCAAACCAATAGACGGACCATTCCCCTACATCGAGCTAGACAAATACTGGGAGATCAACTCCTTAACCTACTCACGAAGCCTAGAATATCACAAGACAGTCAGTTTCCTGATAACACCCCCACTGATATTCACAGATTACAACTCATCCAGAGCAATCGGCATGGGAACAACTCTCTGGGAACTGTATACCTGGTCCGAGCTCTCAGGCTTGATAAACTATACATTCACATCAACGGACGAGATATTTCTAGAGATAATCTGGTACCCATCAAGCCCAAGGCAGGGCGATAAGATCAGCCTATTCACCCAATCCAACGCGGACATACACAACACAACCTGGGAGATCACAGGCAACGATCTAGACTGGGTGAACCACTCTGAGGTAATCGAGATAGACAACCTAGCTCAAGGAACATATTCTATCCGTGTCTCTGGTCTTGACGAGTTTAATATCAGTCACAACGCTGAAGCAGTGATAACTGTAAAGCCACCCGTTGTAGAGCAACAATATTTCGATATCAGCCTCTTCTCCATCGATCACCCGGAATCAGTGAAAATCGGAGAGATAATCCCGCTAAGCGCAGTAATCGACTACTCTATACCCACAAGCACAGAGGTAAAATGGATACTCTCAAACCCAGCTAATACGATAAACTACACTGATAGCGTTTTTTCCCTCTATGGGAACGGCTCCAGCAACGTAAACCACTACATAGAGTCAGAGGAAAGCGGCGTCATGGAGTTCAACTCTAGGCTATTCTACAACCATGACGGTGCATGGGTTGAACTCAAGGACTCGAAAAGAGCCTTTAGCGTTACTGTGACTGAACCCGTTGAGTCTAGTCAAATGCCCGGCTTTAATCCATTATCTATACTCTTGGGAATAACGCTGGTAACCCTGTCCATGTTTGGGGTCAAAAAATTAAATGAATAAACTAGAATTATAGGTTCTAGTCTTTCGCCAGTATTATGGATATGTTGCTGATGTTCCTTGGGCTTCCATCCTCTGTCTCAAGTTGCTCAGTGCCGATGCTGATATCCTTGACCTCTAGATCTGATATGAACTGGTTCCTGACAACCTCTGCAACGTCTACTGCTTTGCTGATGGCTCTTCCACGTGCCATCAATGTTACCTCCGCGTTTGCATCCTTCAGCGATGTCATCACTGCGAGACAGTAGGCCATTACCGGTTTTCTTCCTATGTAGATTATGTTTTCTTGGCTCAATGTGTTCACCGTATGCTGTTTCGGTACTTGTAATCTCGTGAAACTTGTATTAATGTTTTAGGCGAAGCCACCCAGTCCCTCGGTTTTATCTAAAACTTCTTAAAACCAGAGCCGTAGTCAATTTGTTGTTCTATGAGTAATGATGAAAAGAAGGAAGAACAGCTTCTAGAGGAAGCGAAAAAGTATCTTGTTCAGCGCTGGGAGCCCAGACTTGGATATAAACCAGTAGTAATGACCCGTGGAGAGGGATTGAACGTCTGGGACGCCAAGGGAAAACAGTACCTTGACTTCATGAGCCAACTATATAACGTTCACATCGGCATGGGGAATCGTGTCCCAATAGAGGCGGCGAAGAAACAGCTTGATGAGCTAGCGTATGCGAGTCCAAGCTATTATAATAAGCCGCAGATAGCCTTGGCTAAGAAACTCGCAGAGATAACCGCCCCAAGCTTAACCCAGTCTTTCTTCGGTAACAGCGGCACAGAAGCCAACGAGGTAGCGATTAAACTTGCTCAGCTTTACCGTGAAGCACCCAAGATAATCAGCTTCTGGGACGCCTACCATGGCTCCACATATAGCATGGTGAGCGTGGGTGGATCAGCGAGAAACAGGCAGTTCAAGGGATTGAGCATCTTCGAGGAGTTCAAGCACATCGCTAGCCCCTACTGTTACAGGTGCCCATACAAGAAGACCTACCCAGAGTGTGGATTGTTCTGCGCCGAGTTCCTCAAGTATACCATCGAGAAAGAGGGCGAGAACACTGTGGCTGCGTTCATGGCTGAGCCTATCTGCAGCTGGGCTGGGCAGGTAGTTCCTCCAGATGGTTATTGGAAGCGGATTAGGGAGATCTGTGACGAGAAGGGGATATTGATGATCTTCGACGAGGTCATGACGGGCTTCGCGAGGACAGGCAAGATGTTCGCCTATGAGCACTGGGACATAGTGCCCGATATCGAGACCTATGCGAAGGGAATTACATGTGGATATGTGCCA
>CAZVMT010000327.1:0-2615 GCA_964628765.1 uncultured Candidatus Bathyarchaeia archaeon | reverse complement strand
TGGATGGGTCTCGTTTTAGTTTTCGGCAGATATCTAGACCACTGGTTTTTGGTAGGACTACGTCGAGTAGGATGAGATCGGGTTTGAATGAAGATACTAGTTGGGGTACTGTTCTCTCATCTAAGGACGTTTGTACCTCATATCCTTCTGTTTCAAGGATCTCTTGAGCTAACTCTAACATGTCTTTCTCATCATCGACGATCAGTACTCTATTCTTCATTCTAATCTGATATACATGGGCAGGTGAATGTAAATTTTGACCCTTTTCCAGGATCATCGGACTCAGCCCATATGGTTCCCCCGTGAAGCTCCACCAAGCCTTTGCATATGCTTAAACCGAGTCCGACGCTGTCTTTTACACCTTTGACAGGTATCCCCGGGAATGGTTTGAAGAGTTTAGGGATATCCACGTGTTTTATCCCTATGCCCTCATCTATGACGCTGATTTTCACTAAGTTATCTTCCTTTTCCACTGTTACCTTGATGGTGGAGCCTTCTGGGCTGAACTTTGAAGCGTTTGTCAAGAGGTTAATTATTATCTGTATCATCCTTATCCTGTCTGCTTTAATCAAATAATTCCCGCCATCGATTTTGAGGGTCTGGTCACGTGCCTCAATAATCGGCTTCATTTCAAGAGCAATATTCTTCAATACTTCTCCAATGTTTACAGGCGCTATATTCAACTCTATATGCCCAGACTCGATGCGCTGCAGATCCAATAGGTCCGCTGATAGTGATTCGAGGCGTTCCGTGTTTCGTAGAATCGCTTCAAAATATCTCACTAGATCAGGGTTGTTTGATTCCTCTATTTTCAATTGAGCCAGCTGAGTATAGCCCATGATGGATGTTAACGGAGTACGTATCTCGTGAGTGGCTATTCTTATGAAGTTGGTCTTCATCTCGTCTAGCATCAGCGCCTGCTCTGCACGCTCTTTTTCCCTGATAGCATTTTTTTCTGCTTCACGAGTAGCCTCCTCTCTATGAAGCCTCTGCATATTAGACGCGACGTTAGCTGCAAGGACCTCCGCCAGAGATTGGTGCGTTGAGTTAAAATACCCCACATCCAAGCTTTTCATATTTATAACCCCTACTGGCTTATCCTCAATTAAAATAGGTACAATCAACTCACTTAGACTATCAGTACTACCTTTCACGAAATCTGGGTCTAATCTAATATCGGGAACGAGAATTGTTCTCTTCTCTCTAGCCGCCTTTGCGGTTATTCCTTTTCTCTGGGTTGGGAGATAAATATCTAGTAACGGTATGCCATGCGAATCAATGAATACAAGAACATCGTCCTTAACCAAACTGAACGATGAATATGGGATTTGCATGATCTTGTCAACAATTGATAGAGTCTCTGAGGCTAGTTCGTTAATGGACTCGCATGTATTCATCACAGACATATTTCTGCTTAACAGATCAAGCTTCTTGACGTAATCCTGTTCATTCACCCTGAGTCGAATATTATAAATGGTAGAACCAACATGCTCTGCAAGGATCGATAGGAGAGTGTTCTCATTCTCTGAAAAAGCGTTAGGTGATCTTGATTCAACGTTTATAACTCCGACTACCTCACCCATCACTTTCACTGGGACACAGAGTTCTGATCTGGTGATCCCTGACGCTTCAGGGTTAATATGATCCTCATCTAACAAAGTATCATTGACAAGTTGAGTTTCTCCACTTTGTACAGCTCTAACAGTGACTCCTGGACCATTAAGAGGTAGCACAATAGGATTCCCTAAATCTACTCCCCAGATATACTCGTGGTGGAGAGCATCATCTTTGACTAGACCAAAACTTCCTAAGTCAAATCCTATAATCTCTCTCGCCGCGGTTTCTATCTTTGCTGCTAACTCATCTATCGAAGATGCAGAAGGTAACATCTTTGTAACGGTATATAATGACTCTAATTTTTTAGTGTAAGTGACTCTTCTCATACGTTCTTGGATCAACTCGAATGCAGAGGCAGTGTGAGCTGCTAATATCTCGGCTAATCTTCGATCCTGCAATGAGAAGGCATCAACCTTACTCCGCTCCATATTCAAAATGAGTTGTACTTTTCCACCGATCTTAACAGGCACTACAAGTTCAGAAAGAATATCGAAGACCTTGCCTGACTCATCCCTTTTCCCGCCTTCAACATAATCAGGGTCAAGTCTTATATCCGGCACATATTGGGTTTCACCAGTATTAACAGCCCTAACAACAATACCCGGTCCATCGAGTGGCATCTCAAGAACATCTCCAGGGCGACTTGATTTCAATATTCTAACAGTATTCTCTCCAACAAGACTTACTTCGCAGAACTCAAACTCAAGAATCCTTTGAAGTGCATTAATAGTAAGATCTGTCAAACTGTCAATTGTCTTGGCTCTCCATAACTCTACAGCTGAGCTATGCAATGCCTCCATACGGCGCTCGAATCTCCTGTACTCCGTCAAGTCATGAACGCATGTCAGGCTAGCAGGTTCTCCCTGATAGACGATCCTAGATACACTGTAAGATACAGGGAGTCTTGAGCCATCTTTTCTGAGCAGCTCAACCTCATAGTAGTTGGGTACATCATATCAGGTGTGTCTGTGCAATGTTCTCTCCTCAAACAAGCAACG
>CAZVMT010000326.1:0-2671 GCA_964628765.1 uncultured Candidatus Bathyarchaeia archaeon | reverse complement strand
CCACAAGGTACTCTTCGGCACCGATAGCACCTTCTTCCCAAGGGGCTGGAGATATAATATCCTAGAGGCTCAGCTGAACGCCTGCAGGGAACTAAAAGCAGACGGCGTCATCACAGACGAAGACATATCCAACATATTCCACGAAAACATCACGCGCCTAGCACACCTCTAGGCATAGCAATAAAACAAACCTAGCCATATCCCATTGTTATGGATAACGCCGAGCGCCTCAGCATACTAAGACCACTGTATGCCACCATCTTCCTCACGGCGACGGGTCTCGGCACATGCACCTTCCTGTTACCGGTCTACGCCGAGACCCTGGGCGCAACCTATACAGATCTGGGGTTAATCGGCGCTGTGGGGAACGTCATCTACACAGTGATCACTATTCTCTGTGGCTATACCCTGGACAGGTTTGAGAAGATCAGGCTCTACCTGGGCTTCAACGTCTTCGGGGTCGTAGTCATGGTTTTGTTCACATTAGCCAAGACCATACCCCAGATAATACTAGTAAGGGCACTGCTGGGAATCGCATCAGCCAGCTTCTGGGTCGGGGCCAGCACCCTCACAGCCGAGATCAGCCCAAGAGATGAATTAACGAGAAGCCTGGGAAGATACAACCTAGCCTGGATACTGGGGTTCACGGTCGGCCCATACCTCGGCGGAGTCATATCAAACAGGTACGGCTACGATACCTTCTTCCTAGCATCAGCGGCCTCAATCACCATCAGCGTCGGGTTGATCCTCATCAAGATCAATGGACGCATCAAACTTAACAGAATAATAAGCCACGAAAAGACCAGCATAGGTGAACTCCGCCCCCTGGCCTTGAGCTACCTCACACTGCTACCATTCACGATGGTGCTGGGCATCTACATGGCCATAATACCGGGACACATGAAGGTCGTCGGCTTAACAGCATCACTAATAGGACTATTACTCACGGTAACCAACGGGGTGCGAGGAGCCGTCTTCTTCAACGTGGAACGCCTCGTCAAGTGGGGCACATGGAGAAGCCTGCTAGCAGCCACAACACTAATCGCAGCCTCAATGTACCTGGTAAGAACCGGTGAGACCCTCCTCGGGTTCGGGATACCGCTGATATTCTACGGGGCTGGCTCAGGGATAATGACCCCCGTGGTCCTGGATTTCATCAGTAAACGCACCCCAGAACGCCTCAGGGGCACAGCAATGGGAGTCCATGAAGCCATATACGGGGTTGGGATGTTCGTTGGCCCACTTATCGGTGGCGCTATCGCTGACTACTATTCGGCGTTTACTCTCTACTCGCTCCTGGTGGGAGTGTCCGTTGCCATACTGCCCCTCGGGTACCTGATGACTAGAGAGCCCAAGGCTTAAACCCGGTACTGTATTCACATTGGTGTGCCGATACGTAGAAAACGTGGATACCCAGTCGCCGTTCTCATCGGGTTAGAACCAGACAAGGCCACACTCTGGAGCATCTACAGTGAATCCATCAAACCAGACACATCGATCACCAGAGAAACACGCAGCTACAACTTCTACGAAGCCATAATCAACCATCTACGCCCCAGCATCAAACAGGGAGTAAAAACAGTACTCATAGCCACACAGGACGAGAAAAACTACCAAGAACTCCATGAACACATCGAGAAACATCAAAGATGGCTCATCGCAGGATACGAGCTGAACAGGGTCACCCTTGAATACGTAGAAGGCTCAGCGAACAACCTTGACTCCGTTGTTGAACTCATAGAGGCAGCGGGTCTCCAGAAAAAGATCCAGCAAGCCTCGAATGAAGACCTCAAGAGGATCATGAACGTATTGGAGAGGCGTCTCGGGACACCCGAGGGAATAGATACCCTGTTATTCACGTTAGCTGAGGTCGAGGACATCGTCTACCGAGACCAGCTCCAACCCGAATACATCCTGATAACGACGGGGTTCAGGCGAAGCCATGGCAGGCGGACCCATAGGCTCCTCCAAGTAGCCCAGAACAAGGGAATAAAATCCATTACCATCGAAGACAACTCCAAGATTGGGGCACGGGTATCCCAGTTCGGTGGATTGATCGCATTAATGCCCCAAGAATAACATAGTACACAAATGAGGATAACCCTTTTTGAAACCTCCAGAAAGGTGATTTTTCCTCTATACTGCCTCATTTAACCTCGAATAATTGAGAATGTCCTTGACATACTGTATGAAGATATGAGTCATGGATTTGATGTAAGGATGGGTTTCATCAACCGTAACCCTGAAACCAGTCAATTTAACCAAATAACTGACAACGATTTATCATCACGAGACGAGAAAAACACTTGAATTAACCCTGCAACATGAGAGCGACCCTCTATAATAACATAATATGAAATAAGTTAATTATATAATAATAGAATAACAACGAAAAAAGTGGCGGCTGCTTGGCTGAATTATCCTCAAGAAACGAGAACCATTTACAGTTCCCTGAGGTTAACCCTCAGATATGAACTCATTCGCCTGATCCAGGAAACTACTGGGCCTATAGGTGTCGGCTATGTAGATCCCCAGCTTCTCCATATCCTCCAATGAACGCTTGGTATAAGGCTTGAAAATCGACTTATGCGCTAGAGGCGAGACACACGCACAGACCCTTACACCCTGGTCCATCATCTTCTCCAGTATCTGATAATTCTCGGTCTTGTCC
>CAZVMT010000325.1:0-2675 GCA_964628765.1 uncultured Candidatus Bathyarchaeia archaeon | reverse complement strand
TCTGTGTCTCAACGATTTTATTGATGTTGTCTCCGTTGTTGATTATCCACTCCCATTTGACATTCCATGTCCCATCCACTGGGTTCCAGTCGCTGCTCCGTGTCCGTCTAGTGATCTTAACCGCTTCAAAGCAGTGGGTCTCTTCCTCCCATTTCCCATGCCTTGATGAGTCAAATCGGTCATGGTCGAAGTTATCAAACATCAATACTCCACCCAGTTCAAGGTGCCTGTGGAAGCTGCCTAGAGCTTTCACCACATCATCGTCGCTTTGCATGTAGGTGAAGCTGCCTCCAAGGCAGATCAATGCGTCATAGCGCGTATCAATGCGGATGTCCCGCATGTCCTGGTGGATCAGTTTACCCTTAACCCTACTTCTGGCTATATCCAGCATGTCTTGGCTCAAGTCGAGACCAGTGACAGCGTAACCCTTCTCTTCGAGTATCCTCATGAGTCGCCCGGTGCCACACGCCACCTCAAGAATGGTCTTAACCTGTTTCTCTCGGAGTGTCGGGGCGATGGCTTCGTAGAACTCTTGATAGTTGAATATTTTACTGTAGAATAGGTCATATGTGGTTGCTAGCTCATGGTAGAGCTTGTGCTCGGTTTCTCGGAAGGTTATCCCTCATAGATGCACCGAGAAGGAAGATGCAGAACACATTATAAAACCTAACCCAACGTTGACAGGGTTTAAATCACCGCCAGCCAAACACCTGTCTATGAAGGTCCTCCTCATCGAGCCCCCAAAGGACATCTGGTTCATCATGGGCGAGTATCTGCCCCCACCCTATGGGATAATCCAGCTGGGTGCGTATCTTGAGGAACATGTGACTGATGTCGATGTGAAGGTTCTGGACTGCAACGCCTCAAAGATCGATTGGGATGAACTGGAGAGACAGATAGAGAATTACCGACCAGACGTAGTAGGATGCAGTAGCCTCTCAACCTGTAACACATACCTCACAGCAAGAACACTGCAACTGGCGAGGAATACCCTTCCAGACTCCTTGACAGTTACCGGTGGGCAGCACTTCACATTCACAGATCAAGCGTCGCTTGAGGCATACCCTGAGATTGATGTTATCGTAAGGGGTGAGGGCGAGGTAACATTCGCTGAACTGGTGAAGGCGAAGATGAACAACAGTCCACTGAGTGAGGTAACGGGGATAACGTACCGAGACGGAGATGGGATTCACAGAAACCCTGACAGACCACTGATACAGGACCTCAACACCTTACCCTACCCGGGCTATCACCTTGTCAAGGATATCGTCCACAAGTACCACTTCGCGGCGATGGGGGGCAGGGGTAATAACTACGCATTAGTTGAGGGCGGTAGGGGTTGTCCTCATCAATGCACTTTCTGTACCCAGTGGAGGCACTGGTGTGGCAAGTGGAGGGTCAAGACGCCTGAGCGCATCGCCGATGAGATGGAGTATATCTACAATGAGTATGGGAGTAGGTTCATCTGGCTCACTGATGATAACTTCGGTCCCGGGGATAGGGCGCGTAGGCTCTCCGAGGAGCTCTTGAGGCGGGATATTGGTGATGATCTCATGTGGTTTGTCCAGATGAGGTGTGATGACGTTGTGAGTGTCAAAGACTCGTTGCCGGTGATGAGGAAGAGCGGTCTCCAGTGGGTCATGATGGGCGTGGAGAGCCCAAGACCCGAGACACTTGAACTCTACAAGAAAGGCATCGAGCCCAACACGGCGTTGGAGGCGGTGAAGCTGCTCAAGGAGAACGATATCTTCACCCACGCCATGTTCATCATAGGGGATAGGAAGGATACCCATGAGTCCATCGCAGAGTTGAGGGAGTTTGTCTCTTTGATGGACCCGGATTTCGTCATCTACACAGTGCTGACGCCTTTCCCGGGTATAGAGTTCTATGATGAGGCGGAGGAGAATGGCTGGATCGAGGATCATAACTTCTCCAATTATGATATGGCTCACGCCGTGATGGGAACAGAGACCCTCAGCAGGAAGGAGCTGCAGGAAGAATTCTTCAAGTGCTACAATAGCTTCTATGGGAGCTGGGGCAGGAAGATCAGGGGAATCCTCTCCAGCAACGTATTGAAGAGGAGGCTGAACATACACATGGCGGGACAGAACATACTCTATGAGCTAAGAAGATTAGCGGAGGTTATCTAGGGCTCCTGCTTCATGAAATCCAGTCCACGGTACTGTTTCACTGCCTCAAACAAGAAGGCACCTGCGCTGAATAAACCGATAAACAGGGTCACCAGGTCCCTGAAGTCACCCCTCCATGGCCAGTACATGACGTAGCTTACCATGAGCCCCATGATCAAGGCACTGTAGATGGTGAGTCGTGGTATCAGCATCCCCCTGAGTAACAGGAAGCTGCGGAGTGCCTCGATGGATTCTTGGTCGTTTATCTTGTATTTTCCGTCGAAGTCTGTCTCGATGAGTTTGAGATCCAGTAACTTGTTTACGTGGTACTGGGCTAGGCTGGGGCTGCTGAAATCCAAGGCTCTCCAGATATCCCGTACCCCGATAGCTGTATCAGAGGTGAGTATGCAGAGGTAAACGTCAAGGGTCTTCCCGTAGATCCTTTTCGCTTCACCCATCTCATTCACCTAGCTCGATCGCCGCTAGCTCGGTTAATGTCTCAAGGTTATTTATCTTGATCATTCCCTGGCTCATGGTGTAGAGGTT
>CAZVMT010000324.1:0-2699 GCA_964628765.1 uncultured Candidatus Bathyarchaeia archaeon | reverse complement strand
ATCACTGGAGTCAACGATGACGGTGACTCTCTGTGTGAGACTGGTGAGAAGTTCAAGGTAGTAATAGACTTTAGCGAAATCAACAACTCTACGGGTGTTGATCCAGCTCAGGCATCAATGGATGACGTGTATGCGCACCCCTACGAAGAGTTCAGGATCGAGCTAAGGCCAGCCACCGGAGCGGTACTCTCTATAGAGCGCCAAGTACCAGCTGTCTACAGCGCAGTATTAGTGATAGAGTAATCCTACTCTACTCTATTTTTTATTAGCTTTTTTAATAATCAAAAATTAGTGGTTTCTAAGCTTCATGCTTAGATTCTTTATGGTTGGAACCTGTTTTCGTTTGGCGTATAATAACCCGAGGAAGATCAATATACCGGGTCCGGTCCAGAGCAGTATCTGGTTAAAGGCCCTTTGGAAAAGTTGGGTCTCTTCCATTAATAGCCAAGAGATGGGCACGGTGCTTCCTTTTATCGGCCACCAGTTGCTGGGTGTTATACCGGTTGTCCACCAGATCAAATCGCATGCGATGGGTATTATCAGTAAAACCAAGTGATATAGCCAGAACATTAGCCCCATGTCGTCGTCATCCGTGGTTAATGGCAGCGCAATACATCCAATGTACCAAGCTGCTATCGCGATTATTTCCAGTATCTCGTGATCTGCTGGTTGAACCCATATCTTGATCAAGACAATTGGTGCTACTGCGAATGGGATTATCGATAGGTAGTTGAATTTTCCGTTCTCATCTGTCTGTGGTTTCTTGGGGAGTATGTTATCGTAGAAGAATGATACAGCCATCAATGCGAGAACCATGCCGAAGCCTTTCATGGTCTTGATGAATAAACTGAAATATCCAACGACTGGGAGCCTGTTGATTACTCTTCCCAGGACAAGCTCTTCTGGCACTTGGAACCCATCTTGGAAGGGGTTATGATCGCCTTTTGTCTGATATATCCATCCATCCTCTGTCAGTACCCCATCAATAACCCTGTGGACAATATACTCATCGGATACATCAGGTCTGATGAAGACGAGAATGTCTCCAACCGGGGGATCACCGATGGCTATGTCGTCAAAGTTATCTACTGCCTCGATGAAGATGAAGTCACCCACTCCGAGGGTTGGCACCATGCTCTGGCTGATAACAACCATCATGGGGTTTGATGTGCCAAGGGTGTTTCTGAGTACTAGTGTTCCTCCATAAAAAATAGCGATGAGGGCTACGAAGGTTGCCCCGTATCGTAGTATCTCCTTTGTGTTTTCATCCAACGCTGGTTTCTCACTCTTGTGGCTGAGGCGCCTGTTGATCTATACGTGGATCGATCCAAGCCGTTAGATCAAGACAAACATTCGGGTCTTGAGTTCCTCCCCGGAAACATTTGTCTATCTCAGGACAGATTAAACATGGACAACCCGCGACTGAGTCAAGGGTCACTGGCTCTTTCCTAAAGTAGAGCTTGTATGTCCATCTTCCTTCGTTGAGTACTTTCTCTCGAACTACCTTGCCTTTTTCTTCGAATTTCTTTGCCAGTCTGCTTCCTTCTCGGCTGCTAACATCGAGATGTTTCCATAGCTCGGACTGGAGTAGGCCTTCTTCGCCTGCCTCGAAAATGATTTTGAGGGCTTTCTGCTCTGTCGTGTTTTTTGAGGGCATTTTTTTGCCTCTAATCGTAGTAGATGAGATCGTAGTCTTTCAGTATCTCGTGTAGTTTCTCTACGGCTTCCTTTACCATGTCCTCGTGTTTTGCCCCTGTGCATACGAGCTTGCCTGATGCGAATAGTAGCATCACAACCTTGGGCTCACCCATCCTGTAGATGAGGCCAGGGAACTGCTCTGGCTCATACATCACGTTATCCATGATGTCCGCCGCTGTCTCCAGGTCAATCTTGCCGTGGAGGTTGGCTGATGCTACGATGTTCTGGATTACTATCTTGGGTTTACCGAGGATGATTATGCCGTTGTTCTTTAGCTCACGTACAACCTTGTTGACTGCTCGTTTCGCCATCTTCTCACTCTTAGCGCCTGTGCAGACCATCTTACCTGAGCCGAATATGAGGGTAGCCGTCTTTGGGCGTTTGAGCCTGAATACGAGACCCGGGAACTGTTTTGGCCTGTACTCTACGTTTCGGAATACCTTCATGATGGCGAGCAGGTCGATCTTCTGGTCGAGGCTGGCTGATGCTACAACGTTTTCTATGCTGATGCTTAGGTCTTGATCGATCTCGTTGCGTTTGAGGTCCTCATCGTCAAAGTCGAAGTCATCATCAATGTCATCTTCAAAGTCCATTCTATTTTTCACCTATTATTCATGGTCCAGTTATAGTTTTGAGAGCGTCTCCATAGTCTCGCTTGTGATCAGGTCCTGTTTCTGGATCTCTATCACCGGGAAGCTGTTCATGTTGGGCTCAGTGGATAGTTTTTCGCTTGAAGCTATCTCGCCTGTGTAGCTGTTGTATGTAATGAAGCTTCCTTCTATGGGTTCATCCTGTTTCACGAGGTACATGAAGACCTCGCTGAGTGTGCCCCCGATTACGAAGTAGAGGTGTCCACTGTTTTCGAGGTGCTGGATGACGTTTGTCGCTGGAGAGCTTGCTACTAGCATTACCAAGTCTCTTATGGTTTTTAACTGGACAAACTTCATGTCTTTCCTAATGTATTCGGGTATCCGAGTATATAAACTATTTAAATAAAATGA
>CAZVMT010000323.1:0-2710 GCA_964628765.1 uncultured Candidatus Bathyarchaeia archaeon | reverse complement strand
GCGGTTGCCCCCTTGTAGACGATGTCTCTGCCTATCTGGGTTGAGCCGACGAAGCTGATTCCCTTGATGTCTGGGTTGGAGATGATCTCCTTCACTGGCTCAACGTTTCCATTGACCATGTTGATGACTCCCGGGGGGAAACCAGCCTCATCAACGAGCTCCATGAACTTCACCATGCTGAGGGGCGTCCATGGACTAGGCTTTATCACATAGGTATTTCCCGTTGCGACTGCTGTAGGCATGAACCAGAGGGGCACCATGAATGGGAAGTTAAACGGCGCGATGCATGCAAACACTCCTAACGGTTGTTTGATTAGTATCTCATCGATGCCTCTGCTGATATCTTCAAGGTTATAGCCCATCATGAGGCTCGGTATACCCGCGGCGACCTCAACGTTCTCGATGCCACGCCTTATCTCACCACGAGACTCGTCGATGATCTTACCATGCTCCATGGTGCAGACCCTTGAGATGGTCTCAAAGTTCTCCTCCAGCAGCTCCTTGAGCCTGAAGAAGTATCTTGCACGGGTAAGGGGCGTGGTCCGCCTCCAACTAGGGAACGCATCTACCGCAGCGTCTACCGCTGCCTTTACATCCTCGGCTGTTCCCTCTGGGACTTTTGCTACTTTTTTTAATGTCGCTGGATTGATGGAGTCACGTGTCTGGCTGGACTCTGATTCAACCCAGTCTCCATCGATATAGTTCTTGACGATTACAACATCTTTCAGGGGTTCCTCTAAAACTACCAATCATTTCACCACTTTTTCTAACCTATTGGCTTGATGGTATCAAGTAAGCATAGGGAATATTTAACAAGAACCAAAAAATCGAAAAAAGGAATCAATAGTGGCGCAGTGTTTACTCTGTGCCTTCTACTATGACCCTTTGCTCTTTGCTGAGTTTGGTTAGCGCATTGTTAAACTCTCGTTTCATATTCACGATCTCTGCTTCAAGATTGACCAACTCGGAGACCTTGCCTTTGTCTGCCTTGAGTTTCGCCAAGTCGATCTGTCGTTGAACAATCCTTTTTCCCAAATCAAGTACTTCTTTTTCGCTCATGCATATTCACCCGGTTTCTTTGAGACCCTCAGAACGCTCTTTAGAAAACGTGAAACCAGTTTTTGAGACCAGTTTTCCTTCAAAGGTTTATCGTTTTCCTTGTTCATTGTGAGGTCGCTCATATCTCCGCGATGAGGAGGAGAAGAAAACCATTTCTTTTCTTTATTATGATAAGAAACCTTGTAGAAACGTGGTTTTTTGCTTTAAAGCAGCATTTTAGGGCTTATTTAGATATTAATATGCTTTATTTAAACTAAACATCAAAAGGCTCTAAAATCGTAGGCTGCTAAACAAGAACAACGCGTATAGGAATACCAGTACAGCTCCCTCTTTCCAGCAGATACGATCACCGCTTAGGAAATACCAGAGGAAGAGGTTGGCTATCAGGCTGAAGACCGCTACATTGGTGTAAGCCGAGATATTCACCCTGAGATTTGCTACAATCAGTGTGAGTCCAAGAATCAGGGTCACGTTAAGAAAACCGCTTCCCACTATGTTTGCTAGGGCAAGGTTGATGTTGTTGCCCTTTGTAGCCTGTAGGCTCGTGGCTAGCTCAGGGATGCTGGTGCCGAAGGCGACGATGGTAGCCCCGATCACAACCTTTGGTATACCTATGCTCAACGCGATATATGTAGCAGCATCAACGATGAAGTAGCTACAACCCACTACTCCGAGGATGCCTACGATCAGCATGAGGCTGTATTTAGGGAGCTTCTTTTTCTCTTCCCCAAGGGTTCCCTCCTCCTTCAATCCCTCCCTGTTCTTCATTAATTTCGCTGTGTTCCAGAAGAAGAGCCCAACCAGCGATAACCCGATGAGTCTACTGGCAAACCCGAGATAGATTAAGGATAACGGAATTATGCTTGCGCTAAATAAACCGAATTGTAGGCTCTTGATGTCCTCGCGGGTGATCATGGGCATAAAATCTATACAAGTCAGGTTCTTCCAGCTTGAGTACAGTATACAAGCCCCGAAGATAAAGCAGATATTCACGATGTTGCTGCCCAGAACGTTCCCAACGGCTACGCCGACTGCTTCCTCATTCGCTGTGCTAAAAATAGCCACAGTCAACTCAGGCAAAGATGTTGACATGGCGATCAATATGAACCCAACCGCCGTCTTACCGAAGCCAGTAATCTCCGCGATCCTCTCGCTATTCACGATGGTCAGGTGACTGAACTTACTAAGCAGCAGGAGCGAGACAAATAGGACCCCAGCGTTAAAGACTACATCCAGCACCAAGGAACCAGGTTCACAAAAACAAGGCATTCAATACCCGAATATAAACAAACCCCAACCATCCGGAAAATAATGTTTAATACTCAGAACCTCCGTCACAAAGGCACAATAAATTATTGAAGGCACGACCTTGGGAAACACGCTGGAAAACATCACTAAATTCTATAGGGAAATCTCGAGGGACCTGAAGACCATCTTCCTGAGGTCAAGCATAGCCAACTTCGTCATCAACCTCAACCCCTATAACTCCATCTACATAGTCGCACTCGGTGCAACGGGCACCCAACTAGGGTTATTAACATCCCTGAGCCTGGGTCTCACCGCTATCTCATCCATTGTAACAGGGTGGCTATCAGACAGGGTTAACAGGAAAACCATGTTCCTCATTGGGGCGTTCATCGGGGTACTCGTG
>CAZVMT010000322.1:0-2739 GCA_964628765.1 uncultured Candidatus Bathyarchaeia archaeon | reverse complement strand
CTGCGGCTACCTAACAGGCACCAACAGCATCGCCTTCCTGGATACCGGTAAAAGATTTGCGTGGATAAGCGAGTTAACCTAGCCACAGAAACGCTTGATGACCTCTGTCTGCACCTGAGCTGCCTTGTACACCGAGTCCAGATCCACCCATTCAACAGCTGCGTGAGCCCCATCACCAACTGGACCAAATGCCACAGCGGGGATGCCCTTCTCATAGATTATCTGGGTGTCCATCCAGCCAGCACCACCTGTGAACTTAGAATCTTTACCGAGAACTTTGCTTGTTTCTTCCCCTAGGAGCCTGCAGATTTCTTCTTCTTGGCTTATCTCCATAGGTCCACGGTAGAATGTTATCTCATAATCTGCCTTGAACTTGGGGTCGCCCTCCCTGAGACTCTGCAAAAGGTTCTGCATCTCTATATCCACATCTTTACGGTTCTCACCGGGGATCAGTCGTCTCTCGATCTCCAATTTACATGAATCAGGATATGTACTGAGCTCCCTACCACCACTAATAATGCTGGCGTGTACACTCCCCGGTCCCACAATAGGGTGTTCATCCTCCTGCAACAGACTCTGGAGTGCTTCTAAGCCGATGAGTACATGACCCATCTTGGCTATAGCATCAACGCCTATCTCGTAGGCGCTACCGTGTGCTGCGAAACCATGGGTCACAACATTGATCCACGCGAATCCCTTGTGGGCTAACCGAATATTAAACCCAGTTGGCTCACCGATGATAGCAGCATCAACCCAGAGGTCCTTCATCAAGTGCTCTGTGCCGATGCTTGCGAATTCCTCATCACAGACACCAGCTAGGATAACATCCCCCTTGAGCTCAACACCTGAATCAACTAATGCTTTCACGGCAGCCATACTTGAGACCAATCCGCCTTTCATGTCGAAGCTGCCCCGCCCAAAGAGTTTACCATCCTCTATCTTTGGGGTGAAGGGGTCTATGGTCATGTAGTCTGCTCCAACGGTGTCGATGTGCCCGTTGAGCATCAGCGACTTGCCTCCCCCTGTTCCTTTTAAGACGCCTACCACGTTTGTTCTACCGGGCTCCACCTCTACTATTTTGGAATCCAAGCCATGGGCTAGCATCCACTCCAGCAGGTACTCGGCTATCTCTATCTCCCCAGCGGCTCCTGGAACCAGTGAAGGGTTTACTGAGTCGATCTTCACTAGATCCTTGAGTAGCTCAACAAGTTTTCCGTTATCTATCTCTTTGCTCAACATGATCGAAGAGAATAGTAGTATGAATAGAAAAAGTCGATGGTTAGATGACGCCCCTCTTCCTGAGTTCCTCAAGCCGTTCAGGCGTCAACCCGAGAACCCGAGTATAGACCTCCTTGTTATGCTCACCCAGAAGAGGCGAAGGAGCCGTCAGGTCCCCTTTGGTGTCACTGAACTTGATGGGGAAACCGGGCTCAACTATCTCACCCATAACAGGGTGCTGCACCTTGACGAACATCTCACGAGCCACAGCTTGCTCGGAATTTTGTGCCTCATCTAGGTCCATCACGGCGCCCACGGGGACACCGATCTTATCCAAGGCATCAACCACCTCCTGCGTGGTTTTATTTGAGACCCACTTCTCCACGGTCTCAGCGTCCAGTTCCTCCACTTCGAGAAGCTCCTTGAACCAATCAGATATCCTACCCGGCGTCACGCTGTACATAACATACCCGTCTTTGGTCTTTCCCAAGCCTCCGACTCCTGCTCTGCCTGTTCGCCCAGCGGTCATGAAGCTGATATGAGCGATGTTCCAGAAGCTGAAGCTCTGCATACACGCCATCATGCTATCCATCTGGGCAACATCTACTCGCTGTCCCTTCCCTGTCTGGTTTCTACTAATCAACGCAGAAAGAATGCCTATGAGGCACGTGAATCCTGGTATAGTGTCTGCTATAGCGTCTGGTGCCTGTAGTGGTGGTCCCTCTGGGTCGATGGCGTCCTTCATCAGCCACATGTAGCCACTGGTGGCCTGAGCGATGGGGTCGAAGCTACGCCTATCACTCCATGGACCGGTGTGACCGAAGCCGCTGATGCTGGCATATATGATCCCCGGGTTCAACTCCTTTAGCACATCCCAGCCTAGTCCCAGGCGTTCCATGGTTCCTGGGCTGAAGTTCTCCATCACCACATCGGATTTCTTCACCATCTCCATGAAGAGTTCCTTGCCTTCCGGGTTCTTGAGGTCAAGGGTTACTCCTTTCTTGCCTCTGCCGAGGAATAGGAAGTATGGGCTCTGTCCTTTGATTAGGGGTGGGAACATGCGGGTCATGTCTCCCCACTGGGGCTCTATCTTGATTACATCCGCGCCCATGCCCGCCATATACATGGTGCATATGGGTCCTGCGTGGGCGTGGGTCAGGTCGAGTACTCTGATTCCCTTTAAGGCTGTCATAGATTACACTCCTCGAATAGAGAATTATGAGAATAAAAAAATGGTGAAGAGTTATCTCTGCACCCAACCCGGGTAAACCGGGTATTTACTGCAGATGATCTCCAACAAGTAGGGCTTATTGGAGCCATTCGCCTTCAACGCGCGTTTGATGGCTGGGGCGACCTCATCAGGGTCCTCCACCCGCTCAGAGGCAATTCCTAGGGCTTCCGCTACCTTGGCAGTGCTTTGGACACTGCTGGGGGTCAACTCAAAGGTGTATGGACTGTGCCCCTTACCCCAGAAACCAGGTCCGTAGCCTCCGAATCCATCGTTGTTTATGTGGATGGTTG
>CAZVMT010000321.1:0-2748 GCA_964628765.1 uncultured Candidatus Bathyarchaeia archaeon | reverse complement strand
TGGTGCGGGGGGTGGGACTCGAACCCACGAAGGACTAATCCATCAGGACCTGAACCTGACCCCTTTGGCCACTTGGGAACCCCCGCAGGGAGAAAAAAGATTAATGAGAGACTGTTTTTAAGTATTCCCCGTAAGCCGCGGCGTCCATCAGATTACCCAAATCAGCCTCCAAGTTAACCGGCTCTATCTTGGCGATCCACCCAGCACCATAAGGCTCATTATTAATCTGCTCAGGAGCATCGAGGAGGCTCTCGTTAACCTCAACCACCTTACCACTCACCGGGCAATAAAAATCACTAACAGCTTTAACAGACTCCACAGCCCCTACTGCCTCAAACTGACCCACATCGGCATCCATCTCAGGAAGCTCAACGTAGACGATCTCATGCAGAGAAGCCTGAGCGTAGTCAGCGATACCTACAACTACGAGGCTGTCGCTCTCCTTCCGTGCCCACTCATGCTCCTTGGTATAGTAGAGTCCTTCTTCAATCTTGTATTCGTCGGTCATTACTTATTCCTCTTCCAACCGTATACGGAATCATCATAGAAGGGTCGGTGCTTAACTACTTTTCCCTTAACGGGCTTGCCTCTGATCTGGATATAGAGCTCGGTCCCACGCTTCTTGTACTCAGGTGGGACAAAAGCCAAGGCGATACCATAGCCAAGTGTCGGGCTCAAGCCACCGCTGGTAACCACACCGATCTCCTCCTCATCCAGGTTCAACACAGGGTAACCATGGCGCGGGATACCCCGATCCACCATAGCGATCCCAATGAGAGTCTTCTTCACGCCCTCATCCTTCATCTTCTGGATAGCTCTCTGGCCGATGAAGTAGCCCTCTTTATCCAGTTTCACCGTCCACCCCAGCCCAGCCTCAAGGGGGTTAACGCTCTCATCCATATCGTTTCCATACAGCCACAGTCCAGCTTCCAGCCGCAGACTGTCACGAGCACCCAGACCACAAGGAACAGCACCAGCCCCGATGAGGTCATTCCAGACCTTCAACGCCTTCTCCGGAGACTCAGGAGTAGTATCCGGGATATAAATCTCGAATCCATCCTCACCGGTATACCCTGTTCTGGCCGCCATCACCTCGTATCCGCTAACAGTAAGGTTGGCGATGTGGAATCGCTCCACCTTGCTTAGATCCTGTTCCGTGATCTTCTGCATGACTTCCTCGGCCTTGGGTCCCTGTACGGCTATCATGGCAACCTCATCACTCACATCCTTGAGCTTTACATCGAAGTCCTTGCTGTTCTTTGTGAGCCACTTGAAGTCCTTCTCTTTTGTGCTGCTGTTGTATACCACCCAGTACTTCTCATCATTGATCTTGTAGAGAATCAAATCGTCCACGATCCCACCGGTGGGTCTACACATGACGCTATACAATCCGCCGCTGGGCTCCAGTTTCGAGAGATCATTGGTGATCATATAGTTCAGGAACCGTTCAACATCTGGCCCCGTAGCCCATGTCCTACCCATGTGACACGTATCGAAAATACCGCAGGCATCTCTAACCGCCGCGTGTTCTACCTTAATACCCTCATACCATACAGGCATGGCGTAACCACCGAAATCAATGACGTTTCCATGTTCAGCGTGATACCCGTATAGATGAGTCTTCTTTAGATCCTTAACATCCAATGGAATTACCGTAAGGGTATTCACTAGACCAAGTTAAAACAGTTGTTCAAAGTTAGCTGTTTTCACAGGGTTTTACCTTGACCCCATCAGTCTCGAAACACAGGTCCTTACCACACTTGGGGCACTTTCCCTCAAACTTCTTAATTACATCTTGAGGTGATTTGAGGAGATCCCCCTCGTAGAGAACCTCACCGCATTGACTGCATAGAATTCTTTGTGGCACGTCCCATCCCCAGCATCTCTCTTACATGGATTTATGTTTATAAACAATATCATTTCAGGCCGAGAAAGGATTATATCTAGAACTGTATTCTAATCCGCAGAGGAAGAGGGATGTCATCCAAGAAAAAACGCCCAAGCAAGCCATCACGGAGAACATGGAAAAAAAGTAAGATAATGATCCCAAAACAGTACATCTCATGGGCAGTAGTACTCTTCTGCCTCTTCATACTGGGAGGAGGTATCTACAACATCCTTGAAGCTCCCCCATCCATCATCCCACTCCAAAACGGCTACAGTAGCCTCCACCCATACATGAATGAACAGACATCCACTGAGGGATACGTGATGATGCTGATCAACGGATTCATCATCGCAGGCTTCTACCTGACATACCGAAGCACACAGGTAGCCTACAACAGAGCATCAGCCAACAGATGGCTCATGGCTGGAATAGCCCTAATCATACTAGGCTTCGGCGGCAACTACCTAATACTCCAGATGAAACAGGGCCTACTCTAGGCAACGAAACCGTTTAGAAGGCATAACGCACATTCTACTTGATCACTTTGAAGAAGATAGGATTCATAGGAATAGGTTTAATGGGCAAAGGCATGAGCCTCAACCTAGTCAAAGCAGGATACACAGTAACGGTCTGGAACCGGACAGAGTCAAAGACAAAGCCACTGGTAGAAGCAGGGGCGAAACTAGCCAAAACACCCAGAGAAGTCGCAGAGAACAGCGAGATAGTAATCAGCATCGTAACAGGAAGCAACGACATTGGACTTGACCCAGGAGGTAACGCTGGAATAACAACAACATGTTACAATGGAATTATCTCAGACAATATTGTTGATGGTTCTTCACCAAATTATGGGTACGGAA
>CAZVMT010000320.1:0-2751 GCA_964628765.1 uncultured Candidatus Bathyarchaeia archaeon | reverse complement strand
TCTCTATAAATGTCGTAATATTCAGCACGCGGATGAGATAGTAGCAGCGATCCATGTGCTGAATATTACGACATTTATAGAGACAGAGGAACGTCTAGCCAAGAAGGGTTATATCAGCATCGACGTTGAGATGGTCCAATACCTCAAGGAAAACATAGGTGAGTACCCCTTCGTGGCCGCCAACAAGATCGATAAGGGCAGCGACAAGCATGTGATGGAGAACCTTGAAGCCTTCATCTATAGCCTGACTGACGGTGAACCCGAGGAGGCAACTGGATACATTTTTCCTGTTAGCGCCAAGAAAAACATAGGCGTGGGTGAGTTGAAGAACCAATTATTCAGAAAGTTGCAGAGAAAAGGGTTTCAGAAACCATTGGAGTTTATCAGGTAGAGTTATTCCTCTTCTAGGTCGATCTCTTCCTCGGGTTCGAGGCTGAACTCTTCTTCCTCGTAGCTCTGGTCGGGGTCGTACTCCATGTTAGTGTTTCCGTCCTCGTCACAGATACCTGCCTCGGTCACCGCGATACGTATCTTCTCCTCAGGGAGATAGGGGCTGTCGATTACCTGTACTAGGCGTGTGTTCTGCCTGCCCTTCCTGAGGTAGACCCTGTGGGTGCATGCGTGGGCCATTACGTGGCCGCCGGTTGGCCTGTTGGGGTCTCCGTAGGCTTGGTCTGGTTTTGCTTGGACTTGGTTTGTTAGTACTACTGAGAGGTTGAAGGCTTCCGCTACTCTGAGGAGGTTTCCTAGGACTCCGCCTATCTTCTGTTGGCGCTCGGCTAGGGTTCCTCTGCCGATGTATTCGCCTCTGAAGTGGCCTATCATGCTGTCTACGATTACTAGCTTCACATCGTGTTCTTGGCATACTTGGGGTAGGTTTTTTACCAGCATTATCTGGTGGTCGCTGTTGTATGCGCGTGCGATTAGCACGTTGCTGAGGATCTCTTGGGGATCGTATCCTCTTGCCTGCGCGATCTGCACAATTCGTTCTGGTAGGAAGGTGCCTTCGGTGTCGATGACACAGACTCGTCCACCTAGACCGCCCTCTTCCGTAGGTCGTTGTGCCAACACGCTGAGAGTGTAGCATATCTGGGTCTTGCCGGAGCCGAACTCGCCGATGAACTCGGTGATAACGCCTGTTTCGATTCCGCCGCCCATTATGCGGTCGAATTCACTGCAGCCGGTTCTGCACTTCATCATATGCTTGCGTGTCTCTAGTAGGTCCGAGGCTGAGACAAAGCCCGGGTCTACTTGGAGGCGCGCCAGGGTGTTTACCTTTATGGCTGTGTCGACACCCATGCCGGTTAGTTCCACTATCTCGCGGGGGGGAGTTACTGCGATTGATTCTAGTGTCACTAACCCGGCTTTGTGTAGCTTCTTGACGGTTGTGCTTGCCACTCCTTCGAGTGATCCGGCTTCAATTACCTCTCCCATTGCTCTCATGCGTTTCTGCCTGTTTTCTGCTTATAATGTAGACGCACTGGTTTGCAACAGAGAGGGGTGGGTGAAACTGGGGTGAAAGTGAAAAACCACTTATTGTGAAAGATAGGATGTTTGTGTGATTACTTTGGTTGATTTAGATTCATTGAAGAAGATTGTGAAGGAGACCGTTGACGAGAAACGTCCCGTATTGGAGGACATCGCAAGGTACCTCTATGAGAACCCTGAGCTGGGGAGCGAGGAGTTCAAGGCATTCGAGAAGATCACAAAGGTCCTTGAGGAGCATGGATTCAATGTAGAGAAAGGCGTCTATGATATGCCAACGGCCTTCGTGGCATCATACAAGGGTAAAGGTGATGGTCCACGTGTGGCTGTCTTGGCTGAGTATGATGCTTTACCCGGTGTTGGGCATGGCTGTGGCCATGACTTGATAGCTGCATCAGGAGTTGGAGCAGGGATCGCAGCGAGCAAGGCTATCGGTGATCTGGCTGGTGAGGTGCTGGTGATCGGTACCCCTGCTGAGGAGGGGCATGGGCCAAGTGGTGGTAGTAAGGTGATCATGGCGAATCACGGCTTGTTTGATACTATTGATGGCGTGGTGATGCTTCACCCATCATCGAGCTGGGGAGTGGGCAGTCAGGCTCTGGGCATCAGTAAATGCAATATGGTGTTCAAGGGACAGACAAGCCACGCTGCGGCGAGCCCACATCTGGGCAGGAACGCGTTGAACGCGGCTACTCTGGCTTATATGGCTACTCATATGCTGAGGCAGGAGGCTAGGCGTGACGCTAACCTAGTTATTCACGGGATAATCACTGAGGGCGGGACCGCGAATAATATAATCCCTGACAGGGCTGTGGTGGATTTCGGTGTCAGGAGTAGCGATCAGGAGTATCTTGATGAGATGGTGGATAAGATGGCTAGATGCGGTGAGGGGGCTGCACACGCGATGGGTGTGGAGGTTGAGATAACCAAGAACAGGTTCTATTCAAGTAAGAAGATCAACTACCCCATGGTTCGGACCCTCTGGCAGAACTACAAGGACCAGGGAGTACCCGTCAAGGACTGGCATGAAACAGTGAATGGTATGCCCATGGCGTCAACAGATTATGGCAACGTCAGCCAGAAGACTCCGGCGGCGGGCAGCTACATCAAGATAGCCCCCGAGGGGACACCTGGGCATAGCAGGCAGTTGGCTGATGCCTCGATGACCAAGGAAGGCTTGGATGCCATGATAGTGGGCACCAAGGCTCTCGGGATGACATTGGTTGAGTTATTGGCGAAGCCCGAGATATTGAAAGAAGCAAAGGA
>CAZVMT010000319.1:0-2762 GCA_964628765.1 uncultured Candidatus Bathyarchaeia archaeon | reverse complement strand
TTGTTGGTTTACTTTATACATTTTTCATTTCTAATTTAGTTAATGATGGGATTAATTTATTCTTTATACGTCGTGTTTTTGGATTCACGATAAATACTAAATTTCTTCTTAAAATGTTAATTATATCGCTGATATCCTGTTTCGTTGTCTATCAAGTTGTAAATATTACTAATTTTCATCCTTGGATTGAATTATTTTTAGGAGGGTTTCTATCCGTTTTTATTTATCTCTTCGGGGTAATAATTTTAAGGGCTTTAACTAAACAGGATTACATGTATCTAAAAAGATTGAGTGATAGTTTTGGACCCTTTTCTCCAATTTTTAATTTTCTGATAGATTTTCTGATTCGTTTATCTTAGTATATTGTATCAACTGTCCTAGTGATTATCACGCTCGAGCAAACATAACCCGAGACTCCTCTCTATGGTGGCTATGTTGAGGCAATAAGGTACCCAGAACAACATGAGATAATTCTTCGCAACTAGTTACAGGCTTGATGCTCGTTGAGGTTATTTACATGAAGCATATACCTATTTTGTATGGGGTTTACAGAGGAACAAAACGAGCACTATGTTAAGGCGAGTATTCGCCTAATCCAGCAACAGATACTAGGATTGATGAAGAAAATCCCCGTCGTTCAGCTTCAAAAAATAAACGCCACAGATACAGACGTTGAGACATCACATGAGATTCTACAGAGATATTTATCCGAGTCAGAGCTTGTAGAGTACAGCATATGGGCCTGGCTCTTAATGAAGGTAAAAGAGATGACGTAAAAATATAATCTTATGACCTCTACGCGATGAACACAGTATCCCTCAATCTAGGGGGATGAGCGACATCTTACTCCAATAAGAAAAATCGCTTAACACTCCTACCCGCTTGATTTACTGGTATCAGACTAATCTGAACCGTACCTTTCCCAGCTCACGATATCATCCAGGCTCTTCCTTTTCTTTGCTGGTGGAGTCTCATCGGCTTCTCCTATGGTAATTAAGGCTACTGGCTTGTATCTATCCGGGATGCCCAATACCTCTTTTAATAGGTCTTCTCTGTTTGATTGCCCCATCCAACAGGTCCCGAGACCCAGATCCCAAGCAGCCAAAACCATGTGCTCAATAGCTATCCCAAGATCATTATGACACCAAACCGGTGATCCCTCCAGATCGGCCAACCCGACAATCATGAGAGGCGCTGCTGCGGCCCAGGGCGACTTGGCCAGCTTTTCTATGGTTTCCTTGTTCTCCACCACAATAAAGTGCCATGGCTGCCGGTTACTGGCACTCGGCGCGAGGCGAGCTGCCTCAAGTATCTTCAAGACCTTCTCACGAGGCACAGGCGTGCTCTTGTATTTCCTGATGCTTCTACGGTTCTCAACTACATCCATTAACTCCATCTTGACCAAGAAATAGTATAGATGCTTGTTTATAGAATCTATCACAGAAACGAGTGCCTTGGTTAGTCAAACGGTAAGGTCGCTCTCTGGGCTGTCCAACCCTCCCCCATCCTGGCATCCAGGACAAGTCGGCCCTCCCTGCAGAGGCTACTCTCAAATGGCTGGAGTCGGGTAGCTATCGCCCACAAAACCTGCCTGGCATCCGTCAC
The DNA here is from genome assembly GCA_964628765.1 of uncultured Candidatus Bathyarchaeia archaeon. GTDB lineage: Archaea > Thermoproteota > Bathyarchaeia > TCS64 > TCS64 > RBG-16-57-9. The sequence goes on along the minus strand of CAZVMT010000319.1, from coordinate 1,157 downwards.
ATCAATATCATCATCCACGAGGACCAGTAACCGAGACCCTGACAACGGTTTTTCTGTAAGAACCCGATCCAGGTTATTCATTTCCTTATTGGGAATCAACACACATAATCCCGCACCACCATTGTACGGATAACCTGCATCATTGACCCAAGGCAACTGCTTCACCTGTTCCACGTATCCTCGTCCAAGTTTCCTTCTAGCACCTGTAGCATCGATAATCATCTTGGAACTCAAACCCGGGGTCCTGCTCGAAGGGTCCAAGAGATGACTATAGACCCCGCCAAGAGTATCTATCCCGGAGCCTTTCTGGAAATCACATCGCAGAGCTATCTCACCGAGAACCATCGCTGGGTCCTCTAAATCCACTCCATGGGGTAAAACAGCCACCAATTTCACGTAGTGATCAAGCCCAAGTAGCAGAGTCCCCATCTGCTTCGCGAGACCAGGACCAGAAATATTCCCCCTTAGCTTGATGAAACACGCGAAATGCGTCCCCCATACTGGCCAGTTAATATCTTCTAGGGCTGGCAGATGAGTATAATCGATAACAGCCCTTGAGATACGGGCCTGTTTTGGTAATCCACTCAGCAATAGATGCTCCGCAGAGTTATTGGGTGCAACAGCCATGAATATGGCGTCTCGTCTCTTCAATATGCCTGATACTTTGAAGTGGTTTCTGGTGGACCTGCCGCTAATATAGCCTGTATATTCTGTGAAGGGGCCTTCATCCATCTCATCCAGTAAAACCTTACCCTCCAGTATGATCTCTGACTCAGCGGGCACCATGAGGTCAACCGTCTCGCACTCTACCAGCTCAACTGGTTCCCCTATCAACGCCCCGGCTTTACTGTACTCGTCGGTTATCTTCGCCGCAGCAGCCAAATACAGTGAAGGATGAGCACCAATAATAACAGCGGCCTCGAGGGGCTCCCCCGCCTCTTTGGCTTTCTCAAAGTACTGCCACATGTGTCCCCGGCTGTGGAAGCTGACCCCGAAGCTATCCTTGCCCTGAAGATGCATACGAACAAAACTCAGGTTCATCTCATCCCAGTCCTCGGGGTTCCGAGCCAAGAAGAGTCCACCGGTTACGTATCTTCCGCCGTCCTGCTCATAGAACCTGGGAATCGGCAAACGGTTCAGATCCACGTCTCCCCTAA
>CAZVMT010000318.1:0-2769 GCA_964628765.1 uncultured Candidatus Bathyarchaeia archaeon | reverse complement strand
CGCGCCGCTAATACTCCGTCATGGTTGGCGGTTATGTTCCCGCCGTCTTTGGCCAGCGATTGGTAATTACCCGGTTCAACGCCTACAAACATCCCGATTTTACCAGCCTTGATCTGCGCTGCTCCATATCCGGCGTCCTCCAGGGCCCTCCATGCTTCCTGCAGCAACAGCCGCTGCCTTGGGTCCATAGTCTCCGCTTCCCGGGGCGAAATCTCGAAAAACAAGGGGTCAAATTCACTCACGCCCGGAATGCAGCCGCACCATTTGCTGTTGATTTTTCCCGGCTCCCGGACCGGATCGCCATAGTATTTCCGCCAGTCGAAACGGTCGGCGGGTATTTCCCCGACTGCGTCCGTTCCCGTCTCGAGGATTTTCCACAGCTCCTCAATATCCCCGGCCCCTGGAAAACGCCCGCTCATCCCGATGATTGCTATGGGTTCCGGCACTTCCGGCGAAGAATCGCTCGCTTTAATTCCGGACTTCCCATCGCTATGCCGCCGGACTTCTTCCCGCGCCGGATGCAAAATTGGGCGCGCCACCGGCTCCCCGACTTCTTCCCGGTAAAATTCCTCCATCTTTGGCCCGTGTTCCGTAATAAAGTATTGAACCAGTTTTTCAATGGTCGAATAACTATAAAACAGCGACGGCGATATTTCAATATCATAATTGCCGGTCAGCAGTGAGGCAAATTCCCCCAAGCTGATGGAGTCAAACCCGTACTCCGCCAAATTTTCCTCCCGGTCCAGCCTATCCCGGGATACTTCGAGCAGATGGCTGATCTGCTCTTTCAAATCCCACTCGATACATTGTTCCGGACTTAAGCCCTTCATTTCCCGGCGTCTTCCCTTGCCGGCGCTTTTCGAGGCAACTTCCGTCCGGGGCGGGGACTGCCCCGGGTCATTTAACAAAAAGCGTCTGACCCGGCCGGGCTGTCCCGCCATTACCAAGTGATGGCTACCGCTCTGCGTCAGCAGCGTTTCAAATATTTCCAGCCCTTCGTCGCTTTCCAGGCGTCGCTGGCCGCTGGTTTTAAGATACATTGCGGTATTTTCATCCTTGCCGAAGCCCATGCCGCCTTCCTTCCACAGCGGCCAGTTGATTGCTACCGTTTTAGGCTGTGGCTCCTTACCGTCACGATAGTTGGCATAGGCCATCTGGAAACGGTTTCCGATGGCGTAATCACAGGAGCCGAAATCCCCCAATATCGCCGCTGATGAGGAAAAATAACAGATAAAGTCAAGCGCTTCCTCATTCAACAGCTTATCCAATACCAGGCTGCCCGTTATTTTCGGGGCAAGAACCTTTTCAAAGCCGGCGACATCTTTCTCAAGGATGCTTTGACCTCCTTCAATCCCCGCCGCATGGATTACTCCATCGAGCTTCCCCAAGCGTTCCCGCGCCTGTTGTAATCCTGCTTCCATACCGATCTCATCACATACGTCAGCCTGTATATAGATTACCCGGCTTCCCGCCGCCTCTAATTTTTCTATTTCAGCCTGTTTTTTCCCGTCTAACGGAGACCGGCCGGTCAGAATCAGATTGGCGGCATACCGTCGGGCCAGATGTCCGGCGAATATTAATCCCAGCCCTCCACAGCCTCCGGTGATGAGGTAGGTCCCTCCGCCTTTTAACCGGCCGCTCCCGGTTTGCATGACGGTTGCCCGGTTGGCGCAGACCATCCGTCTTCCGTCCCGGTATAACACACTCCGGGTTTGGGGGGCCCGCAGCTCCGACCAGAGCATGGGCACCCAGTCTTTCAGGTCGTCTTTCAGGCATTGCGCCGTTGCTTCCTTAAAGACTACCGCTACCCGGATACCGGGCATGATTAATCCGGTCGAACGTTCAAATCCAATCCATGATTCGGCGTAGCAACGGTCCAGTCCGTCACCGGATTGAGCCGCCAGCAATATTTTAGCCGGTTTCACTTTTGCCGAAGCAATTCCCTGCAGGATATTCACAATACTGGAGTAATCCCGAATGCGCTCCGGTCCCTCCAATGCCCACATGTACAGCACCGCGTCTATGCTCCCGTAATCCTCCCTGATCCGGCTTAAAGCCTCAGTATAGGTATTTCGGTCGGCAGGTAAGATGCCGTAGCTTTGCTCCGACTGTCTTTCGCAAGCCGAACCCTGTGATATGAAAATCACTTTGGTTTGAGCCTCCAGGGCCTGCAGTTCCCGGATAACCGCTTGCTGATTCGCTTGGTCCGTCAGGAAACAGACCACGGTCCTGATCTTTTGGGGTTTATTATCCGGGATGGGCAGCGGTTGCTCTCGCCACACCTCCTCAAAAGTCATCAACTCATAGTCTTCCGGCGTGGTTTCCATATCCGCCGTTGCGCCGTCGGGTAGATTTTGATCTGCCAAAAGATCAATGTCGCCGGTTGTTCCGGCGGCCCGGTTCGCCGCCTCCGGCGCCCAATACCGTTCCCTGGCAAACGGATATGTCGGCATACTGATCCGGTTAGGTTTGCCGGCGCCATACAGCTTCTGCCAGTCAATAGTCAAACCCTTAACCCAAAGTTCCAGTAGTTTTCCATATTTGCGGCGCCGCACCCATTTTTCCACTGTTTCCCGCATTTCTTCATCGGTTGTCAAAACAGCCAAAATATCCTTGTTACGTTTGACCTGCCCTCTGTAGAGGTTTTCAACCCTGCTATTCCCTGCTAAAAAAACTTTCAGCTTTTCCGCAAGCTCACCCAGGGATCCGACCATCATAGCGAGGCGTTCTTCCATGGCTTCCCTCCCAACCTGCAGGGTGAATGCCATG
>CAZVMT010000317.1:0-2771 GCA_964628765.1 uncultured Candidatus Bathyarchaeia archaeon | reverse complement strand
TCCGGCTCCGCCGCCAAGCGCAGCACATCTCCCAGCCAGTCGGGACCTTCGAACCACCAATGTCCAAAGAGTTCGGCATCATACGGCGCAGTCACAACCGGCCTGACCTCAGTTGGTTCTGCCCAATGCTTGAGTTGCAGGCGGCGCTTCTCCAAGAAATCCCGGGCATGCTCACGCGCTGTCAGACTGGCGTTTCCCGGATGATATACCGCTTTTTGATCGGTTTTTCCGGTAATCCGATAATATTTAAAACCGGTGTCGCCGCGGAGTCCCGCGACCAGAAATGGGGATATATAGCCGTAATCCAGATCGTACCCGATATCCCGGTAAAATTCCCGGTAATTGTAATCCCCGGGATAACCTTCGTTGCGGCTCCATACTTGACGGGAAGTTTCGTAATCCCGGGCGAAGACCGCGACTCCGCCTGTTTGGGCCGGAACATAGCAGGAAGAGTGTAATGAAGGCGCCGCATCCGCAAATCCATGCCCGGACATGATAAAATACCGAATTCCTTCGGCTTGCAACAGTCGCTCCACCCCCGGGAGGTAGCCGCATTCGGGGAGCCACATCCCCCGGGGAGACCATCCGATGGTCTCCCGGAACATTTGGATCCCGGTCCGGATTTGGGCCCGCCGGACCTCCTCCGTAACCATCAAGGGCAAATAACCGTGAGTGGCGCAGGTGGTTATCAATTCCAAAAAACCTTGCTCGGCCAGGTTGCGAAGCGGAATGATCAGATTTCCCCGATATTTGGAATTAAATGTGGCTTCAATCCGGGTAATCCGCTCAAAATAAAAACGGGTAATCGCTGCAAAGCGCGAATCGGCCGCGGCCCGTTCCACCTCTTTGAGCGCCAGTTCTTTCATAAGCTTCAAGTAGCGGCCGTATCTTTCGGGCAATTCGGAAGCAGTCAGCATACTTAGAAGAGGCGGAGACAGGGAAAGAGTCAATTGGAAGGGAATCTGCTCATCCTTCAAGGTTTCCCATTGTAATAGCAACGGTAAATAAGATTCGGTCAAAGCCTCAAACAGCCACTTCTCTTCCTGGCAAAACTCCCGAGCGGTATTGCGGACCAAAGGAAGATGGGCATGAAGTAACAGGGCTAAATATCCCCGGGCATTGTTGAGCATCGGTTTCTTCTCCTTAATATTTTAGCTCCAACTGGATACGGCATCCAAACGTTGGCGACGTTCCAATTCAAAAATCCCGGTCGGGTCCGTTTTCCCCTCGCCGGTCGCCTCGAAGCGGTTATCCTCCGGTGCGGCGGAGCCAATTTGACCCGTAGCCTGCATCCGGACCGGAACCGTTTGATAAAAACGGATAAAATCACCGTCCGGTTTGGCGGCCCCTATTTCGAAACAATAATGATTCTCCGGACTCAGGTTGCGGAAATAATAATTTCCCGATTCAATCCGCTCCAAACCGACTTCGCGTTCGGGAATATGCTCTCCGCTTTCCGGGTTAAAACGACACATTCGGATACTTAACCGATACTCCGGCCTGATCCGCATAACGAAATCATTCACTATCCGGCTGCGTAATTCGGTAAAATCCCAGTAAACATAGAGTGTGTCCAAATCTTGCGGCAGACAAACCACAGTATTTTGCGCATGCCGATCCGAAATAGTTTTGTACAAGGTTCTCCTCCTATTCTATTAAAAAAAGTTACAAAGAATCGATGCAACATAATACTTCATTAAGGGGAGATCCTCTAAACAAACCGGACCAAAATGGCGCCAATTAAAAAACCGACGCCAAAACCACAGCCCACCCAGAAAGCGCCGGCCAGTCTCCGCGCCAAAGGCAGTAATTCCTGCGCCACCAGAAAGAGCATCGCCCCGCCCGCAAACCCCAACGCCAAAGCGACCGATTCACCGGAGATTTCTCCCAAGAACGCCCCCAAACTTCCCCCCACTATCATGGGCAACTCCACCAATATCAAAGCCGCCAAAATTTTGACGGTTGAGAGCTTGCCGAGTCGAAACGCGGATGTCATCACCATCCCTTCGGGGATATTATGCGCGGCCATTAATATCGCCAAACCCAACCATTCCCGGACGCTGCGGCTAAAAGCATAGGTCGCTCCCAAAGCGACTCCCTCGGGAAAATTATGCGAACCGATGCCCATCCCCAAAAGCATTCCCAATTTAACGTTTGGGGAGAATTTACGTCTGCGGTACCAGGGCAGCCAATTCATCATGGTTTCAAATTTGACAATCAAAGCCACCCCAATCATATTTCCGGCCAACGTATACCAAAATCCGCCGTGACTTACGGCCTCTCCCCACAGATCAAAGATGACCACGGCCGCCATTACTCCCCCGGAGAGTCCCAACAACAAGCTCTGCCGGGTCGGGCTGGTACCGGCTCGAAATATCAGCAATCCTCCGATGAGGGTTCCGGAAATTCCAACGACCAATCCCAGGATTGCAGCCTTAATAACGATCATTTCCCGCCTCTTTGCATTTCGGTCCTGATTGTATATTCTATGCGCCTATTTCCCGGGGATATGTTAAAAAGTTTTGAGAAAGACTATTTGATATAGGCAGAAGGCATGAGGCGGAAGGCGGAAGTAATGTGGGCTTGGACTTCGAAGCCTAATTTTCATTTCGAACGACGAGTATGGCGAAAGTGGCTTTTTACCAAGTTAACAAGTATTTATCCGCGAGGTTTTTATAGATGAACATATCCAAACAGCTAATCCCCTTGTTATTGGCGGCGCTCTCCGGAGCTTTGATGGCGGTTCAGGGGACGTTCAACAGCGCGCTGGG
>CAZVMT010000316.1:0-2804 GCA_964628765.1 uncultured Candidatus Bathyarchaeia archaeon | reverse complement strand
GGCTGCCCGACTACCGAAACATACTTATCAAATACTTCCTTTAGCAGCTTGCAATTTTCCTTCATCCATTCATCCACTTTCACATACAACACACTACCATACTCCCAACTCCTTACCTTACTCCTCCATTTCTCCTTAATCCTCCTCAACTCATCTTCCAACTTACCAAAGACCATTTCACTTGCACTTTTCCAACAACTTAGATTGCTACTCAAGCCCCACATCTTACCGAAGGTTATTCTGACACTATGCCTCTTCTTCACTTCACCCCACTTTGTTACTTCCTGATAGGGTGTATCTTCTAGCTGCCAATCTTCGGGTTTATCACTAGCAACCAATTTCCCTTCCTTCCATACACACGGAGTATATAATGCTCCTTTAGTGTTGCTACAGCAATACGTGGCAAGGTAAGCTGAGAGGTTGCGAACATTGCGCACTGAGTGAACATCTGTGCTATTCGGTGTTCTTCCTTGAAACTTGATTTGGAACCTATCCACATAACCAAGCTTATTCTGTATTCTATTCCAAGTATTCCGCAACTCATTCCAAGGCAGGAATTTGTCCGTAACCAAGTGAAAGTGAATATTTCCATTAATTTGAGATTCAGCCCTCCACAAGTACCGTATGCCTCTGTTTTTAGCACGAACCTCCGTAAGGAACTGATTAAGTAGCTTAGATTTGATCTCATTGTCTGTGTGATTTTGAGTTGAACTTAGTGTCAAAGTAACAAAGTTGACCTTGAATTTGTAATTCCTTTTGTACTTCTGATGATAGAAAGTCTTCTCATTTGCCAAGTACAGCAACCAATCTATAGCTTTACTTACTCGTTTGTTTGCTTTTCTTGAGATTACACCCTGCGGTAGATTGCATTTTAGGTTGATTTCAGACCTCTTTTGCTCTTTGCTACGGTGGGATACTTCTGACCTGTGATAATAGGCTATGTAACCTGCATTTATACTCACAAATGGGATAGTTTGTCCTGAGTGCATACCTACTTTTTGACCTGTGGGAGCATACGACAAGCCAAGTATGGATTTATCTCCCAACAAAGGCAGTCTTTGAGTTCCTGATTCATTCTACAAGTTATAATTGAGCAGACACCTAGTCTCTGATACTAATCTTCTTAAGTTTTATATCTATTTTTTGAAGATTATCCTTTGCAAATTGGCTCTACAGTATACCACTCTCCTTTTAAGTAGTATCTGAATTGGTGGTAAGGAAACGACTTATTATGCGCCTCGATTAGATATCTTTTGCACCCGCAGTAAACGCAGCTTGCTACCCGGGCCTGGTGATACTTGAATACGTGATTGTATGTACCTGACATGTGTAAGATTTTAAGTGAAACTTGAAGCTATCGGGGCTATTTCTAGCTATCGGGGCTTAAAGGAGAGGGGTACTCTGGTGCATGAAAGCGAACACTCAATTTCCCCCGTCTGCCTCCGTTTGGTCAACCGTTGCATCCCTGCAGAGCGGTTTCTTGGTGCAAGTGTAATTCTCCGGAAGCAGAAAAACAAAAAAGCGGACACATTGTCCGCTCTTTTGCCACATTGTCAGATGTACGACTATACAGCCAGTTCACCGATTGGTTGAGGAACCGCACGGTTGCCAGAGGCTTTCAAGACGGTAGTAATTCGAATGAACACCTTTTGACCAACAACAGGCAGAACACCAAAAACAGCTTCATACTCTGTTGCAAAATCGGCTGTAAAAGCAACCGGGTCAAAAGTGGTATCATCAGCTACAGCAATCTGCTTGTACAGATTCTGCACATTGTTGACACCTGCATTCACTCCAACTGTAGCTTCAATCAATGCTTTGTTATTACCATTGACCGCCTGGTCTAATTCGAGCACCATGGTGCCTGCAGTAGTATCAGGTGTGAAGCTAACTACCTCTACTATCTGTGCAGGAGCATTTGCAGGGGCTTCCGCGATGAAAGCCTCTCCAATGATGCGCAGGGTAGAGTTCAGAAGATCGTGAAGCCCTTTACCTGAAAGGTAGATAACCTCTCCAACCTTATTGAAGATTGGGAAGGTAGGGGCTGCCTCAATCCAAGTTTCCCTCTCTGGCTGACTCAGGTTGTTTGACCAACGTTGAGACACAGATGCGAATAAGTTCCTGAAGAACTGTTGCGCAGCTGTCTGAGGGTTGTTAGGTTGAGTGAACTTCTTAGCGTAGTTACCCGCCTTGTTCCGGGAGAAAATCGTACCGCCCAATTTGCCACGGATATCCGCTACGATTGGGCCAAGTTTGATAGTTGCCATGGAGCAAGGTTTTAGTTAGACATGAAGTTAATTGCTACGAAGGTAGTGAATACCGACAACACCCTTATAACACCCTTCGAAATGCGCCAAAATTTCGGTAAACCCGCGTTTTTTTTCCGCCTTGGTTTTTTTTCAGCCCGTAGGCTGCCGACTGGCAGCGACCAAGGCAGCCGAGGGCAGGCAAGCGTAGCGCGGCAGCTTTTTTCTTCGCGGCCGCTTTTCGCGGTGCGAAGCCGAGCCGCGGGGTAAAGGGCGAAATTCATTTGAGAAATCAATCAATCAGCCCGTCCCGCGCCAGTGGCAAACCGATTTAATACCCGGAGCGGAGCGGAGGGAAATCAATTGTCATCTGACACGCGAGGCGAGCCGCAGGCCGCGCTAAACTCGGAGGGGCGGTTGGACGCGGAGCGGACAAAGGAGCCCCGACTACCGCTTTACCAAGTTCCACAACATCAGTTGTGGTTTTATGGAGGGCAGCCGAAGGCTGCCCGACTACCGAAACATACTTATCAAATACTTCCTTTAGCAGCTTGCAAT
>CAZVMT010000315.1:0-2818 GCA_964628765.1 uncultured Candidatus Bathyarchaeia archaeon | reverse complement strand
ATCAGATGATTTGATCCATGCTGCAAACCAGCCATTCTTAGAGTATGATGAGAATGTATGAGTGCAATAATCATAGCCTCCCGCACCACTACTATAATACCCCCTGAGTACCTTCTTATGCACTCCGAACTCTGGCACGATCTCGAAGCTTGCCGCAGTATCCACAGAATCAACCCACATAATGCTCGTCCCTTGAGTACCGACATCATCATTCTCAAACGCTTTATGCACCTCAGACTTGTAGTGCCTCCAGTGGACATTATCGCCGATGGCGTAGTCGGTATCATGAGAAAAACCTACTGCATCTACATACATTATCATATCATCAGTATTTGCTATAAAAGAAATCCCATCCATTCCCGTAGTGGAATTGTTCCGATAAGCCACATTATTACCCTCTAAAACACCATTCAGATAAAGATCGTATGTATTTCCAGCATCATTCAACACTAATTTTATATGATGTAATGTATTAACTACAATACAATCATCTTTTATAGAATTCCACGCTCCCCCGTCATATTCATCAATATCTGCCTCATAAAACCGTAATGAGATTAATACAGTAGCACCTTCATATAAATAAAAAGATGCGGTTTTAGCACCAATATTATTAACAGCCAACCAAAACTCTACAATTTCATTTGCTTGTGCGGAAGCAAATGTATGACGCATATAGCATTGGGTATCTGTACGTGCTATTTCTACAACCTTTCTATGACCATCGAAACTTGCAATTACTTGAACTGTATTAGATGCATCTTCTACTATTACCCATCCTGTTGGATTTGCACTGTCCGCCTCATCCTTGAAGGTATACGTGGCGGGATACATATCCTTGAATATCTTCTTACACGTGAAGTTCCGAGTTGTCATAGCATCACCATACCGAAGCCCAGTTTAAGCGTACCGTCGCTCTAAATTGTTTCATAATATGGATTATAGAGCCATTCAATATTATACCCCTACAATATTTCTGTCGATTACCCTCAGAGTCCGTGAACTTCACATAACTATTAACCGCAAGCTTAATCACCAGATAATATTGTTTAAAAGCTCCTGGGATTCCCGATGTGTGTCTCTCGGACATGCAAAACTCATCTACAAGATCCGCATTTGCAACGGTAGTTTCAATACCTTCCGCAAGGAGCGTATAAGAACGCTTTGCGGACATCTCAAAATATTGATTCCCGCCAGAGCCTGTCTTTACTACCGCACCCGTAATGAAGTTCTTGACGAACTGTTTCGGGATCTGTAATTTCGCATACGATAAGCCCTCAGTATAATTGCCTATAACAATGTCTTCTGGATCTCCCGCATGAGTAACTATGAAGTCATCACCACCAAGATCCCCTTGAGCTTCTATTAGGTAAATATAACCGGGAGTAAGCGTCGCCATAATATCACCTCAATCAAATAAATGTTGTTGCTCTCTCATCTTCTCTACTATTTGTTGAAGATATTCTTCAAGAAGTCTTTGCTGTTCTTCCATATATGCTAAATATTCCTCACGAGTATTATATGGATCGGGTTCAAGGGGAGTTTGAGTATAATCACCATGCCCCCCCCCACCAAACAACCAGTCCCATATATCCTTAAAGAGTTGTGGTAGCCTCTCAATAAGATCTTGTACCGCAGCTCCAATGATTGCTCCTATTGCAGTCCAAATAACACCGCCCGGTATAAATTGTCCTAATAACCACCCCCCCATAGCACCTACAAACGCCCCAGTATCATTATCCGCTATATAGGTTGCCAATGAGTTTGCTACCGTATTTAAGAGAGTAAGCATAGGATCTAGCTTATCCCCTATAATAGTCTTTAAGGTATTCTCAAATACCGATAGCTTATCCTCAATCACGAATGAGATTGAACTTTCTATTTCCGTCTTGAAACTAGTAATAATAGCTCCCGTACCGCCAAAGGATACAAACTCTTTCAATCCATTCACGGACTCCTTAATATCCTTCCACATATCTTTCTCGGTCTTCGCCATTGCGGTAAGGGCATCTGTCGCTTCTTTATTACCGAGGATCTTAAGAAGGTTGTTTACGTTCCGCTCTTGGAGTCCTTTTGTAGGATCTAAACCGCTCGTACCCATTGGTAGCATAGGTTCTTTTACCATGAAAGATCACCTAATCATTTTCATAATACGTTTTATCTAATGAATCTATCACCAATACAGGTCCAACAGACGTAGGGGAAGCTACCGCAGAACTAAAGCTAGTAAATCTAAGCGTCTTTCTTTCATACCAATCGCTCGAACTCATAATGTCATCATCTGGAATGAGATAGATATTATGCAATGGGAGTGTGAACGACCTCGTTGCTGATTTATAAAATTTAATATTAGCATCTAGATATGTGCTTACATAATCTTCTGGCTTCGTAGCCATTAAAGTTCGTACATTATCTCCAGTTACATACCCATCCAGTTTTAAGTCGATTTCTAACCCTACGATAAATGCTTCAGACGGAAATCCACTCGCATTTCTTACACCCCATAAGGGTTTGGTTCTCGAAAGCGTAAGGTCTAGCCCTCGAATATCAAACTCCAAATCAGTACCATTATATTTAATGGTTAATGCTCCCGACGCATGCTTAAGGTCAGACCAGTCATACTTGCTTAAGGTCTGCTTAGCAGGCTCGTCAATATCTCCAGCAGTTGCATCCGAACATGCAAACTCCCCTAAAAAGGTTTGCTTTGCGATCCATCGACTTTTATCCTCTCCACATCTCAGATTCCATGATCTCGGCATATACCCAAAAAAATCATATCTGAGATCCTGTCCTGTAAGTTCTTTTTCCCAATGGAATC
>CAZVMT010000314.1:0-2828 GCA_964628765.1 uncultured Candidatus Bathyarchaeia archaeon | reverse complement strand
ACGTTTCTAAAAATTGACGATATCCGGGAGTTCTAAAAAGAAGCTCTTGATAATCTCTGCTACCGAGAATAATGGTATTTGGTCTATCTATATGTCCGTGAATTTTGAATAAGAAAAAATAATTTTTTCGAAGTGGGGAGGGTCTAGATAACAAATCTTCTTGTGTAAAAACAATTGGTAATTTTCCATTATTTTCAACAGCATAAGCACCTTCTAGTAAAGAGTCATAATTGGTGGTTAAAAGTGATCTAAAAGGTATGTGGGGTATTATTCGATGTGTTGTTGAAGGGAGAACATTATCATCTTGAAAGACAGATATAAGAAAATCCCCGAAAGAAGCATTACCTACTCTATCTTGAAGCTCCTGTGCTGCCATCAAATAATTTCCTTTCTCAATCATCTCTCTAATATTTTGAGGGTCGCCCCAAAATTGAACACTCTCTTTAATTGCCCATTCCAGTAATTCTATTAAAAAGTTCTTCCAAGTTGGAAGAAGTCTGCCATCAGATCTTTTTATTTGAGCTGATAAACCAGAACCAACAAATAAAATACATTTATTTTCTTTGACTGCGTTAACCAAATTTGGAGGGATTAATCCTCTAAACACGGATCTTGTAAGTTCCATTTGAAATTACATAGTATTATCGTTTAAGAATGAAAAAAGTTTACTATATTTTTATTTGATAAGATTAATTTGTAAATCAATTCCTCGCAATGATGTTTTTAAAAGGTAAAAAAGCAAAAACGAATATCTGTTTTCATCTGCTTGTGTTATTACTAGACAAAAAACATTTCAATTCAATTATTCCTTCTTTGCTTTATGTTATACTTTACTTATGGTAGCTTTATGGACATCAACAACCTGAAGAAACACACACCAAGCGCACAGTTCATCTGCAAAGCCATCATCCCCAACTGGGAAGTCCAATTCAACTACTACAGCACCAACTACAAAGGAGGCTGCACAGGCATCGAGCCAGCCCTCAACAAACTCGTAAGAGGAGCAGTCTACGAGATACCCCCCGACGAGATGGAACACTTAGACACCATTGAGGGAGTACCAAACGGCACCTACTACAGACACCCAATAATGGTGGTATCAGAAGCAGGGGAACCCATGCTCGCCCACGTATACCGCACCACCAACCCAAGAGGACCATTCAAACCCACAAAACAATACCTAATCTACATGCTGGACGGCGCAAGAGCCCTAGGACTACCAGAGGAATACATCAAAACCCTCACAGTGGAAACAGTGGACTAGATTAAAAGCCCCAAACATCTTATTTTCAAGAAAACATCTCCCAGTAGAGTTTTCTAAATATTCTTGTTACATGAAAGTCGCTTACACGCTGAGTGTTTTATGTCATTAATTCGTTAAACCACAAAAATCCATATATTACACTAGATATATCATGTAATACAGTGAATGGATTTGTCCGAACCAATTAGCCTAAGACTCCCAAAAGAAACAATAAATAAACTGGACAAACTAGCCAACAAAGAACAAAAAGACAGATCCACCCTAATCCGTGAACTATTAGACACCGGTATACAGGAAAAAGACATTGAACACGCCGTAGAACAATACCGGAAAGGGGAAACCACTAGCTGGAAGGCAGCACAAAACGCAGGAATAAGCCTATGGAAATTCCTAGAACTCCTAAAAGAGAAAGGCGTACTGATACAGTACTCTGAACATGATCTAAGACAAGACCTCAAAGCCCTCACCGAGGAATAATTCTTGCCCGTTGTCTCTGATAGCACTATACTCATATGGCTCTCAAAAATAGGCAAAATCTCTCTCCTAGAGAAACTATACAAACAGGTAATTATCCCTCACGAGGTCTACAATGAAGTAGTAACCTTTGGATTACAACAAGGATATAGCGACGCAATTGTAGTCAAGGACTCCATCCAAAAAGGCTGGATTAAGGTCCAGAAACTAGACGATTTACAAACCGAGCATAGCCAAATGATACTGGAATATGCAGAAGAACTTCATCATGGAGAATTGCAAGCCATCATATTAGCTCAAGCAAACAATGCATTGCTATTAATGGATGAATCATCTGGAAGAGCATTCGCAGAAACATGGGGTTTGAAGGTTCATGGAACCATTTACATCATATTACAGGGGCTCAGAAAATCTATCCAGACAAAAGAAGAGACAATTATGGCTATTTATAGCCTAGTTGAGAAAGGATTCAGGGTCGAACCGAGTATAATACTTCAAGTGCTTGAAGAAATTCAAAAATATTGACCAGGGGGATATACATCAATATCCTTCTATCAGGACAGTAATCCATAGCTGTCTTTTATAATTATGTCAATTTATTTATGTACAATATAAAAGGATTTCAATATGCTTGTTACATGAAACTTGGAGCAAAGTTTTTTCGGGGACACGTTTTTATGTATGCGTTTGCCATGTTTTGTATGCAGGCGATTCTTCTTGGCTAAGACACGGAACTTAACCGTCAGAGTAGACGAAGACACATATAGAGAGATAGAGGAAACCGCAGACCTCGAAAACGTCGATAAATCTACAGTAGCACGCGGATTACTAGAGACAGGAATAAAAGAAACCAAAAAGCGTAGAGGAATCGAGCTATACCGCGCTGGCACCACTACGCTGTGGAAAGCAGCCGAGATTGCAGGTGTTTCTCTCCGCGAGATGATGGGCTTAGTCGTTGAGGCAAGGATTCCCATGCATATCACACCCGATGATGTCGAGTTGGCTTGGAGAGAGGCGTTTGAGTGACAAGCCCATCTACGTCTTGGATGCGACGCCCCTAATTCATCTAGCAAAGATAGGGAAGCTAGGG
>CAZVMT010000313.1:0-2829 GCA_964628765.1 uncultured Candidatus Bathyarchaeia archaeon | reverse complement strand
TAGGCTCGGCTCGATAACCACCGGCTTGGTTATGGCCTTCTGGATAGTATCAGCTGCCTTGAACCCGCTACCAGTGACAGCGCAGACAACTTTCTCATCTGGGCTGAAGAAACCGCTCTTCGCGAGTTTCTGAAGTACTGCTATTGTGACTCCTCCGGCTGGCTCTGTGAAGATGCCTTCCTTCTGGGCTACCAGCTTGATGGCGTCCAGTATCTCGTCATCGCTGACGGATTCAACGGTTCCACCGGTCTCCTTGGCGTACTTCAACACATAGTATCCGTCTCCGGGGTCTCCTATGGCGAGGCTTTTCGCCAATGTGTCCGGGGTCTCAATGGGGATCACATCATCGAGTCCAGCTTGATACGAGTCCGCGATGGGTGCGCACCCAGCCGCCTGAGCCCCGATGAGCCTAGTGGGCTTGTCCTCGATCAACCCAACCTTCTTGAACTGCTCAAGCCCACGGTGGATGGCGCAGAATAAAGCCCCGCTTCCCAGTGGGATTATGATACTGTCGGGTGTCTCCCAGCCGAGCTGTTCGCATACCTCGAAGGCCAGTGTCTTTGAGCCCTCAACATAATAGCTTCTGAGGTTGATGTTGGCGAAAGCCCAGTTATACTGCTGTGCTACTTGGGCGGCCAACCTGTTTGCCTCATCATAGGTCCCATTAACGGATATGATCCGTGCTCCGTAGATGGATGCCTGCAATACCTTGGTGAGCTCCGTGTTTGATGGTATGAATATGTAGCATGGGAGCCCAGCCTTGGCAGCGTGGGCCGCCACACTGGCAGCGAGGTTGCCCGTTGATGGGCAGCCTACGGCTAGTGCTCCGAATTCCTTGGCTTTTGATATGGCTACAGATGCTGGTCGGTCCTTGAATGAGTTGGTTGGGTTCACCGTGTCATCCTTGATGTAGAGCTGGTTCAAGCCAAACAGTTTCCCAAGGTTTGACGCCTTGTGGAGCGTGGATAACCCTGTTCCCAGGTCTATTGCTGATTCATAGTTGTTCAGGGGGAGTAGTTCCCTGTATCTCCATATGTTCTTCGGATGCCTCGTGATCTCGTCCCTTGTTACGTGTATCTTGTCTAGGTCATAGGATACTTCAAGGGGGGCGAAGCAGTTTTCACAGGCGTGTATAAGTCGTTGAGGATACGTTGCGCCGCATTCTCGGCAAACGAGTCCTTTAATGTATTCGCTGAGTACTTGTGCCTCCTTATGTGCCACAGACATACATTATTACTATATTAATACGTTTTTGTCAAAGAAATTACTACAGGAATTATCGCAGAGTAGTCGTGAACCCGATCTCATTAAATCCCCGTTCACATCAGGGTAAGGTATGAGTGGTAAATTATTGTTCATGATCCTCAGCGGGGTAGATGATATAAACAGGGCGAGATGGGGGCTCAGAATGGCGTTGAACACATATACGCATCCATATGGTGACAAGTTAATCGATGAGGTCAGGGTGCTCCTCTTCTGCGATGGCGTAAAACTCGTTGACCCATCCCACCGATATTATCCTGAGATAAAGGAGAGGCTCATGGATTTAACCAAGGCAGGTATTGAGGTGGCTTCCTGTGTCTCTATCGCTGAGCCATTGGGGTTGGTGGATGAGGCAAATTCTCTAGGCATTGAATGTGTTCACGCCTCTGCCTATGTGGCCCAATGCGTCCATGATGGGTTCACCACTATCTCATTTTAACAATGTTGGACTCAGAACATTCTAGTCGTAACTGCTTTATCCTCGTTTGAATAGTGAAGGTTGGGTTATTGATTTGATTTACGGGTATGGAGATTATACATACAGCCTAGTGGAAGGCTGGGCCAAGATTCCAGAAGGAGACTCACTGGTAGACGTTGTAGGAATATCAGTAGACTCAGACGACAATGTCTACGCCTTCAACAGAAGCAAGAGACCATTGATAGTATTCGATAAAGATGGAAATGAGATAGATTCATGGGGCATAGGCTTGTTCAAACGACCCCACGGCAGCTGTATTACGCCTGAGGGCCACATCTGGCTAACGGATGACAGCAGCCACGTAGCCTACAAGTTCACCAAGGAGGGAGAACAACTGATGAAACTCGGGGAGGTGGGTAAGAAATCCGATACTGGGCACCGGGCTGGGCTGGATATATTCGAGAAGCTTTCATCCATCACCAGATCAGCGGGGCCATTCAACCTGCCAACTGGAGTAGCCCTATCGTCCACTGGGGATATCTTTGTCTCGGATGGGTACGGGAACGCCCGGGTTCACAGGTTCAGCCCCGAGGGCGAGCTGATCTTGTCTTGGGGTGAGCCCGGCGCAGGGAAGGGCCAGTTCAGGCTACCCCATAATGTATGGATAGACAGTCAGGACAGGGTCTGGGTCCCGGACAGGGAGAACAGCAGGGTCCAGATATTCGATACCGAGGGGAATTTCCTTGATGAGTGGATTGATCTCTTTAGACCCACACATGTCTATATGGATGAGGATGAGACTGTCTACATCTCTGAGCTTAGCAGACGCATCAGCATATACACGATAGATGGTGAATTGCTGTCAAGGTGGGGAAACGAGGATCACAGCTTGGATGACCCATTGTTTGTTGGTCCACATGTATTGTGCGTTGACTCCCAAGGCGACTTGTATGTGGGAGAGGTAGCTACTACGTTCGGTAAGGTGGATAGAGGGGCAAGAACCATACAAAAGTTCAAACGAAACCGGTAATCCGGGACCTTTTCGAGGTTAGACTCATCATAAAACCACTCTTTTCAGCTAATATTATATCGTATGCTATCCGTAACATTGTCTATGATTATTCCGACTCCCAGCTCATATCGACCAA
>CAZVMT010000312.1:0-2870 GCA_964628765.1 uncultured Candidatus Bathyarchaeia archaeon | reverse complement strand
TACCAGCCACGCTGATCAGCAGACCCAACAGATTCCTAGGAACCGTAGACCTAGAGGGCGAAAAGGTCCAGTGCTTCATCCCCAACCCGGGCAGAATGCATGAACTCATGGTACCAGGCACAAGGGTCTACCTGATACCACGCAGCGGAGAACACCGTAAAACAAGCTACGACCTCACTCTCGTCGAGTACAACGAGACACTGATAAGCATCGACAGCAGGCTACCCAACTATATGCTCAGAGAAGCAATAGATGCGCAGACTCTCCAAGAGTTCAAAGGCTACCATGTAGAGCGTATGGAGCCAACCTTCTACGATAGCAGACTGGACCTAAAACTCAGTAACGGAACCAACCAGATACTCGTAGAAGTAAAAAGCTGTACCTTGGTCGAGGAACAAATCGCCCTATTCCCGGATGCACCTACCAAGCGCGGGGCAAGACACATGAACACACTGGTCCATGCCCTGGAATATGGTAGAGCAGCTGCATGCTTCGTTATCCAGCGAAATGATGCCTTGGAGTGGCGCCCAAACAAGCCTATGGACCCGGATTTCACCGCAAACATCAGAAAAGCTGTCGAGAAAGGAGTAGAAGCCTACGCCTTTATCTGTGAGATAAGCCTCAACGGGGCAAAGATAGTTAAACAGGTCCCAGTAAACCTAGAATAACAAGCCAAACACAGAGAAACCCAATAAACACACCCCACTACCCCAAAGAGCGCCTAAAACCGGCTAAACCCGAAAAAATCTTCGGATGAGTTTTTAAGCTCCGACACGTGTATCCTCTGGAAAGAGGCCACTGAATGGGAAAAAAGAAGGTACTCAGCGAGAAAAACCTCAGACAAATGCTTTACCCCAGTGAGAACGATGTCCTCGGCGTAGTCCAGAAGCTCCTGGGCTTCGACAGGGTACTCGTCAAATGCCAAGACGGATTCGTTAGAATATGTCGCATCAGAGGAAAGATGAAGCGACGGACCTGGATAAGGGAAGGAGACATCGTGCTAGTGAGCCCATGGGACTTCCAGAGCGAAGAACGTGGCGAGATCTTCCACCGCTACACTCAGAACCAGGTCGATGACCTCCGCCGAAAAGGCATTCTACTCATTGAATAGCGTCACTGAGAAAAATGTCCGATAAAAGGGACTATGAGGAGCAGGACGACCGGCTTACACGTAAATACGTGGAGGACGCCCTCTTCAAGGACAAGAACCGGGAAGAGTTCAGGGTCATTGAAGAGGTCTTCGATAGGCTCACTTTGAAGGGGATGCTCAAGCTCCTCAACAAGGGAACCATCGACAAGCTCCACGGCGTAGTCAAGGCGGGTAAGGAAGCCAGAGTATACTATGCCACGGGTAGGGAAGGACAAGAGTTAGCTATCAAGATCTATTACACGCACACCGCTGACTTCAGGAAGGGCATGATGCAGTACATTCAGGGAGACCCCCGCTTCAAGCGAATACGCAGCGACGCCCGGAGCATGATCTATACGTGGAACCAGAAAGAATTCAACAACCTCCAATTATGCGAAGAAGCAGGTGTAAACAGCCCAAGGCCCATCGAGTTCATCAGAAACATCCTTGTGATGACCTTCATAGGTGAGGACGGTGTCCCCGCTCCGCTGCTCAGGGAGAGGGACCCTGAGGAACCTCAAGTTTTCTACGATACAGTGTTGGAGGAGATGCAGCGGATGTGGCAGAAAGCCGGGTTGGCTCACGGTGACCTCAGCGAGTACAATATCATGATCCAAGATGAGCAACCCGTGATATTTGATGTAAGTCAGGCCATGCTGACTATTCACCCCATGGCGCCAATGCTCATTGAGCGGGACATACAGAACGTCAACTATTTTTTCAAACGACTGGGAGCCCAGACCAGGGACCCAGAGGAACTAAAGGAGTGGATAACAGGTGGAACAGAAGACCTTTATTAGGATACCAGCCGACAGGATCGGCGCACTCATAGGACCTAGCGGTAAGACCAAGAAACGAATAGAAGCCACTTTCCAAGTAGATCTTACTATTGATGGCGAGACTGGAAACGTGGATATCAAGGTCAAACCAGATCAACCAGATGTATCGGTTTTATTCGTAGCAAGAAACATGATACGAGCAATAGGAAGGGGATTCAGCCCAAAGAACGCTTTTTCGCTGATCAACGAGGACTATGACCTAATAATAATGGACCTAGAGGAGTATGTTGGCCGGAGCAAGAACGCCCAAGGCAGGGTCAAGGGTAGGATCATCGGCAAAGAAGGCAAGAGCCGGCTCATGATCGAGGAACTCACCGAGTGTCTGGTGAGTGTTTACGGTGGAACCGTGGGTATCATCGGTCCATATGAGATGCTTCCCGTGGCCAAGGAGGCGGTTGAGATGCTTATCAATGGATCATTCCATAAGACAGTTTGGAATCATCTATATGCATATCGTCGTAAGATGAAGAAAGAGAGGGGTGAGCTCTGGTACGAGCCGGCCCGGAGAAGGGAGACCAACTAATGTCACAGCCAGAATACCAATCAATCAGCCCAAGCGACTTCTTCTACAGGAACAGGGAGATCGCGGGCTTTAGTAACCCCAGCAGGGCTACCTACACGGCTGTTAGGGAGCTCATCGAGAACAGCTTGGACGCGTGTGAGGCACGTATAACCCCACCTGATATATTCCTCAGGATAAGCGAGGTAGAGGATCAAAAAGACACGGAGACCAAGATCTATATCCTCAGGGTAGAGGATAATGGCACCGGTTTACCTGCAGAGCATATACCCAAGGCGTTTGCACAGGTATTCTATGGGAGTAAATATGAGCTTAAGCAGGCTAGGGGAACCTTTGGTCTCGGTGGTACCATGGCGGTGCTCTATGGCCAGATCACCACCCA
>CAZVMT010000311.1:0-2877 GCA_964628765.1 uncultured Candidatus Bathyarchaeia archaeon | reverse complement strand
CCAGCGATTCGGCGGCTTCGTCAATCTCAACGTCCATTTCCATGCCCTGGTACCCGATGGTGTCTTTGTCCGCGATGCCCACGGCACGGGCGGCGAACGCCAGCGGCCCAGATTCATCGCCCTGGACCCGCCCACCGACGACGAGATGGTGTCACTGACCGCCAGGCTCATGCGCCGGGTCACCACGATCCTGGCTCGCCATCATGACGAGAACGCAGGCGATGACCAAGAAATGGATGCGCTCGCTCAGGCACAAGCCGCAAGCGTCCAGACTACCTTTCTACCGTTCAGGGCGTCGAGCGCGGCGCCCCCTGATGGCCGAGAAACTCGAGGGGCGGTAGGCTGTGGGGAACCCGAGGGTAGAGGCCGTAGTATGATTGGTGTCGTGAACCCGACTTCTACCGTGGTCCAGGGAAAGGTGCGGACTTGCCAGTGGTGACGCCCGCGAGGGCGATCCCGTTCGAGACGATGTACGAGCCGCCATCCCGACCCTCGGGGGTATCGCCCAGAGGAGAGAGCAATGGCATCTTCGACCCCATCAAGCCAGAGGGTATCGACCAAGCGCGGCCGCCAGCCGCGGCTCGAAGTAGTGCACCGCAATGCTGCGGGTATCGACATAGGTTCCACCTTCCATGTGGTGGCCGTCCCAGCTGACCGGAGCTCGGAGCCGGTCCGCACCTTTCGGAGCTTTACCGACGACCTTCAGCATCTTGCCGACTGGCTCCAGCAGGTAGGGATAACCACCGTGGCCATGGAATCCACCGGAGTGTACTGGATTCCGGTGTTCGAGATTCTCGAGGCGCGAGGCCTCGAGGTGCTCCTGGTCAATGCGCGGCAGGCCAAAAACGTGCCGGGACGAAAGACCGACGTCAACGATGCGCAGTGGCTCCAGCAGCTGCATTCCTATGGGCTGCTGCAAGCAAGCCGTCGGCCGCGCGACGAGGTGGTGGCACTCCGGGCTTATACCCGACATCGCGAGCGCCTCACCCAGTACGCGGCCGCGCACATCCAGCACATGCAAAAGGCCTTGCAGCAGATGAACGTGCAGCTGCATCACGTGCTGAGCGACATCACGGGCCAGACCGGGATGGCCATCATCCGCGCGACTGTCGCCGGGGAGCGAGACCCGGCGGTACTGGCTCGTCTGCGTGACCCGCGCTGCAAGGCATCGCTCGAGACAATCCGAGCGGCGTTGACCGGGAACTATCGACCCGAGCATGTCTTTGCGCTCCAGCAAGCGCTCGAGCTGTATGATGTCTATCAGACCAAGCTCGCTGCCTGTGATGTCCAGATCCAGAACGTGCTCAGCCAGCTCGCCTCGGCTTGTTCAGAACCCGACGACCCCCTGCCGCTGGCCAAGGGCAAAGGCGGGCCCAGGGTGGGATTGGAGGTGAGGAAGGCGCTCTACACGTTGGTAGGGGTAGACCTGACGCAAATCGCCGGGCTCGGCACCGAGTCGGTGCTGCAGCTCATCGCCGAGTGTGGCCATGACATGAGTCGATGGCCGACCGCCAAACACTTCACCTCGTGGCTCACCTTGGCACCCGGGAGCAAGATCTCAGGCGGCAAGGTGCTCAGCTCCAGGACCCGGCGCTCGACCAATCGGGCCGCTACTCTGTTCCGGCTTGCCGCCATGAGCGTCGGCCGGACCGCCACTGCCCTGGGAGCCTTCTATCGACGGCTTGCAGCCCGCACCGGCAAGGCCAAGGCCATCACCGCGACGGCGCGTAAGATTGCAACCCTGTTCTACAACCTGCTCAGGTACGGAGCGGCCTACAACGATCCTGGGCAGGACTTCTATGAGGAGCGTTACCGGCAAAAGGTCCTTCGCAATCTCGAGCGCAAGGCTCGCGACCTCGGCTACGATCTCGTCCAATCGCCTGCGCCTGGAGGTTGAGTTTCTCGAGACCAACCCAGACTCGGCTCCATCGCTCAGAGCTCGGCCCGGCAGCGACGAGGCCCGCGGCCAAGCGGTCCGCATTCATTGCCGGATACTCGGCAAACGTTCGGATTCACAAAAACGATCGCGAGGGCCCAGGCGATGAACGCCCGTCTGTGCCGCTATGGCCTCCGCCCGGCTTTTGCCCTCGAGCGCCTGTCCTGGACTCCGAACGGCCAGATCGAGTATCAGCTCAAGCGCCCTGCCCCAACCGGTGCCACCCGCATGGTATGTGCCCCCATCGATTTTCTGGCCAAGCTCGCCACCCTCATCCCGCCGCCGCGCAAGCACCTCTCCCGCTATCACGGCGTCTTCGCCCCCAACCACCCGTGGCGCCCCGACATCGTCCCCGCCGCACCACCGGACAGCTGCGCATCCGGCATGGACAGCTCTCCACCCGCCGAGCCTGCGCAGCAGCAGGACCGGGTCCCCGCCACGGTCCTGGCCCGCCGGCTCGACTGGGCGGCGTTGATGCTGCGCGTCTTTGCCATCGACGTCCTCCAGTGCCCACGGTGTACCGGCCGCATGCGGGTCATCGCCTTCGTCACCGAGCCCACGGTGGTCCGGCGGATTCTCGACCATGTGAGCATGCTCGAGGACTCTCGTGCACCGCCACCGCACGCCGATGGCATCGACCACTGGTGACCACCCGCTCTCTTTGCTGCCACCCACGCTCGCGAGCGAGTGCTCGCACCCGTGCGCCCTGCCCGTCCAACGACCGCCGCCACATCGCTATCCATCGATCAGTCCCGTAGTCCTCCTTACCATTTCCACCATCCCCTTCCGACCACCGAGTCCACCCGGCTACTCAGCCCCGTTCCGAAAAGCCAGGCTTATTTTCCTTATGCTCCTCTCAACGTCAACCCTGGTGGGGGCTTCCGGAGTCTGCATTCGGACTACCGCGTCTCCTGGTGCAGTGTCGGCCGGTAGCTAGGTCT
>CAZVMT010000310.1:0-2881 GCA_964628765.1 uncultured Candidatus Bathyarchaeia archaeon | reverse complement strand
CGCAGGCTCCCATTGTTGTCCAGCCACCCCCACTGATAAGCGGTGGCGTGTAGTGTGCTGTCTTCTATGTCGTCGATGAGTCTACCCTCACGGAGCATGGCTTCCTCGTATTCTCTAACGCGTTTGTGTGGGTAGACCTTGGTGACTTGGTAGACTACTGGTTGACCGTTCTTGGGGTGCTCGATATACACGAGGTCTCCTTTCGCCAACTCCAGACTCCTAAGCATCAGTATAGTGATCTCGTTGATGCCATACTCGCCGCTGCTACTGTAAGTGTGCCCTACCTTTATGCTCCCATCCAATTTGCCTCCCCCCAGAAAGGCGCAAGCTGACTGATCTCACCACTAACCCTGCCCACCCTGCTCAGTGCCTCACTGTAGACATCAGCGATAAACCGCTTCGTGACCTTGACCTCCTCATCAGCCTTCACAATAGGCAAAGGCAACCCATTCCAGTAGCTGGTGGCATAACAGTAATTTGCCAATTGATCCAGTTCATCAAGGCAATAGGCTGGTATATCGAGCCTGATGGGTGGCGTCTGCCACTCCCTGCTGGTCCTGAGGTAGCTGCTGTAGATGGGTGCCTCGATCGCATCCATTATAGGGCTTCTGCGTGTTGCCATCCTCAGCCCTGTCTTGGGGCTGAAGACCTCTGTTCGTTCACCAGCCTCCAAAGCATGCAGCATAAGATACCCATCAGTATACTCAGTCTCACGCTCAAGCCCCAGGAAATGAACCAAGTGACGAGCAGTGGGGCGCTTCACCACACCAGCCACTACCACATCAAGCTTGTAGCACATCTTGAGCAACCTATTCACCCCATTGATCAAGCGCTGCCGGTCCTTCTCCTCACCAACCTTGGCCCACCAGTTACTGAACGCGAGAGGCCCATCAATGAAAACCACCTCGATATCAGGGTAATGCTCAAGATAACCGCAGGCGGTCTCATAGAGCAACGCCTCACGGCGGATATCCACGAGGCTCCTGAAGTGACTCAAAGAGTCACCATACGGCTGGCTCAGTGATTCCGGTTGTAAGAAGAATCTCCGTCCAAACGGGAAACCATAGGCTACTGCCCCTATTACGGCGTACTGCATCGAGGCCAGTGGTATGACTTGGCTTCCCGCGTCTACCCCAAGTACTTGGACGTAGTTCTCCTCCTTTCTGAGGGGTGTTATCTCGATTTCTTTTCTGATGGTCTCGGCTAGTTGGTTTATTCTCGGGGTCTCTGTGAAGACGTTTTCTGTTATCTCGCTTAGTATGAGGTTTCTTAGTGTTAGGCTTAGGTTGTTGGTTTGTGCTGGTGGTCTTGTGATTGTTTCTTGGATTGTGTTTTCTTTGACAGCCAGCATTTTTTTGTCTCTTTCCTTGCAACCTGATAATATGCAACACTTTTTTTCTAGGATATTTAAACCATACGGTTGTTTTGAGCGTAATTTCTGATAAACGCTGTTTTATTTATATACTAAGAAATTATTGCGCTCAGTCAATATGAATAAAAACGGTTTTTCCGACTTCACCCCAAAAGTAAAGTTAAAAACCATAGACAACCATATGTCAACCAGTTAAAATGTCAAACGAAATAAGCCTAAAAGACAGCGTCTTTCGCGAATTCCTCCAAAAACCAAGCCTCGGACCAAGCGAGATGACCGACAAACTCGGAGCCAACTACAACTCAGTAAAAGCTGCTTTCGCCAAACTCGCAGAAGAAGGATTCCTTGAGCGCCCAAGCAGAGGAACCTACGAGCCAAACATAGCGTTCATCATCCTAAACTTGATGGATAGAGTAGCAGCCCTAGAAGAGAAGGTGAAAGCCTAGTGGCTGAGTGGGAAAAAGTACTGGCTGATGTATCCCCAACCACGAGCCAGTTCAAGGTGCTGGTCTATCTCAGCTTCAAGGGAGCGGCACAGCCAACAGATATCTCAACAGAGACAGACATCCCAGCGGGCACAGTCAGACCCGCGCTCCGAACACTACTTGACAAAGGATACGTCCTGCAGAAGGATGACGGAAGCTACCAGAGCCTGGTTCCTTTCACTGAGATCGTCTCACATTTATACTCGATAGTCAAAAAGTAGTCGAGGAGACAAGAGGACATGAGTGCGGAGGAGTTTGAGGGACTCAAACGCGCGGAGAGCCAACGAGACGTATTACTCTGTCTCGTCGAGAGCGGGGAACCCATGTCCTCCCAGGATATAGCCGAGAAGCTCGGGATCACAGTCAACGCGGTGAACATCGCCCTCTTCCAGCTCAACAAGAAAGAGCTGGTTGACCGGGTGAGCAGGGGTATTTACAAGTACAAGTTAGGCCCAATACTCTTAACGCTACTAAGAGATTACTTTGGGGAATAACAGTGGAGCAAAAGCTAGCCGAGATAGATCCGAAAACCTCAGCCTTCAAGATACTCGTCTACCTCACCTTCAAGGACCACCCCATGAAGCCCATAGACATCGCCAAAGGATTGGGAGAAAACGGGAGCACAGTAAGGGCTAGACTCGCTGAGCTAAACAAACGTGGATTGGTGGACAACACCAATGATGGTTACGTCTCGAACCTAACCTCATATGATATATTGATGAAGCTATTCAAACCCTAGTCGAGGGTAATTAGTTTACCGACCTTACCCACGTTCAGTTGACGCATGCCACGGTAATTCTTCACATATCCGCCCTCGATGCGCACCCTGTCACCTACAGCGCATTGCTTGATCTGCTCATTCCAAAGCATCAACACGATATCATCAGTATCATCCTTCAGCGTCGCCTCAGTCACAGTGAGATCCTGCCAACGCCTACGGCTCCTGACAGCCCGGGGAATAGCCTTCTCAACTATCTCACCCACCACCACTATGCGAGTCATGTCGCTGGACAGTTCCTTGATT
>CAZVMT010000309.1:0-2899 GCA_964628765.1 uncultured Candidatus Bathyarchaeia archaeon | reverse complement strand
GTGAACCATTTATTGTGTTCTGGGTCTATCTTTATCCGTACCCTGAGGTTTGTGTGCCTCTGCTGCGCCTTCTCGACAGCGTTCCTCAACATCTCCAAGGTTACGTTTCCATTTATTCGGGCGACAACAGTGACGATGGAGAAAGGCGAATAGGAGAGCATACTCTCGAAGGGAGTGATTTTTCTCTCATAGTTATCTAGGTTATTCTGCATTTTGATTTTTCTCTGTTAGGTCGTCTAGAATGTCTATAACAAGTATCATGTGTTTAAGATATTGATTGGTTGTCAGCAGCTCGTATTTCTCGGTCTCCTCGATGCTTAACTTCAACATCTCCAACTTGTCCTCTAGGGGGATCTGTTTCGCTTTTCCTCTCAATGTTGAGAGCTCGTAACGTGAATTTACGTTGATTTTATTCACGTTCTTTCAACCCTGTTGTGGATTCAGAAAGGATCACGGATGTGTTGAATCCTTTAACTATCATCCAAACCGCCATTACCTGTTCCTGTATGGCAAGTGGCAGCATGAACAGTATCGCCATCTCCGCTGCAAGGAGCTCCCAGTAGAACATTAGCGAGGCGATTAGAAGAACAACCGCGCTTACCAGCCCCCAGATCGATAGCCATCGTGGAACGAGTCTGGTCTTGATCAACTCATAGTAGAGTATCACTGCTCCGAGGACGAATACTATGATGTATAGCAATCCACCTGAGTCCGCCCAGTATAGAACCGCTTGAATCATGTCACCCATGTTGCTGAAATATGATGCGTCTCCGCTGCTGGCTAGATAGTTTTGACTTAAACCGATTATTGAGAGCTTGGTGAGTTGAGCGAAAGTAAGCAACACTACCTCGAATAATCGGATACTGGCATAGCCAAAAGCTAGTGCTTGGTTGTAGATTCTCAGGAATGGGTAGAGCAGAATCGGTATGAAGATCAGCCCAATTACTCCGGCAAACTCGATTAAGACGCCGGTCATCACAGTCATCCTGTTTGGGTAGGTAATATCCAGGTAATTTGGAGCACCTATTATTGGACCGTAGAAGGCTTGCCCGATGAACAAGGTAACTGTTGCGAGTATAAATAACAGTCCTACAAGCTTTGCTGTCCTTTTTTGGAAAACTAGGTCTGCCATATCAAATACCTCCTGTAACGTCTGTAAGGGGATTGGTCCATCTCCATGATGTCCAGACTATGTAGGCTGTGCAGATTACCTCGATGCTTCCGAAGAAGATGTAATACAGTCCTGGTCCGGAGCCTACGAACATGGACGCTGAAACGGTTATGGTGTGAAGCAGCCCTATCAGAATGTTGAGCCATCTATTTGCTCTGTACTGCAGTGTCCTTGAGAGAAGGGTCATTGCTATGGCGGTCTCCATCAAAACAGCGGCGCTGAGCAGGAATCCTTCTGTGATCTGCATTGTTCCCGCGTATCCTGCGATAAATGCTTGAAGGGTCTCGGCTTTCATCAACCCGATTACGTCTGCGTACAGGTAGTTTAACATGGCAAATATCCAAAGCGAAGATAGTTTTACTTTAACAGGGTCAGTATAGTTGCCCTGTCTTGTTTCAGAACTTTGTAATGAGTTCATTTCTATTCGAACCCAAAACAAGCCAAGGTTTCCTATTACTGTGACTTGCAATCAATGAAGAATTTTCAGCAAGGATGAATAAAATCAACTATTCATCAATAAACACAAAACCAAATTGAACTGGCGCCATAGACGGTTTAAATCACATTGGTTCAGCCTGTTCCCAGTAGTAGAGATACAGGTCCTTGCACCAGCTAAGGAACTTGGGGTCTTTTCCGATGAAAGATGTGTAATCAGGCTTTCCGTCCAGAGAAGGCAGACTGCACATGGCTTCCTTTTCAGTCATCATGAGACGCAGATCTAAATTTGGTAAGACTTTCCATAGACCAAATATGTTCACAGTGTCTCCTCTATGTTGAACTAGGTCCTCCGGGACGATTTGACGAAGTGTTACACCCTTCTCTAACCTTTCCTCGACAATCGGTATTACACTGGGGAGTCCGTAGCTGTAAGACATGACCCACATATACTCCTCAGCCTCTTTGAACATGTCATTCACATACGCAAGAACCCTGACAATGTCAGTGTTCAGATTAGCATATGATAGGGCACCGATCCTATCAACAAAAGCTTCTGGGAGCCCCAATATATCGTGCTCAAGAAAATACTCGTGATTACCAGAGACAAATTCAAGACCAGCTAGAAGCCGTACTGCAGCCCGCCCATATGGGGTGGGTCCGAATGCCCCATCAGTGTCTTTTTCTATCAACTGTATATCGCTGAGCCTCTGCAGGTGCCTCGATGCCTCGGTGACCGTCATGTTCAACTTGCTGGAGACATGGGTTAGCTTGAGCCTCTCCTCTAGTAGGCTATGCATTATGTTCATCCGTTCTGTGCTTGAGAACTCGAAGAGCAGGTCGCAGAGGTCTTCCATGCGGGTAATTAACCTAATTGGATACTAAACTTTTAGGATAGCTGGAGTTGGGGTCGGCGCTGGAGAGTCTTGAACCCTAGAAGGAGGGGGAGAATGTGACCATGTCCCCGGGTGGCGGGTTGTCACTGGTGCGTTTCCGATTGAACTGGCTCTGGATTATTTATATAACTCGGTTTGAATCATTTTTTGATTGATTTGAGTAGACTGGAGTTCAAAGTGACCCTCAAGAAACCCTTAGAGGAGGTCTGGCTGGCTTGGACAGACAGCAAGTTGATAACCAACTGGTTCAGCCCAGAAGCCAACATCGAGCCAAGGGTCGGCGGAGCCTATGAGTTATTCTTCGACCCAGCAAACCACGAACACGAGAGCACCATCGGGTGCAAGATCATCGAGATAAAGCCCCATGAATACCTCAGCTTCCAGTGGAAGGGACCAG
>CAZVMT010000308.1:0-2901 GCA_964628765.1 uncultured Candidatus Bathyarchaeia archaeon | reverse complement strand
GTTGGAGGAGCTACACTGAGGGTGAGGTTTCCAGTCTCTCAGCTGGTGAAGGGGGTTATGTGCTGGTTGAGTTCAAGAACCCAACTAGGTTGCACAGTTTGAGTGATGATGTAACCTGTATCATATACCGGGAAGGGGCTCAGAGTCTTGAGGTCACAAAGACTGTTCAGGTTCCACCCAACACGAATGGACAGTATATTTTTGCTTTTACGTTATCCGAGCCGGGAGAATATGCTTACAGGATAATATCCGATGCAGGTGTGTTGACTGATAGCAGTTTGGTTCTATCAGTTGAGTAGTTCGGCGAACGTCCATTTTATCTATACCTTGAGCAATATTCTTATGAAATAGTGGATTCTAGGGGAGACTAATGTTACTGGGCAGCGAAAAGAGTGATGAACTGTCGGGTATTTTGGAACTAACCCTGGATATTTTTCAGCAACTAAACAGAGCTGAGACTCAACACGAGGCAATCGAGCAGATTTTACGTGAGTTAAAAGAGCACATAGGGGTCTCAGCGACGGGTATACGGTTAAGGGAGGATGGGGATTATCCTTATTATTTCTTTGATGGATTCAGTGATGCTCATATAGAGATGGAGAATTCTCTATGCGACCACATCAATGGCTCAGATAATCAGCTTGCATGCATGTGTGGAAGGGTACTGCAGGGACGAACAGACTCATCGCTACCCTTCTTTTCTGAGGGAGGCAGCTTCTGGTCCAATAACACAGATAGGCTTCTCAGGGTAGCTACGGTTGAAGAGCTTGGAGAGGTAAGGAACGTCTGTAACGCAGAGGGATACCTTTCTGTTGCTTTAATTCCCCTGCGAAGCGCCAACGGTATCATTGGGTTGCTACAGCTAAATGATGAAACCCCAGACAGATTCAATCCAGAGATTATCAGTTACTTAGAGAGGATAGGCGAAGGAATTGGAGTGGCTTTATCGCGTCTAGATGAAGAAGAAGAGAGAAAGGGTCTGGAGAATGAGAGGGAGAGGCTTCTACATCAATACCAACTCAGGATAAAGGAACTCGACACCCTCTACAGGATAAGCAAGCTCCAAGAAAACCCTGACCTGTCATTGGATGAGACCCTTAACCTGATTACTGATCTTCTCCCGGGCGCAACACAGTATCCCGATGTAGCCGTTGCGAGGCTGACAATCGAGGATAAGTCATTTGAGTCACCAGGGAACAGGCCTGCTACTTACCAATATAGTGCTTTAATCCAGAACTTCGGGATAGTCGTAGGGCGGCTAGTTATAGGGTACGTGGAGGAGAAGCCGAAGGAGTACAAGGGTCCGTTCCTTGAGGAAGAGATTAAGCTGGTGAATCTCATCTCTGAGTCTGTTTCACGGATGCTTGAGAGGAAGCAGGCAGGTGAGTGGAGGAGGAGCATCGACAAGTATGCCTTGGTTTTGAATGATGATGAGATGCGTCACATAACGAAACTTGTGATCGAGGATATGGCTATCGGTGAGATGGATAGGGAGGAGTATAATATCGATGATCTCCCAGAGGGTACCACCCAGACCATCGACTCATATATGACGCTCCAGTACAACCTTGAGCTAAACAGGGGTCTGATCATCAAGCTACAGAACCTACTCAACTTAGACGAACTCATTTAAACATAGATAGCATCATAGAATCATGGTTTTACCGGATGATCTATGCGCCGATCTGGCGTTTATCAATGGAAAAATAGTGACACTGGATAAAGACGACTCTATACATGAGGCGGTCTCCATAAAAGATGGCAGAATTCTCAGGGTAGGAACAGATGAATCCATCAAAGAAACCACGGGAAAAAAGACACAGATAATCGATCTCAACGGAAAGACACTCTTACCGGGGTTAATAGATAGCCACATGCACCCAGGCGGTAGCTGGGGAGCATATCTGATCAGAGGAGTTGCCTGCGGCCCAGAATTCAACTCGGTTGATGAGATGCTAAAAGCCATCGAGGAGAAGGTAACAAAGACACCAAAGGGAAACTGGATTCTCGGCTACCGAATGGATGATGTTAAGATGGGACGATACCCAACTAGACAGGAACTGGATAGGGTATCACCTGAAAATCCGCTATATATCCAGCGCAGGGATGGCCATAACGGGGTTGCGAACAGCCTAGCCTTTGAGATGGCTGGGATAACCCGAGAGACACCTGATCCCCATCACGGGAAGATTGAGCACGATGAGGATGGTGAACCCTCTGGGTTGCTGCGTGAATCAGCGAAAGACTTGGTGTATCATAAGATGCCCCCATACAGCTTCGACGAGTTCTATCAAGGTCTCCAGATGGTGTTCGATGAATGTGTAAAGCTTGGGTTGACAAGTATTCACGCAAGCATGGTGAGCCCAACCGAGTTCAAGGCAATGCAAGCATTGAAGCGGGAAAGCAAACTCAAGGTCCGAGTAGCGGTCCATCTTAGCGGTCGAGACAAGGGTATGGTTGAGGGAGCCATCGCGGCTGGGATAGAGACTCCTTTTGGGGATGAGTGGCTAAAGATCACCGAGGCAGAGTGGGTGTTTGACACCAGTACAAGTGGTAGAACAGCGGCCTACTATGAACCATATGTAGGTGAGCCTGACAATCTCGGTATTCTCCTTTATGAACAGGATGATATCACTGAGAGGGTCTGGAAGACGCATCAAGCTGGGATCAGGGTTGGGCTGGATGGAGTAGGGGATAGAGGCATCGATAGGGCACTGGACGCGATTGAGGCAGCCCTTGGGCGACAGCCTAGAGATGATCACAGGCACCGGATCGAACACTGCTGCTACGTAACCCCCCCGATCCAAGATAGGCTCATCAAATTAGGCGTAATCGATGCCTCAGCGACAGGGTTCCTACACGACCTAGGTGACGCATACAAAAAGAACAGGGATGAGGAAG
>CAZVMT010000307.1:0-2912 GCA_964628765.1 uncultured Candidatus Bathyarchaeia archaeon | reverse complement strand
CCGGTAGCGGGTTCAAGGCAGCTGATACCATCCAGAAGGCCATAACCAAGCCGGTGGTTATCGAGCCGAGCCTACAGGCATTCCAGGAACTACTGGAGCAGAGCCAGGGCAGAGAGACCAGAGTCGAACAAGCAATACAGAGGTGATAAAATGACAGTATCAGTATTACTATATGGGAGCCTCGCATCAGTCGCGGGAACCACAACGACAAGCGTGGAAGCCAAAACGATATCCGAGGCATTGAAATCCCTCTCAGACCATTATGGAGATGACTTCAAGGGCAAGCTCTACGACCAGAACGGAGTCCCGAGGAGATTCATAAACATCTACGTCAATGGCAGGGATTATCGTTTCCTCAAAAAACTGGACACAGAACTCAACACAAACGATGAGATCTCATTGATACCAGCGGTAAGCGGAGGCTAAACAATGCAGGCGTCCCTATCAAACGAGGAGATAAAACGCTACAGCCGCCACCTCATACTACCACAAGTAGGATTGAGTGGTCAGAGGAAGCTCAAGGAAGCCAGTGTTGTCTGCATCGGTGTAGGTGGATTGGGTTCCCCGTTGAGCATGTATCTCGCTGCTGCTGGTGTTGGCAGGATCGGGTTGGTTGACTTTGACGTCGTAGACTACAGTAATCTGCAGCGCCAGATACTCCACCACACAGAGGATGTGGGTAAGCCCAAGCTGGAGTCAGCGGCAACCAAGCTCAGGGCCATAAACCCCGAGATAGAGATAGAGCTGCATAACGAGGCTTTCACATCGAGCAACGCGTTAAGGATCTGTGAGGACTATGATATCATCGCCGATGGTACAGACAACTTCCCTACAAGGTACCTGGCTAACGATGTTAGCGTACTACTGGGAAAACCCAACGTATACACAAGCATATTCAGGTTCGAAGGACAAGCCTCAGTATTCGACGCATCCAAAGGACCATGCTACAGATGCCTCTACCCTGAACCACCCCCACCCGGTATGGTTCCGAGTTGCGCCGAGGGCGGCGTACTGGGGATACTGCCCGGGATAATGGGCACGATTCAGGCGACAGAGGTCATCAAGCTCATACTCGGTGTGGGTGAGCCCTTGATTGGGCGACTTGTTCTCTTCAACGCTTTAAACATGCGCATGAAGGAGGTACGGCTTGTGAAGGACCCTGATTGTCCTATTTGTGGTGAGAATCCATCAATACATGAGTTGATTGACTATGATCAGTTCTGCGGGATAACGCATGACCCAGAGGTGGATGAGCTGGGTGAGGAGTGGCTGATAACACCAGACGAACTAGTGTCCCAGTTAAACACCAGCCACCATCAGGTGTTAATCGATGTACGGGAACCCCACGAGTGGGAGATATGCCACCTGCCAGACGCCAGGCTCATACCCGAGGGTCAACTGCAGTCGAGAATCAACGAGCTGAACCCAGAGGATGAGATAATCCTATACTGCAGAACAGGCATACGTAGCACCCGAGCGTTGAAGCTGTTGAGGGAGGCTGGGTTTAGGAAGCTGAAGAACCTCTCGGGTGGTATCCATAGATGGTCGGATGATGTTGACCCATCCTTCCCAAAGTACTAGGTGTTGCCTGCTCGTTTCACCTATTTTTCAGCTATTTAGTTTGGTTTCTAATCTGGTTTCTGGGATACTGTTAAGTTATTTTTCGTTTATGATAAAAGATTGAACAGCATTGGTTTCTGGGAATATTTTTAAACCATAGTCCAGAGCCTATGTTCTGTCATGAGGAAGAATGTGCTCATAGCCGGGGTTATTGGTCTCGTCATCGGGTTGTTTAGATTTGACTACTTCATCTACGGGGTGCCTGTGATCAGCCTCGCATCAATAATAGTGATCATAGCCGGCGCCAAGAGTAGGAGCCAAGAGGAACCGCTGCCCACTATACAGATACCTCAGCAGCTCCACTGCACTAACTGCGGAGCACCAATCCACCCAATACACAGGTTCTGCACCAACTGTGGAGCCCCAAACCCATACCACGTATCTGAGCCCCAGCCACTACAAACACCATTAGCTCAACCAATGGAGCAACCTGCGGCGGTATCTCAAGGGGTCCAGGTGAGCACAGCGGGGAACCTTGGGAGAGCCTACATGAACCTCTTCCTTGAACGAGCCCCCATGGCGAATGTGTCTAACGCTGTCTATGAGAAGCTCGACCCGGTGGGTATACTTGGCTCGATGAAGCTATTGATTGTCTCAGCGGTACTGTTCGTTGGCTTCTACGCGTTGTTCTTCGGTGGCCAAGCCTACGCCATCATCAACAGCAACCTATTCTACTTCATAGCCACATACAGCGTCGCCATCATCTACTTCATAATAATATACAGGACAGACAAATACGAGCGAGAACCACTGAAATTCATATTCTTCGTCTTCGTCTGGGGAGTATTCTGCGGCATCATCGCGGCTCCCCTCAACGACCTAATAGGACCCCTATTCCAGGCGAGCCTTGGAAACGCCACCCTCATAGGACCCTTCACAGAGGAGCCACTCAAGGCAGCGGGGCTCTATTATCTTGTCACCAGAAAACGTTTCAGTAAAGAATTCAACACTCCACTGGATGGCATAGTGTATGGGTTCGCGGCTGGGATGGGGTTCTTCGCCATGGAGAACTTCATCTACTACCTCAACCCACAAGCCGGTGGACCCGAGCTCCTATTATTGCGGTCGCTTTTGCTCTGGGGGCATGGTGTGTGGGTCGCAACCACTGGGCTCTGGCTTGCCATCGCCAAGACCCAGAGAGGTTACTTGAAGAGAACAGACCTAATACCCGGTATGATAGTAGCAATCACATTGCATTTCCTCTGGAATGGTTGGCAGGGATTCCTGGGAGCGGACCTCGGCTGGGCTGCATTAATTGGGCAGCTCATATTCCAGTTCTGGTACATGAAGAA
>CAZVMT010000306.1:0-2942 GCA_964628765.1 uncultured Candidatus Bathyarchaeia archaeon | reverse complement strand
TGGATGCCTCATAGATGCGTATGGTGGTCTGGGTTTTCATCTCTGTCTCACCTGCTGCAGCAGTACTTCTGTTATGGTGTGTTCGGCTGGGTCCCAGTTTACCGCTGTGACTCCAAGTCTGCGGAGGGTGTTGAGTTGGGCGTTCTCGTAGTGTTGTAGTAGTTCGGCTGCTGTTTTGTCTCCTCGTTTTCTGATGGAGAGGTTGTATCCGCTTACGTTGATGAGCATGATGTTTTTCATGTTTCGGCTTTTTCTGCTGTATTTTCTGAGTTCTGTCATTCCCTTTACTATGTTGTCATGATTTTGGTCGGTGAGTCTTGTGATTATTATGAATAGGGGGTTTGTGCCTCTGATGTGGCCTTTCATGTGGTTGGCTGCTTGGTGTATGGTGTTGTCGGTTGTTTCTACCTCGGTGTCTAGGAGTAGTCTGTGGATCTTGTATTGTTGTATTTTGCCTGTCTCGGGGAAGAGGTATTGGGATTGGTCGTGTTTTTTGGTTTCCTGGTGGTTGCTGTTGAATAGGCTGAGTCCTACCATGCATTGTCGGGTGAGGTAGAATTCGCTGAGTCCTAGTGTGGCTTGTACTGCGTATTCGAAGCTGTTTTTGAGGCTGGTTCCTAGGCCGAGGGCTTTGTTTGTGTCGAGGAATATGAATACGACTCTTCTTCCTTCTCGTTCGTATTCGTTTACGGTTGGTTTTGAGTCGGGTGACATTAGTTTGCGGGCTGTTGCTTTCCAGTTGATGTTTTTGTATGGGTCTCCCGTGTTGTAGTCTCTGAGTTCTTTGAAGGTGGTGGTGGGTACTCCGACTTTGACTCTGGATTCGGCTGGCATGGGTATTTTTGTGAATATTTTCTGCTGCCGGATGCGTTTGGCTGTGAGGCTTCGTGGTTTTACTATGAGTTCGATGGTTTCTGGGAAGGTGTCTCTCTGGGTGGGTTTGAGTTGGAGTGGGTGTCTTGTCTCCCAGTTGAGGTTGTCCAGGTGGTATACTCCTCTTCTTGTGCATTTTATCTTATAACTGAGTTCGAGTATTTGTCCGGGTTTCTGGACCCAGTAGGCTTGGATGTTGTTTCCTTCGAGTAGGCTGAAGTGGGGTGGTAGGTTTTGGCCTAGGGTTACTATTCCTGTGCCTTTTTCCACGGTTACGTGGTGGGTGATGTTTAGTTCGTCGTCTACGTAGGCGATTATGGATTCGGGTGGTGGGTGGTGGGTTAGGTTTTCCGGTGGGTTGAGTTGGAGGGCTGTGTATGTGAAGGTGAGTGTGATGAGTCCGAGGCAGAGGAGTATGGTGTTCCCTGTGAACATGCCCATTAGGATGAACCCTAGGGCGCTTGCGAGTAGTTTCAGGGGGTCACCTGTTAGCATCGGGGTTTACCTGCGCATGATTTCTTTTGGGGCTTCTATTTTGTCGAGGACTTCTTCTATTATGCTTCTTGGTGTGATCTTGTCTTCGAGGGCGTATTCTAGTTTCATGATGAGTCTGTGGGCTAGGGCGTCTACTGCGTAGAGTTTTACGTCGTCTGGTATGACGTAGTCTCTTCCGTTGATGGCTGCGTTGGCTTTGGATATTTTGAATAGGCTGAGTCCGCCTCTTGGGCTGGCGCCTACATCCACGTATGGGCTTTCTCTTGTGGCTCGTACTATTCGTGAGATGTATAGGTAGATCTGGTCGTCTACGTAGATTTCTTGTTCTATGTGGTCTTGCATTTCTTTGAAGAGTTCTTGGTGGGTTACGCTTTGGATCTGGTCTGTTGGGTCGTCTTGTCCCCAGTCTGATCTGCGTTTGAGTATCTGGGCTTCTGCTTCTTCTGTTGGTACGTAGCCTGTGCTGAGTTTGATGAGGAATCTGTCTAGCTGTGCTTCTGGTAGTGGGTAGGTTCCCTCTAGCTCTATGGGGTTCTGGGTGGCTAGTACGAAGAATGGGCGGTCTAGGCGGTGTGTTTCGCCTTCGATGGTTACTTGGCGTTCTTCCATGCATTCTAGGAGGGCGGATTGGACTTTGGGTGGGCTTCTGTTTATCTCGTCTGCGAGGAGTATGTGGGTGAATACTGGGCCTTTTTCTAGGCTGAATTCGCCTGTGTTCATTCTCCAGACTTTGGTTCCTGTGATGTCGCTGGGCATGAGGTCTGGTGTGAATTGGATGCGGCTCCAGTCGCAGCCTGTGACTTTGGCGTAGACTTTGGCTAGTAGTGTTTTTCCTAGTCCTGGGTTGTCTTCGAATAGTATGTGGCCGTTGGCTAGGCTTGCGGCTAGTACTTTTTGGAGTAGTTGGCGGTCTCCTACGAAGTAGGTTTGTACTGTGTCTAGTATTTGGTCTGTGGTTGTTTTGAGTTGGTGGAGTTGCATGGTTTGGCCTCTTATGGTATGTTTTGATTGTTGTGGGGTTTTAACTGTATGGAGTGGTGATGTGGGTTAGGGGTATATTTTTGGGGTCGGCTGGTGGGGAAATGGTGCGTTTTTTTCTTGTGGGAATTGGTGTGAGTTTGTATTAATTGGTGTAGGTTTTGGTGTTGATTAGCCGGTGTTTTTGCGTGGATTAAGACTGAGACTGGGTTGTTCTGGGGCTGGTTTATTGAAAAGTGGCGGTTTCCGGGTTTATTCGGTGCACCCCTCCTCCCCTTAGGGAAACGGGTGTGGGTTTCTGTGTACCGGAAATAATGCTAGAGAAGATTTTAGGGGGATTCCATTTGATTTAGTAAACTGTCTTTGAATCTTATTTTCGAGTTGTCTTTCAGATGCTCATGAATTTCCCATAGATGTGTTGGTTCAACACATTCTCGGATTTGATTAAAGTAGGGCTGATCTTCTGGAGTAACATTGCTTCTCGATATATAGTTCATTGGACCCACCCAAATAGTGCCAGTTACATAGTCTTCTAGTTCTTCAATCAATTTGTATGGTGTTTTGTCTAAAAATGGTTCAACAGATACACTGGTCTT
>CAZVMT010000305.1:0-2944 GCA_964628765.1 uncultured Candidatus Bathyarchaeia archaeon | reverse complement strand
CAGCTTTCCTCCGCGTTCATCTTCAAGCCACCTAGACAGGGCGTAGTGGTCTCCGGTCCGCAGCTCAACGCCCCCCTGAGTTGCCCAGTGCGCCGCGAGTCCGGGAGACGCCTGTCGTTGGTAGGTTTTGAGGAAGTCGATGGCACCCTTTCGGATCGCCGACCAAGACCTCGCCTCGTTGTCCTGTACCTCGTTCGTTTTGCTGCGTCGCGGACCCTTGAGAGAGCGCAATCGGTCGATGGCAGCCTGCACGTCGCGCTGTGCCTGCAACTGGTCCGGCTCCCAGACGGGGCGGTAGTCGTTTTGATAGGTTCCCTCGGAAACCATCTGCCTCGGGAACGAGTGCATGTGTTTCTCGAGCAGGTAGCTGGCAGCTTGGATTGCCTCGTTGAGTTCGCTCCAGTAGAGCGGGCGAGGCTTCTTGGGTTTCGGTGGGCGCGGCTCTCGCCTGCGAGTTCGCTTGAGCGCAGACCCGAGCTTTGGCGGACGAAATCGAAAACCAGTTTGCTGCCCTCGGAGGGCCAACTCCTCCTGCTCGGAGTAGTCGCGGCTCTGACCTAGTGAGCGGTCGAGCTCTGAGAACGTGAGCGCCGCTGGGGACGGAGGCAGGGCGCGACCGGGTCCTCGGGCAGGCGTGGCGCGCTTCTCCCTAGGGAGCGCCAGCGATTGCTGGACCGCTCGAGTGCGAACCGGTTCGGGGGTTGGAGCGTACGCGAATCCTTGCTGCCGGCGTGCCTTCTTCTCTCGTAGCTCCGCCCTGATGTCCGCGGACTCGTCTCGTCGAATGCGGTCGATCTCCTGGCGAAAGAGCTTGCGGGTGCTGGGTTGTCGAAGGACCCGATCGGACTCCGCCTGCGCGGCGACTGGGTCCGTGTAGCGCTCGCCGCTGTAGTCGAACACTTCTCCGCCTCGAAGCTCAATCTGCCAATGGTATCCACCTCGACCCAGTCTGACCCAACGCTTCGCGAGAACCACACCGGCGCCCCCGTCGTCGACGTACTCCGAGATCCATCGGTCGCCCTCGAGGGACCAATGAATCCAGATCGGAGCACGTCGGCGCGCCATCTATCGCACCCGTCGGAACCCTTTGGCTCGAGCAAGCCCGAAGCCCTTGGAGGACGGGCGAGATCGACTCAGGCGTGGAGCGCGCTCGCGGCGCGGGTAGTCGATGGCGGCGTTCTGGCGCGCTAGCGCTTGGGCATACCGCTGCTCTGCAGCATCGAACGCCTCGGGGTCAACCCGCTCGGCCTCGAACAGATCGAGTCGGGCCTCTCTCTCCTCGGCTGCTGCCGACCGGATTGCCTCAGACCGTCCGCGCTTCGCTGTCCGCGCATGGGCCGCGCGGGAGGCCATGCGCTGCGGTCTGTGGGCAGAGCGCTTGCGCTTGCTGGCCTTGCGCTTGCTGGTCTTGCGCTTCGTGGTCTTGCGAGCCGTCTTCTTCGCGGCCTTCTTCCGCTTCGAGCGATTGAAGGGATGACTCGCCGGCAGCGTCGGACAGCGAAGCTTGCGCTTGGTCGCCTTGCGCTTGGTCGCCTTGCGCTTCGTGGTCTTGCGAGCCGTCTTCTTCGTGGTCTTCTTCTTCCGCCTCGGACGGTTGAAAGGATGGTCAGCAGGCAGGCTCGGCACGCGCAGCGAACCGCGTCGAGTCGCTGATGGAAGACGCGCGACGGAGGCCGCCGGCCGTGCCCGCGCTCGCTTGGACTTCTCGGCTCGCTCGGCCGCATCGACTAGCTTCTGAATCCCCGGACTCAATCGTTTCATTGCCAATCTC
Source organism: uncultured Candidatus Bathyarchaeia archaeon (assembly GCA_964628765.1). Classification (GTDB taxonomy): domain Archaea; phylum Thermoproteota; class Bathyarchaeia; order TCS64; family TCS64; genus RBG-16-57-9. Next base: position 1,173 of record CAZVMT010000305.1, on the reverse strand, counting down.
CTGCTTTGTGGCGTCGCTCGAAGTCGCGCGCGAGTTCAGTTGCGGCCAGCTCGCGAGTGGCCGGGTCTGCCCGCACGGGGGCGATCTCGCGGCTGTAGCGCTTGACCGCTTCGCGCACGAGGTAGCTCCAGGCGGCTGGAGCGCGCTCGCGGTCGTAGCGTCCGCGCGCCATCTTGACGGCGAGGTTGCGGGCGATGTTGGGCCCGAGTCCGGCAGGCCCAAACGGCGACAGGCCGGACGTGTTCTGAATGAACAGCACGAGCTCTCGAGCCATGTGACGGTCGGCAGGCGCTCGATGGCGCGGGGCTCGTCGCTTCTGCGCTTCGGCCTTGTCGACCAGTTTCTGAATGGGGGCTGAGAACTTGCGTCGTGCCACTGTTGCCTCTCAAGACTCGTACGAGAGCAGTACGGGGACGGGGGTGTCGAAACTGGTGGCCATGATCGTGGCCAGTCGCGGACGCGGCCAATCCTTGAATGGTCCGATGAGTGAACAGAGAGGCGCGCCGGTCGCATCGAACAGAGTGACGACCGCGTCGACCTCGCAGCACGTCAGGGAGTGCACCCACTGTGGAATCGTCACGGCCACGACAGGGGGCCCTGGGGGAGGGAGAACGACTCGTCTGGTGGCCGACCACCGGTGCTTGAGCGGAGGGATGCTCACGGTCGCGATCACATGACGGTCAGCAGCCGGCGCCGAATCTGGCCGCACCTTGACGAGTATCGGTAGCTCGCACGTGAGCTCGAACGGCAGATCGATGGGACCCACCACCGCGCCATCGTCGGGGAGCGTCACGTAGGCGGTGAAATTCTCATCCGCCTGGTCGTCGTCAACGAATCCGACTCTGAGATTGCCGTGTGAGATGCCCCTCTTCTGGCCGACTCCGGACGGGTTTGGACCGAGCTGAAACCTCTTCTCCGCGAGCTGGCCGGCAAAGAACGTGTCAGCCTTGGCCCGTGGGAACGGGGCTTCGATGTTGTCTCGGAAACGGCCCACGGAATGTCACCGGAAAGTGAGCACGTAGTCGAATCCGTCGAGGGGCCCAGACACTCGCGGCATGGCCCGGATTCTGCGTCGCAGCTTCGCCGGCTGGTGTCGCAGTGACTGAAGGGCCAGGCGAGCAGCGGGGTTGCTACTACGGCTGAGCTTGCGAACGTTGCGGGCAACCTTGGCCG
>CAZVMT010000304.1:0-2944 GCA_964628765.1 uncultured Candidatus Bathyarchaeia archaeon | reverse complement strand
ATTTATACCTAAATCTTATTGTTGAATGTTGAATGTTTCAATTGTCAAATGTCAACACTGTTGAAGGTCTTAGATGTCTAGCTGGGCTGAAGGGTATAAAATCTTATACCCAGTATATTGGTATAGTATCAAAACCTTTTTTACACTCTATGTCTATGACTTCTTAGATGTCTATGACCACCAAGACGAAGCCACGGGAGAAGAAAAACGGGCCCCTTCGCATTGTAGACGATAAATTACATGCTTACTGGCGCGAACAGGCCCGCAAGCGGAGGCGTAAGTAATGCCTAAGTGGACAGATGAAAGGGCTTCAAGGCTCATAAGAGACAGCCGGGGCCGGTTCAAAAAATGGACGGGTGGAAAGACCCGGGGCCAAGACCCACGGGACAGCAGCAGGGCAGGGCTCTACAGGCACCTAACGGCAGACTTCAAGAAGAATCAGGGACGCGCCCCCAGGGTGGGCGACGTTCACAGGTGCATCGACAAGGACGGCACCTATCACGATCAGGCGTTCTGGTATATCCGTACTAAAAATGGATGGCGGCGCAGCCCCACTGAGAAGCGTAAGCCAACTAAAGCCCAGGTAAAGAAGGTGAACGAGAGGAGTAGGCCAAGCACCAAGAAACGGAGGCGTTCAAGGTGAGTACAGATTTAGACCGTATGAAGCGGGAAGCCGAGAGGCTAAGAGCTCAGCAGCAGAGATTAAGGGCGGCACAGAGAGCTGAGGAGGAGAAGCGGCGGGCGCAGCAGCCCAAGCCAACGCCAACCCCCAAGCCTACAGGTTATGAACGGGCTGAAAAGGAGAAAGAGAGGGCGCAGACACCTAAAAAACCCAAGAAAAGCACCACTAGCACCTCGTTTCAGCGTGCTGAACAGGAGAAACGCAGAGCCACGGGCAGCCAGACAGACCAAGAAAAAGTACAGATACAGATCCAAGAAGCAAAAGACTCTCTTAAACAAGCCGAGTCCTACACCGAGGCATACGGTGGAAAGGTCACTTTTGGAGATAAGACCTATGACCTTGGAAACACCGAGGGATGGAAAGAATACAATCAGGCGGTACGTGAATACAGATCGCAGATACATAGAGCTGAGACAAAGGTTAAGTTGGTGGTCCCGACTACGTGGAAGGTTGGGGATAAAACATTTGACACCAGCTATAAGGCGGCTCAATACGCCAAGAAACATCCAGTATATGTAATAGCGGGAGTAGACAAGGTTTTCAATTCTAAGGCGGAGGCACAGAAATATGTACGGGGCTTAGAGGCGGCAGCCACAGGGCCACCGGCACCAGGTAAGAATAAGATCATAAAAAGCTCAACAGTTACCCCGCCGGGCATGGTTTACCACCTAGGGGTCTTAATGACCCAGAAACAGTTTGAACGAGACTTCCCTAAAGGCACCAAGCCATCCGGACCCATCATAACCTCCACCGGCATAACGGCGGCATCCCTATGGAACGCGTGGGAAGATGTATTCACACCCCAATCGAAGCGACTCGATAAAATGTCTGACAAACTGACAAACGAGGCTGCCGAAGCCATGTATGACGGTAAGCCGTGGGCGGGCTTCCTCAAATACTTACAGGCCAAGGGCGTTGACGCCTCCAAGACTGTGTATGAAACCACCACCGGGCTTGTCCGGCCTCAGTCATGGGTTGATTTTGCTCAAGGTGTGGGGCTCATATTGACACCGACGGAGCAGTTATCACGTAAGGAATATATGGCCCGGATTGATGCACAGCTAGAGTCCGACATAAAGGACCCGGCTCTACGGGCTGAGGCAAAAAAAGCATTATTGGCTGTAGCCCCGTATCAAACAGTGTCCGACGAGGCGATTAAAAACGGTAAAGAGTATCGTTCACAACTAGGGTCCATCGTTGCTAAAGATCCGTTCGGGGTAGCCGTGAACATAGGAGCCGCAATAGTTGGAGGATACGCGCTAGGTAAGCTGGTGAACGGCGCAAGATCAGCACTAGAGCGCGAAGCAATAAAACGGACACGGGGAGGCTTCTCGATTGAGGATTATTATATCCCTGATGAGCTCATGGAGATGGAGCGGATCCGGTACCCTGTTGAGGTAAGCGGATATGAAACATTCTATGATCAGACTCTCGTTAAACAAAATATGAGAATGATCAGCGAGTTGGATGGGAGTGGCGCAATCGCTTGGAGCCCCGAACTTCTATCAAAACGGATCCCCGAGGGTGCCCTATACAAGTTAGGCACAGAGGCATACGGGTACGAATACGGCCTTCTAAGAACCGGCGGTGACCTTATCCCCGTAGCGATACCCAAGGGTAAAGGTGAACTAATCCCCGTCTACAAGCCCGAGATGGTCACATGGGTACAGAATTGGGTACGGCATAACCCCGGCGTCATCCTAGACCTAGAGGCCGCCGCGTTACAGGGTTACAGAGTCCCTGCATGGTTAGGCGTTCTCGGCCCCGGAGCTAAAACCACGAGCAAGGAAATAGTTGCAGAGCTGACAAAGATAGGGTTGACCCAAAGAAAAATAAATGCAATTCTACCTACCATAAAGACCATACCTGAGTTTTCGCAGAGAGACATCGAGAAGCTAAAGGATATACTGAAAAAGAAAAGTGTAAATGACATAAAACTCGCGTTATTCGATCTAGCTGACACACGGGTTGAGTCGATCCAAGGGCAGCGTGAGAGACAGGAAGCGATACAGAAACAGCCCACGATACAGAGAGAGGAAGAGGATTATGAGGGCGTCCCTGACCTACCGCCAACACCCGAGGAACCACCACCTGAAGAGCCACCACCAGAGGAGCCAGAGAAGCCTCCCAAGCTCAGCTTAGCCGACCAACAGAAACGCAAAGAGATGAATCTAAGGCTATTCAACGGACCCCGGGAGAAGTATAAAGTAAAGATCAGCTTCCCCCATGGGCAGAGCCAGACGTTGACAGTGGAGGCCCGGA
>CAZVMT010000303.1:0-2962 GCA_964628765.1 uncultured Candidatus Bathyarchaeia archaeon | reverse complement strand
AGTGAGGCTACATCAAAGTTCTCCAAGATATTCAACATCTGTATGATATGGGTGCCCCCGCTGCTCCCCGGCGCCATGGCGTATATCTCGTAGTCGTCCCTGTAGGTGCCGTGGACTGGGTCTCGGGTTATCAGGCTATAATCTCTGAGGTCCTTCTTGGTGATCAGTCCACCTGTTTCCTCCATATAGTCCGCGATCTCTTTCCCGATCTCGCCGTTATACAATATGTCTGAGCCTTTCCTGGCTATCTTCTGGAGCGTCAAAGCGTACTCTGGTAGGGTGATGTGGGTTCCCGGCTTGACGGGTCTACCTGATGGTTGGTAGGTCTTGGCTGTCTCAGGGTACATAGCCATGTCTTCTCTGCAGACATCTAGGATGTGACTCATGTATGGGCTGGACCTGTACCCGGAGCTTGCTAACCTGATTGCCGGAGCCATTACAGTTGCTAGGTCCAATTCACCGTAGAGCTTGTTGACGTGCTCCCAAGCCTTCAACGTACCCGGAGTAGCAACCGCAAGTGGTCCTACGAGGTTCTTCTTCCCAACGGTTTCAAAGATGTTCTGCCCGGGTTTCCGCTCCTTGACCATCTCATACATGGTCTCGGTGGCGGCTTGGGGAGCCAAAGCGTAGTTGTCGATGGTCTCAACTCTCTCTGTCTCTGCGTCTCGTAGCACAAAGAATCCTGCCCCGAAAACGCTGACCATCATCGGCTCTACCACAGTGAGGGCGAATAGGCTGGCTATAGCTGCGTCGAAGGCGTTGCCGTCTTGGGCGTACATCTCTGCGCCTGCTGCGCTGGCTAGGGGGTGGTTTGTGGTGATTACGCCTTTGCCGGCGGTGATTTCCTGTTTATGTAGTTTGAATTTCAATCCTTTTTTACTCAATGTAGAACCCTTGGGGTATAGTAGTGAAAACTGAGGATAAAATATTCGATTGTGTTATTTTTACTGGTATCCGTGACCCAGAATCTTATATTTTATATAAAGAGAGATTCGACGAGCTATTTTTTCTTCTTATAGCTGACAGGAAGTGCAACCTTTCTCCTTTCCTGTCTTGCTTTTTTCTTTGCCCGTTCCTGTTCCTTGTGTTTCTTCATTCCCTCTTTTTTTGCTTCTTTACTTTTGGATTTTGCCATCAATAAAACTCCGTTTTGCACTGAGGTACAGTCGTGCAATTAAAAGGTATGCTAAGACTATCTCCAAACGTTTGTTACTGAGAGCAATAAACGGGGTTCTTCTCGATTTTACTTGAATCTTTTATGGTAAGAGTCATAGTGGAGAGTATTTTATTAGAAATACATCCGAGTATCCCTTTCCATATGACTTTCTTCTTGTTCTGTGGCTTGATTGTTATTCTGTGCTGAGATGATGATTACTAGCGCTGCCAAGAATAGGATTGTGATGGATACTATGTGTCTGTTATTCACGTTTAACTGACTTTTTCATCGAATTAATAGCCTTTTTTGGAAAAAATAATTTACAAAGAACCCGATTATTGCTGCTTTAGTCCTCAATTATCTCTAGGCACCAAGCGCCTGTCATCTCTGGATCGATCTCGCCAGTGATGAGATCAACCAGTGTTGAGCCACGGCTCGGCGCCATTCCCTTTCCATCAGTGTGCAGTTGATATGAGATATTTCCTGCTCTGAATGAGATGCCTCTGAAATCATGCTGAACATCAGTCACAGTGATCTCAGAACCGTAACACTGCACAGCCGCGTTCAAGTTTCTAACAACATACGCAGCCTTTCGGGGGTTGATCCTCCTATCGTATAGACCAACTCGGGGGAAGTAGCCCCTATCGTGGTCCACAAATGTGTCCAGAAACACATGGACATTGGGGTAAGCGTACGCTGCTATGGTTGCCTCCGCTGCTTTCCCTGCGACGTAATCATCGTCATCAAAATACTCGGCTGGGTCCTCGGAGCCAAGCCTGACATTCGCTATGGCTTTGAACCCGTTTATCTTCGAGTACTCTGATATCTTCTTAACGCTGTCCAGTGGGTTATCCGTTTGGTTTATCTGGAACACGAAGCCATCGATGGCTCCCTTCTCTGGCAGTATCTCTTCGAGCTGCTTGGTGTCGTCGACGTGGAATCCGTGGCTGATGTAGTGGCTGAACTTGGTTCCCTTTCTCTCCCTGTGGACGCTGCTCTCGATATTCGCCACATAGACAGGTAACCCGGTGTATTCGCGAAGAGCGGATACCTCAGATAGTTCTTCCTGAGCCCTCTCCCATGGAAGGATCACCTCAACGAAATCAATTATGCCTCTGTTCTGGTCAATGAAATCTTTGGCTGGTAGATCAACCGAGAAAAACCCAAACCTATGTCCTGCTTGATGGAGCTCGTATAATCTCTTCTTAGTATCCTTGTCCCGAATATCATCCAGTGGCAGTCTCAGTGACTTTATGCCTGTCTCCCAGAGCCCCAGCACAGGGTAATCGTTTCTGGTCCTCTTCCTCACAAACTCGTCGATGGGACCCATATAGGGAAGGTCTATGGTCTCTGTCAACGAGTGCCGCAGGTGTACTCCAAGCGGTGAACCTAGAACATTAAGAGTACTCGACTGGACCCATTTCTTCTCAACAAGTTCAGCGCCCTCTTCAAGTGTCTCTCCATAAGACCGGTAAATATTCACCCTGAGATCATCAGGGAATACATCAACTACACAGTACCCCAGCTTGGGGTTATCGTTTCGCCCATACTCATCAGCTGGCGCGACCCTGAACATCTCCGAGAAGTCCTGTCTCACGAAACATGTGGAGAAGAGATTGTAGATCCTAGTTCTGTGGTATTGTTTGTACCCGAACTGGTGAACATGTCCCGCGAAGAACGCCTCAACACCGTATCGTTTCAGTAATCCCAGTAACCAGCTTCTCTCAGTTCGATCTATGTTATCATAGTTGTCTGGCTCCTCTGGCTGGTAGAGGTAGGGAGGATAATGGCTGAACAAGAGTATTC
>CAZVMT010000302.1:0-2980 GCA_964628765.1 uncultured Candidatus Bathyarchaeia archaeon | reverse complement strand
AAGCTATGTGGAGCTAATTCTTTGAAGAAGAGCTCCTTGTTGAGTATCCTGTACATGATGCCCACACCCTGTACGTTGGTTTCCTGGTTGACGTAGAAGATATGAGGCACACCGTTCCGTGGGTCCTTTGAAACATAATGCAGGTCGTCGTCATATGTCATGAAGACAACGCGTTCCACTTGATCCAGCTGGGTCTGGAGGAAAGCGAGGAGCCTGCCTAGAGCTGTGGGGTTCTCGTAGACCATGTACTCTATCTCGATGTTCTGGCGAAGGGGATTATCCGGGTCCAGTTTCTTAAAGCTGAACCCCATGAATCCCTCGATGCGTTCACCGTTTCTAAACCCTATAGCCTTGAATCGTTTGATGAATCGCTCGAAGAACCTGCGGCTCTTGTAGATCATCCCATGGGTCACAGAGGCGTACCTGTTGAAGCACTCCAGCAAGTCATCGATATCCCCTTCACCCATGAAGGCGACGCCCGTCTTGCTTCCATTGGGCAAATCTTCTGGCTTATACATGTATTTGTTGTATTTGGGCGCATATCCGTACCCCATCTTCATGTAGAAGTCATGCCTGAAGGGCCAGAGAAGGAGCAGTGGAACATCTTGTTTCCTGAAATATTCATGGTAGTATTCCATCATCTCCTTGGCGATGTGCTCCTTCTTGTGAGCTAAGTCAACACATACGTTCCCTACCCCACCAGCCTGCATCGTGACGCCGTGGACATTGATCTTGAAGCTGTGAACCCGCATCGCTCCCAATAGCTTACCATCTCGATAGTATCCATAATACTGTATCTCGGTTCGCTTGGCTTGCTGTTCCTGCATCCGTTTGATCCAGCCCTCGGTCTGTTCATCGCTGAGACTTGTGAACATGGCTGGGTAAGCCTCATTGCTGAGCCTGACGTATTCCTTGAAGTCTTGGTCTTCGAGAAGCTTTACATTGGACATAACCTGAATTAACCTGCTTATTCTGATAAAACCATGTATTGAACAAACACGAAAACATAATATTATTCATGGGAACACGCCCATGGCTATCCGGCTATGAGTCTTAAATGCTAAATAATGCCCGATTCATGGTTTTGAATGTTTTAGAAATGAGTGACGAGGTGTTATATGAGGTCAGAGGACCCAAGACCTTGTTTGAGATGACCCGACCAGAGATCGAGGACCTCCTCAAACACACCAAGACAGTGGTCATACCAGTTGGCTCGACTGAGCAACATGGCACCCACCTACCCATGGGATTGGATTCCCTGCAGGGGACCGATATGGCGAAATAGTTGATTAAGAAATGCGATGAGCATGGTGTACCCATGGCGAATTTCCTCTACAGCCCATTCGATGAATCTGTGAGGAACAGTATCGCCAAGGGCGCAAAGGTTCTGGTGGCTGGTGGGGAGATCTCACTGCTATTCCAGATTTGCGGAGAGTTGAGAAAGGTAGTCGATACCTTCTCCTAAACCCATCAATACGGGAACAGCCCAGCCGCTATCCAGCTAAACATTAAGGCATTCAGGATGACAGCGGCTCCAAGCCTATTATATCGTTGAGCGTAAGCTGTGATGAGCCCAGAAATCAACAACATAGGAACAATAGCGACAAGAAACTCCAAGATAAACCCAGCAAAGCCACCTACCAGAACAATGTTCAGCAGATAAAATCCCCCATACTGTGCCAGTATTATGGCGGTGAAGATTCCCAGTTTGGAGGCTATTAGACCTTGGATGGAGCTTGTTTGTGTCTTGAACCAGTTGGATTCTGAGTGAAAGTGAATAAACATGAATGGAATGTACATGAGGAAAGAGCAGGCTCGCCTGAGGGTCAGTGACCTCATAATTGGTACCAATAGGCGGAAACCAAAACCAAAGACATACTCTAACCCAGAGCAGAAAATGTAAACAGCGACAAAAACCAGCAAAGCATAGACAACCTCACCTCGGCGTAAAGATAACTCGATCTTTTCATGTCTCCAGATTACCGTCAACAGATACATGACTATCCCCCAGATCATCAGCCACCATGCGATAGATGACCCAAAGACCTGAGGCGGGAAAGGGAGAATATTGCCCAGAAGCATCGCTGGGAGAAAAATTAGGAAACCAACCAATCCATAGACCACCCCACTCAATCGATCCATACCCTGAGGCTCAACCTTTACAGCGTTAATAGTGAGGGAGACGATTATCGAGGCGATAAAGAAAACAAGCGCAAACGCTATCAAGAGTTCCCTGGTGAGGTAGGTTTGCGGATAGTTGCCTGTGTTATCTGTGATGGCTTTGAACCACTCAACGGTTGCCTCTACTGTTTCAGGGTACACTGGCTCGAATAAATGGGTTGTAGCAGGGGTAAGAAGCATGGTCATCGTGCCTTCCTCCGGGTCACCCTTCAACTGGTTCAACACGGGAGGGTCAGGGAAGCTTGCCTCAAGCTCATCATCAAGGGTGTCTAAGTCGAATAACACATCGTATCGTCCGATGATGACGAGGACATTGGAGGGCTGAACCATCTCATCCAACATAAAATAGGGATTCTGCCCGATGCCTCCACCGATTAACACCAACCCAGCCTCAGAAACATTGATCGAAGCGATATGGCTGACCCCAGCGCCGAGGCTATGACCAACCAATCCAATCTCATCCGCCACATAAGGTAACTCACCAAGATATCGGGCTGCTTGTACAACTCCAAGACTGGGATCACCCCCATCAAGACTACCAGACGACCTACCATGCCCAAATAGATCGATAGATAATGCTACATAGCCATGCTTTGCCAGCTCCAATGCAGCGCCGCTGAAGGGTTCTTTGCTGTTTGATACCCCGTGGGCGAGTACGACCCCTATTGTTTGACCTGTGATCTCTTTGGGCTCATATAGGACTCCACTAACAGTGTTCTCTCCGGGTATCACGACATTGGTTACATTTATCCCGCCGTTCCAAGTGTTCACCCGGTGGGCGCCATACATGCTGAGAAAT
>CAZVMT010000301.1:0-3054 GCA_964628765.1 uncultured Candidatus Bathyarchaeia archaeon | reverse complement strand
CCCTCAATATCATCCAAGACTGGGAGGTGAAGGAAAAACGAGTCATCAATCCCCCCGAGGAGATCAAGGGAGTCTTCAAGTGCCCTAACCTATTATGTCCAACTAACAAGGAGTTCACTGCCCCAGAGACAAGCTTCAGGGTTGAGACAGGTGAGAGGATCGAGGAAACCAAGCTCCACTGCACATACTGTGGGAGCATAACATGGTATGGCTCGATCCTTGAGGGTATCAAGAGCGATCAGTTCAGGATAGAGGGAACGGGACTGGTATCAGAGGCGAAGATAGAGCAAGTATTCCTTGAGGCATTGATAAAGGGAGGAGCCCTACGGTTCCCACCCAGCCCAGATCAACCATTCATATTGAAGAGCGGCAGGCCTAGCCCATACTTCATCAACCTAGGCGCATTAACGGACGGAGAGAGTCTAGCCAAGGTCAAGTGGGCTTTCGCGAGCTACATAGCCCTCCTTATGGAGCGTGGAGATATCCCAGACTTCGACTACGTGTTCGGTCCAAGCTACAAAGGCATCGGTCTCGCAACCCTCACATGCGAGGGGCTCAACGAGCTCTATGGCATGGACAAACGCTACATGTACGACCGTAAAGAAGAGAAAAACTACGGTGACCTCAGCACAGACCGTGTTCTGGTGGGAGCCAGCTACTTCAAACCCGGTCAACGCATACTCGTAGTAGACGACACGATCACTACGGGCATCACTAAGGTTGAGACCATCGAGAAGCTGAGGCTTCTGGGAGACCATGAGATAGTTGGCTTGGTGATAGCCGTTGATCGTCTTGAGCGCCTCGGAGATAAGGATAACATAGAGGATATGAGCGCTGTTGAGTACCTGGAGAAGGAGCTAAACCTCAAGGTATTCAGCATCCAGAACATCAAGACCATCTATAACCTCATAAAGGACAGCCTCAGCGACGAGATGAAGAAACTCTGGATAGACTACTACAGCAAGTACGGGATATCCAAGCTTGAGTAAATCCACCCCACTTTTTATTCACCCCTGTAAGAGTTCAGTACATGAAACATTTTGATGTCCTCGTCGTAGGCAGCGGGAGCGGGATGATGATAGCAGATGCTGCAGTGAACAGCGGTAAGACCGTTGCGCTCGTGGAGATGGGAAAACTGGGAGGTACATGCTTGAATGTTGGCTGCATACCATCCAAGATGGTCATCTACCCAGCGGACTTAGTCAATATAATTAAACACGCTGAGGAACTTGGGGTAAAAGCGAAGATTGAATCCATAGATTTCAGTGGCATAATGAAGAGAACACGTGATTTCGTAGCCCATGACAGACAGCCCATGGAGGAAACCATCAACCAAGTTAAGGGACTAACATACTACCCTGTAAAGGGTGAGTTCATCGACGACTACACGATGAAGGTTGGCGATGAGACCATCAAGGCTGATAACATCTTCCTTGTTAGCGGGGCGAGGCCATTGATCCCACCCATAAAGGGTATCGAATCAGTACCATATCTTACCAATGAAAACGTGTGGGACCTTGAAGAAAAATCGGAAAGCATGGTGATCGTAGGTGGGGGATTCATCGCCTGTGAGATGGCTCACTTCTTCAGCAGCATGGGCGTAGACGTAATACTTCTCAGCAGAAGCCCCAGACTCATAAAACATGCTGAACCCGAGGTCTCGGACATATTGATTACCTCGATGAGGCAAAGGATGCACATCGAGACGGATATCGAGGTCAAAAAAGTCGAGAAAACCGGGGAAAAACTCAAGGTAACTGCCCAGAAGAAAACCGGGGAAACCATGGAATACACCGCTAGCCACATTTTACTTAGCGCTGGGAGAAAGAGTAACGCTGACTTGCTCAAGGTTGAGAAAACCGGTGTCGAGGTGGATGATAGGGGCTATATCATAGTTGATGAGGAGTATCAAACCAGCAAACCAAGGATCTGGGCACTGGGAGACGCCGTTGGAAAAGCAATGTTCAAACACGTAGCCAACAAGGAAGCCGAGATCGTCTGGCACGCCTTCAGCCACGGACACAGTCACCCACTGAATTATGATCTTGTCCCATACGCGGTGTATAGCTGGCCACAGGTAGCAGCAGTTGGCTTAACCGAGGCAGAGGCGAGGGAGAGAGGACAGGAGTTCTACATAGGCGAATACAACTACATTGACACCGCTAAAGGTGCAGCCATGGCAGAGGAAGATGGATACGTGAAGGTGATCATAACCCGGGACAACTACAAGATACTAGGAGCCCACATAGTAGGACCCTACGCACCCATCCTAATACAGGAGGTAATCAACGTGATGAACGCAGGAGAAGGAACCGTCCATCCATTGATAGACGCGATGCACATCCACCCAGCCCTCCCAGAAGTCGTCCAAAGAGCCTTCTACAACATCCGGGAACCCGAGACCGTTTAAATAACCCCCTTTTAAGACTACTATTATTCTGGTGAAAAACTTGAGTGAATTAAAGATAGGAGATATGGCACCGGATTTCTGTCTAATGGACCCGGATAGGGGAGAGATATGTCTGAGGGATCAGATGGGAAAATGGGTTGTACTCTACTTTTACCCCAAGGATAACACCAAAGGATGCACACTCGAAGCACTCGAATTCACAGCAGCAGAAGACGAGTTCAAAATAAAAAACGCGGTCATCCTTGGTGTCAGCCCAGATAGCCTTAGGAGCCACTCTAACTTCAGGGAGAAACATGATCTATCTATAAACCTCCTGAGCGACACAGGGAAGAAGACCCTTGAAGAATACGGTGTCTGGCAGAAGAAGAAAATGTATGGCAGAGAATACATGGGTGTCGTAAGAAGCACATTCCTGATTGACCCTAAGGGAATGATCGCGTTTATTTGGAGTAAAGTCAAGGTCGCTGGCCACGTGGATGATATAATGGCTAAGCTAACCGAACTCCAGAGATGAGATAGATGAATGTGACAGATGCGATATATACTCGGAGAGCCTACAGGTCTCTACAACCAGTCGAGATAACGAGGGAGCTAGTGGAGGACTTGGCTCGTCATGCTCAGCTCAGCGCATCCTGTTTTAATAA
>CAZVMT010000300.1:0-3056 GCA_964628765.1 uncultured Candidatus Bathyarchaeia archaeon | reverse complement strand
ACCTGCGATCAATAAACCAGTAGCTACTTGGATGATGTCCATGATGATATTCTTCTATTGCTGCTCAAATCATTAACCCACAGAGTCTTATTTCCCGCAGATCGTCACCGCCTCCTCCTATGATGAGGTACAATACAGTAACGAAAACCTCGTTACCATACCGCTTTTTTACATAGATCATCTTAAAAAGAACCCGTTTTAGGGTGTGTTTCGCCTTTGGGAACCGTAAATGGGTTGGGGTAGGTATACCCCCCTCCCCCCTCTAGCTCCAGCTCTATTTTATCACTTTTATTGGGCATGTGTCGATACAGTTGGCGTGGTGGATGTCCTTATTCTGCTATGGGCGAATACTTTGAATAATCTAAACGGGTATTGATTTTAACAGGTTATGAACCACCATGAGCCTCAGCGACCTATTCTTCGAGCTATCTAACGATACACGCATAGATATATTGAAGCAGCTTCACATGGAACCCCAGCGACTCACAGACCTGAGCAATAACCTTGACCTCCCTGCTCAGGAGATCAGCAGGCAGCTCAGTAGACTGGACAAGATGAGCCTGACTGCAAGAGACCCTGATGGGCTTTATCACGCCACTCCATTCTCAGACCACTTAATCTCCCTCGTACCAGGCTACGAGTTCCTATACAAACACAGAACATACTTCACAACCCACACAATGAAGGAACTACCAACACAATTCACTAGCCGAGTAGGCGAACTGAGTCAGTGCAGCTACAAGCATGACATAATGACTGTGTTGCATATGCTTGAGGGAACCCTCAGGGAGGCAGAGGAGTACATACACATCATGCTGGACCAGATGGTAAGCCACACCCTACCCATACTGGAAGAGAAAGTCAGAGACGGGGTAGAGTTCCACTTCCTCACCATCAAAGACATAACCCCACCACCCGGTGTATGGAAACGATTCAACGTCAAATATACTGATCTCAGTGACCCCCAGCTCCTCGACACAAGATTCATGGACGCCATACCATTGGGTCTGATATTAACCGAGAAAGAGACGGGGCTCATCACCTTCAAGAACCTCGGCGACGAGATCGACTACACGGGGTTCACTGGAAAGGATGAAGACAGCCACAGTTGGGCCAGTGATGTTTTCGATTATTACTGGGCTACTGCCTCTGATAAGTGGCCTGAGAAGCTCATTGAGATGGCCATGCGGGATGTGAGCTAGACGCCCATGGTGTCAAGCATCTTCAGCACACTGTAGCTTGCACGGGTCAGCCCCATGCTTCGCTTATAGCTGTCGCTACCGACGCAGTACATGTTGTCTATTGGTGTCACCACGTCCCCGAACCCTGCGTTGATGCTCCATATCGCCTTCTCGGGCACAAGCTCCTGATAATGGATCATATCCATATACTTCTCCAAGGCGGGCACCGTGCTGAAGATGGTGTTACGAGCCCTCTCCTTCGCCTCCTCTGAACCAGTCCCCTGTGGGACGATGAAGGCGAACCCCACGAGATGCTTTCCCTCAGGTGCCAGCGATGAATCATAGTTGGATGTTGGGATCAGCCAAGTATGATATGTATCAGGGTCAGTGGATATCCACATCTCGCTACCCTCATCCCTGAAGACCGGCTCATTCAAGCCAAGCCAGACGGTTAGGCTCCTCACCTTCTCGATCTTGCTCAGATTATCAACGTATTCACTTGGTAACCGTGTCTTTACCAACCCAGGTATCTCTGTGGCGAAACCAGAGTAGATGACAGTATCAGCGTCATACTGGGCATTACTCGTGGTTACCCCAGACACCCTATCGACTATTTCATGCCGCTTCCGAGTCTTCTTGGTGTTAACCTCGATAAGCTCCTCCCCCAGATGAATATCGACGCTCTTGGGCATCGAGTAGAGCAGCGAGTCAGTGATCTTCTGGACCCCACCCCTTGGGTAGTACTGGTCGGTTGGTTTGCCCCCTATGAGCATGTTGTAGAGCCTGCCCACGTATGGGATGTTTATCCCGTTGTCCTCCTTGGGCTTCTCTGTCTTGTAGTTCTTCCTGTCGATGAAACGTGAAACAGGGGCGTTCTCGGGTCCAGTGCCCAGCATGAAGTATGATAGATAATCCAGAAAAGCTACAGAGGGCGATGAGAGGCTCTTGGGCATTATATCCTGTATGCTCACCTGAGTCATATCCGCCCCCGTGTTAAGCATATACGCGATGTCAAAGACAGCCTTCATCAATAACGACCTGTCCTCGATGGGGAGCAGGTCAAATGTCATCCAGTCCTTGACGCTCCAGGGGAAAGCCTTCAACTGCCCATCAAGGCGAATATAATACCTGCCAAAAGGCACAAAATAGGGCACAAAGTCAAAGTACCTATCCATGAGCACCTTCAAAGGGCCGCTATCCAGCCTCGTGATAATATGAGGCCCAGTATCAACCGTATACCCGTTAAACTTGTATGATCTGCAGACACCGCCGATGTAGTCCTCCTTCTCCAAGATGAGCACCTTTTTTCCCTCCTTGGAGAGGGCTAGTGCTGAGAGTAATCCACTTATCCCTGCGCCCACGACGACAACATCATAGTATTCCTTGGTGCTCAATGATATTCCTAGGTAGATGCGCCTACCATGAGATAAAAGGTATAGCTATACAGATCAGGTTCAGTATACACATCCCAAACATATAGAATAAAAAAGAGATGGAGCCTACCAGGCTCCGCCTCGCACAAGCCACTCCTTGGTCTCTGGGTGGATGTTCGAGTAGTTTTTCTTGACGTACTCCCGTACTTGGTCAGCCAAGGCGACGGTCTTGTCGTAGCCCTGCTCCTTGATGAACTCCTCGATCTCCTCCTTGGTCTTCCGCCTTGGTTTCCAGTCATCCTCGTTTGCGACCCTGTAGAGAATCCTTGTATGGTTCGCTGCAGCTAGGTGCAGGTACTTCATCTCCACCTTATCCAGTGTATCGTATTTGGTGTGGCCGTAGCCCCTGCCTGTTCTCACCGCTGTGGGGTCACTGTTGCTGGCGCATGGTACGCTCTTCAAGAAGAAGGGCCAGTGGTCGCTGTAGGGGCTGACCCCCTGC
>CAZVMT010000299.1:0-3083 GCA_964628765.1 uncultured Candidatus Bathyarchaeia archaeon | reverse complement strand
TATGCGCTAGTCCATTGACGCTGGCTTGAATTATTTCTCCACCTGCTCTATATGTGGCCAGAGAATTTGCTACCGCTAATCCGAAATCATTGTGAGCATGAATTTCAATTGGTAACCCTACCTTCTCTTTTAATGTCTTTACCATATAATAAACACCTTCAGGTGTTGCTACACCCCATGAATCCGCCAATCCAATGGAATCTGCACCAGCTTTTTTAACATCTTGAGAAAGTTGCAATAGATAATTAAACTCCGCTCTAGTAGCATCTGGGAAGAAGGCCATAACAGTTAATCCATGTTGTTTCGCGTATTCAATTCGACTTACGTATTGTTCAGTTGCCCATTCCTTATTTTTATGGTAAACATTGTTAATACTCCAGTCATCAATGTGAACTCCACCGATGAGAACGTTTTTAACGTCGTGTTTTCTCGCGAGGTCTAGAGATTTAGTGTTTCCCGCTGTCGCATAAATATCTGCATTTAGATTAAGATCCAAAACTTCAATTACAGACTGTACTTGATGAGGCAGCCCAAAATTTAATTCAATTCTGTGAATACCAACCTCGTCGAGCGCTTTTGCTATTTTTACTTTGTCCTCGACCCCTAACGTTACGCCAGGTATCTGTTCAGCTTCTCTCAATGTATTATCATGTATGAGAACTTTACCTAGTTTTCTTTCTTTAATAACTTCGTCAGAGAAATTTAAAGGACTTACAATCCAATAACCCTTTTTTTGATACGTCATATTGAACATATATGGAGTATTGAAATAGTAAATAGATTTTTCTAATAATACCCAAAATAATATAAAATTTAATGACAAAACCCTGCTACATTCAGCAGAAGACGATTATATACATCGAGGATAAGGTCCTCTTCCTGATCTCAAACCCTTAGCTCTATCAATCTCCGAAGGGATCAGGCTACGCCCAGCTTCCTTAATATGATGAGCGCAACAGCCTTGCTGCACTCGATGATCTCATCGATTGAAGCGTTCTCATCCTGTTTGTGTCCCCTGCTGTAGGTTCCGCCAACGCCGAAGTTAACGCACTTCATACCGCCATCAACAACCTGATAATTCATATCCGTACTAGCCAGGGTCCCAGTGAATGGGAGACGTTTACCGGTAGCCTCCTCTATGAGGCGTTGACAGCTCAACGCATATGGATCATCCGCCTGCACTACGTAGCCCTCCCTGTAGTTGATGACATCCAGTGAATACTCCAGAGCCGGATCACCCGCCTTCACACCATCTAACACCTCCTTGAACTCGGCATAAGTCTCATCAAAGGTCTCCCCAGGAACCATGCCTCGTAGAACCTCCTCCACACAGTGATCAGGCACCGTCGCGCCCTGAACACCACCCCTGATGGTGCCGATGTTCAGCATCGCGGTCAATTCATCGATGCCCTTCTCACGTAATGCTTCACCAAGATCGATCCCAGAGACAGGCACACGACGCTTCAACAACGTATTCCTCCAGTAATCAGTCAAAGCTACATTCAGCTTGCTCATCTTCTCGATGGCGTTAACCCCGAGAATTGGAACCTGCCCATGGTAGCTTACCCCATGGGTAGCTATCTGGAACCTTGTCCTCCCCATAGCAGCCAACCCAATGCCCTGTAGTCCACCGTCAAGCTGGATACCAAAATCAGCCTTCACCAACCCCTCCTTGATGAGGTACCCGAGACCAGCCACACCCCCGATCTCCTCATCACAGTTACCCGTTACTATAAGGTCTCCCTTAAGCCTGACATCCAGTGCCTGGAGTGCCTCAGCTGCCAAAGTGAGCGCCGCAAACTCACCCTTATCATCAGCCACACCACGTCCCCAGATATAGCCGCCACCCTTATCATGAATCGATTTACTGTAATGCGTATCATGTGTTACCTTTCCCCCAAGAGGATCCACGGTCCAGCCTTCCTCCTGAATTGCCGCTGTATCAATATGAGCGCTGATATGCATCGTAGGGCTCTTCCCTGCTCCTCTTAGGGACGCTACCATGTTGCTTCTCGGTCCCTCTAGCCCCATGTGGGTTGCCCCCGACTGTTTGAGGTATTTCTCTGTGGCTTCATGGACACTGGTATCGTATCCCAGTGTGTGATATTTGTCAACCAGTACATCGCAGAGTAAATCATAATTCAAGCCAGGCGGGGTCTGAGTATCGATGCTCACCATTTTTCTCAGGAACTTGATCATGGGGTCTCTATTTGCCTCGATATACTCAAAGACCTGTTTCTCTAGGCTGCTTAACATAACCTAAACTTGGTGTTGGTATTATTAGAAAACACTGGCTTTTTTCCCCCTTGAACTAGCCCAGTGAAAAAGGCTATATCAACACCCCTTTCTGGTGTCTAGTAATGGAGCCCTGAGAGTTATTCGCTGCTCTCTGAATAAATGGCTTGAAGGTGTGTCGCATTAACGCCCATTCAGTAAGCATTTGAGCTTTCAGCGCTTTAGACCATTATGACTATTCCTCTTTTTAAGTGATTCAAGCCTACCAGTCCTCTTATCGGCTATCATAACCCTTGTTTTCCCAGTTACAAACTACTACAAACCCCATTAACGTGAAAAAAACTATTAAAACAAGCAATCCTAAATATTGACTCATAAAAATGTAATTTAATCCACTTAAATATGATACAAGAATTAATGAAAACTAATGGTAAAGATTAAATATCGCATAAATAAAAGATGTTTTTTTATTTAGATAATAACTACACTTAATAGTTCTATTGATAATATACAATGTGTGGTTGTTCGAATACTTCTGGTCGAAGATGAACATGATATTTTAAATTTAATTAATATCTATCTTGAATCAAATGATTATAAAGTCATTATCGCGGAAGATGGTGAAGAAGCACTAAAAAAAGCAAGAGCAGAAGATCCATCACTCATCCTCCTTGACGCGTTACTTCCCAATAAAAACGGGTTTGAAACGTGCAGAGAACTGAAAAAAAATGAGAAAACAAGAAACATTCCAATCATAATGATGAGCGTACTCGATAGATCTATAGATTATAAGATGATGAAAGAATCAGGAGCCGATGAAGTAATCTCGAAACCGTTTTCACAAGAAG
>CAZVMT010000298.1:0-3101 GCA_964628765.1 uncultured Candidatus Bathyarchaeia archaeon | reverse complement strand
CACTAAACTTCCCACAATGGTCCATGATTCCTAAATCCAATCCAGATCTATGTAAGCTTCTTGGACTGGACGAGGACAGTGAGACCTTTTACAATAAAGAGATGCAAGCTTACATGATCATACTAGAATCACAAAAAAAGGTCGCTGACTTTAACCCGGATTTCAACCGATTATTACAGTATAGTCGAGAGAACAATGTCAACGCTGTAGCTGTAATGTCCAAAGGAGAAAAGGAGTTTGATTATGTTTTCCGTGCTTTTGCTCTTTTGATGGGCATAGATGAGGACGCTGGTACTGGTATAGCAAATTGTATGTTTGGACACTATTGGGGAGATATTCTTGGTAAGGATAAGATGCAGGTTGGGCAGCTCTCTGAGAGGGGTAGCGAGTATTCAGTTGAGATTGTTGAGGATGGTGTGCGTATTACAGGAAAAGCAACCCCACTAATCAATGGCACACTAAACCTCTAATCTATGTCAAAAAAACTCCATCAGCGATTTTTAAAGGCTAGTACACTAGACATCGTTCACTCTAGGCAGTCCGTCTCCTCTGGGGCATTCATCTCCTCGTTGATCTCGTTCACAGCCTTCTCAAGATCCTCGGCTGTCCGCATCGATGTGGCTGTCGGGACGCTCGTAGTGATGAAGTGCTGCGCATAGGGGAAACACGCCGCCTCGAAAGGCACCGGGTCCAGTACGCCACCACCGAACGTGTTGGTACACAGCAAGATATCGTCAAGGGGTAACTTCAGCGCCTGCGCCATCTCCTTCGGATCGAACACCAGACTAAACGGCTTGGTGCATTGCATCAACTCACCACCGTAGTCAACCGAGAGGTTGCCCTCAACCCACAGGCGCTGATCGAGCCCCGTGAGCACACCATTATTCATGTCAGCGGTGAGGGTGAGGCTGTTACCGGACTCCTTGCTCGCAACATCAACGATGATCTCACCGAGATAAGAAGTCGTAACCACTGAATGTGACGTGCTCGGTCCGATGAAGCCCTGGCTCGGGTCGTAGCTATGTGTGTTGCTCTCGTACTCGACGATGATCCAGGAGAGAAGCCCTGTCTCGCAGTTCTCAGCGATCAAGTAATACTCCACGCGGCTCCCCCAAAACACGCTCGTGTGGACATTGAAAGCGCTAATGATCGCGCAAGGTCGCTTGGGGGTATCGTTGAACATCGCCGAAGGAAACAAGCTGTAGTTTGGCGGCAACACCCGCTCAGCTGCCTCTGTATCGGTGACCTCAAAGGCGAGGAACACACTGTAAGGTTCGACGACGAAGCTCATGTACGGGTTGGTGCGAGCGCCTCTGTCAACTATGTACCGCTGGAGTCTGAGGGGTAGCTTGCGGAGCATGGCGCTGCCCTGGGTCGTGGACGCGACCTTGGCTGGAACGACCATCTTCTCGGTGGTCTTGATGTAGCGTCGAAGGTCCTTGGCTTGCATATCTTCTCCTCAAAATATGAGGCGCCGAGATGTAAAAAGGTGAGTTCACCTCTAGGGGTAGGGTTCGAATCCAACCCCGATTATCACTGAACATTTAATCTGAAATTATTGGATTCTATTTCAGGATCTTCGCTAGTTTTTCTGCGTCTATGCTTCCACCGGTGAGGACACAGACTGTTTTTCCACGTTCCTCAACTGGAGTATTAAGGGCTGCGGCCAGACTCATGGCGCCAGAGCCCTCAGCGACAAGCTTATTCTCAACTGCAAGATACCGGATGGCTTCCTTTATCTGATCCTCAGAGACCAATGCTACGTCATCAATGGTCTCCTCAATCAATCCTAGTAATTGATGGGAGTTGGGGAAAGCTCCCAGGTTTACGGCGTTACCATCTGCAATTGTAGGCTTCGTGAATGTATCTATTACCCGTCCCTGTTTCATGCACTCGTAGTAGTGGGGCGAGTTCTCGGAGTTGACCCCGATAACCTTGACTGATGGGTTCACCGCCTTGGCTGCCAACGCGATGCCAGCCCCTAAGAAACCTGAACCAAGAGCAACATAGATGGTCTCGGTGTTGGGCATGTCTTCCATGATCTCTAAACCGATTGTCCCGTGCCCATCGATCAACCCAAACTCCTCCAATGGGTGAATGAAGCTACGATCCTCGTCTGGATTGTTAGTATATTCAACCCATTCATCAAAGGTTTTCTTCACGACCTCGCCTCCGTACTTTATTATCGAGTTAATCTTTGTTTGAGGCGTTGTATCGAATACTATTGTCCGTGAGGGTATATTGAATTGCTTTGCGGTGTACGCTACTGCCTGCGCCATGTTTCCTGAGCTAGCCGTGGATATTCCTTTTGCTCTCTGCTCTGGACCGAGTTTTTTCACCCAGTTGTAGACTCCCCTGATCTTGTAGCTCCCTATGGGTTGAAGCATCTCCGGTTTAAGTAGTATCTCGGGGTTCTCATCATACCATCTGAGGGGTATTAACTGAGTATGGATCGCTACGCCCTGTATTCTTTGGGCTGCTTTTTTGAAGTCATCTAAATTTGGTCGATATGAGCTGGGAGTCGGAATAATCATAGACAAAGTTACGGATAGCATATGATATAATATTAGCTGAAAAGAGTGGTTTTATGATGCATCTAGCCTTGAATATGTTCCATGATCTCTTTTGTGCAATAATTTTACAATAGAACAGCATTTATTAAAAACAAAAGTTCACATAAACATTTTCTGTAAAAACCGAATATTTCGGTAAAAACCGAAAATTTTATAATGGGGAGTGTTTAATAACAATTAAAGTGAATCTAAAATCAATAAAATCATATCGTATAGCAAAATATTTGTTAGTAAATAAAGTTACCAGTCAAACAGAAATCTCGCAAAACACCAAAGCAGCAATCGGATATGTAAACGAAGTCTTACATTATTTATCAGATTTAGATATAGTAAGAATCGATTATGGTAAAACCAAGTTAGTGGATTATGCAAGATTATTAGATAAAATCAGTTTAGACAGATCGTTTAAGAAAATAATTATAGAAACTATTCGATTACCCACGTCAACTATAATAGAAACAGAAAATAGGTTGAACTCTTTTTGCCAAAAGAACAGAATAAAATATGCATTTACTGGATTTAGTGGTC
>CAZVMT010000297.1:0-3102 GCA_964628765.1 uncultured Candidatus Bathyarchaeia archaeon | reverse complement strand
GGGTGGATTCGGGGGTGATTCCGCCTACTATTCTGTCGAGTTTTGTTAGGTTGTATAGTAGTTTTCCTACCATGACTCTTTCGTAGCTGAAGCAGAGGTGGAAGTCTTCTCCAGCCTTTAATCCGCTTTCTTGTTCTAGGATGGGTTTGGCTAGGTGTTGTGTTGTGCCTGGTGCTACTGTGGATTCTAGGTTGATGAGTGCTCCGGGTTTGATACGTTGGCCTATGTCGTGGAGTACTTCCCTGAGGCTCTCGTATTGGGGGGTGTGGTTTTGGTCTACTGGTGTTTGTACCGTGATGAGTATGGCGTCTGCTGATTGATAGCTGGTTTTTTGGTCTGTGGCGTGGAGTTTACCGTTGGTTACTACTCTTTTGATGAGTTGGTCGAGGCCTGGTTCGTTTCCGCCTATGGGGTTTTTGCCTTGGTTGAGTGCGTCTATTTTCCATGCGCTTCGTTGGCTTCTTCGTTGGATGCCTGTTACCTGGTTGCCTGGTTTGTCTGCGAATAGTGCTGCTACGGGGATGCCGACGTAGCCCATGCCCACTACGGTGATGTTCATGGGGTATAGTGGGTGTGTGGTGGTTTTTATGGTGTCCGCTGGTGGTGGTTCGGTGCTTTTTTTTCTTGGTTTGGTGGGTTGTTTTTGATATCAGCTGCTCGGTATAATGGGGAAAATAATTTTTTTGTTCTGCTCTTTTTGAGTCTGCTTATCTGGTTTGTTTATTTATGGTGGGGTTGCTTAATGTGTTTCTATGGTTAGGTCTTTTACTCTTTCGAAGTGGTTGATGTTTCTGGTTATGAGGGCTTCGGCTCCGTTGGTGAGGGCGATTCCGGCTATTAGTGAGTCGAAGGGGTCGATTCCTCTTCCTTCCCGGTTTAGTGTCCCGGATATTTCCGCTGCTTTGGATGCGGCCTCGTGGTCTAGATCGAGTATCTCTAGGTTTGTTATTACTCGTTTTAGGGAGTCTAGCCTCTTTTCTTGCTCTGATAGTGATCTGTATACGCCGTACATGGTCTCGTAGATGTTGATGACGGTTGTGGCGGCTCCCCCTGCTTCGTCGAGTTCGTGTGCTTTCTGGACGGTGGATGGGTCGTTTCTTAGTAGGCCGATTATGAAGGTTGTGTCAACTATTTTCAATTCTTGTTTTCTCCAGTGACTCTGTGGCTGTTTCTCTGAGTTCCGTTAGGCTTGTGTGAAGGTTTTTCATCTCGTCGTCTGGTATGTCGATCCATAGTCCTGCGCAGTCTGCTAGTCGTCGGCGTTTGGCTAGTCTTCGGATGGTCTCGGTGAAGCTCTCGTCTTTGAGTTTCATGCGCATGAGTAGTTTGTATGCGTCTTCTGATACGGATATGGTTTTTGAGGTCAAGTTTGATCTACATATGGATATACATATGTAGAGTTAAACGTTGCGGGGTGGAGTTTTCTCGACCCTTCCAGTTGGGGTTGTATCTAGACGCGAGGTCTAAAAGCTGAATACGGGCTCTTCTCACTGGTTATTCTGACAGACTGACTGTTTTATAACCCTTTAATAAGCTGGGTACAGTACCTGTGTCTGTGGATTCTACAGCAAAACAAGTGAATACAGGTGTCTGTGCAGAGTGTGGCGGAGCCCGGCTCATACGAGACAGCGAGACCGGGGAGCTTGTCTGCCGATCATGTGGCGTAGTGATCTCTTCCACGTTGTTTAATACGGGTCCTGAGTGGCGTGCATTCGACCCAGGGCAACGGGAGACCCTCCCCAGGGTTGGTGCCCCGTTGAATTTAATGATCCATGATAGCGGACTCAGCACCAATATTGGTTGGCAGAACCGCGACGCCATGGGGCGCAAGCTTGACCCCGAGATGATATCCAAGATCTATCGGCTGAGGAAGTGGCAACGTAGGAGTAAGGTCGCGAATGGTGTGGATCGTAACCTCAGCTACGCGTTAGGCGAAATGAGTAAGATTAGCTCCAGGTTGAATCTGCCGAAGAACGTGGTTGAGACCAGTAGTATGAATTATAGGCGGGCTTTGAAGGCTAGTTTGGTTCGGGGGCGTACTATTCAGAGTGTTGCGGTTGCCTGTATTTATTTGGCTTGTAGGCAGTGTGGGGTTATTAGGACCCTTGAGGAGGTGGCTGCCTCAGTGGGTATCTCTAAGAAGGAGGTGGCTCGTAACTATCGTTTCTTGTTGAGATCTTTGAAGCCAGATGTGTCGCAGGTTAATCCGAGTGGTTATGTTAGTAAGATCGTGAGTAATTTGGGGCTAAGCGGTGAGACTGAGAGGTTGGCTGTGCGGATTCTTGATCAGGCTTCATTGATGAAGCTTACTGTTGGTCGTGGTCCTAGTGGGATGGCTGCGGCCTGTGTGTATATTAGCACCCGGTTTTCTTTGGATTCGGGGACTCAGGGGGATATTGCTCGTGAGGCTCAGGTTACTGAGGTTACTATTCGTAACAGGTACAAGGAACTGGTAAATTGTTTGGATTTCATGGTTCAGCTATAGACGTGCATGTGAAGATGCGGTATAATGAGGGGTTTTTTAACTCAACCGTATATCAATGAAGTGGAGGGGAGTATATTAGAGGGGATTGTCAGTAAATGGTTCTCGGATAAGGGATATGGATTTGTTGAGACAAAATCTGGTGAAGAAGCGTTTTTCCACATTAGCCAGCTCACGAACGCTGATGAGGTACAGCGAGGCGATAGAGTCAGTTTTACGCTGATTCGAGCCAGAAATGGTCCGAAGTGCGTAAAAGTTCAACTCATATCATAGAGGGGCATCAATACTGGGCCTCATCATATTCTACAGCTAGGTTCGTTATCAGGCTCGGAGTAATACGAGTCTTATGTTGATGATGGTTGTTTTTATTTGGTTTATATCTGGTTTATTGTTGTGATAGTTTGTTTTTTGTCTCGGGTGTTATGGGGTTTTCAGCGATTAGCCCATATTTTTGTGCCTTGTTGATTATGTGATGGTTGTTTGAGGCTTCAGAAAGAGGTATTTTGGGCGGGTGGCGCTCAGTGGTCTTAGTCTTGTAGCAGGTCACCGACGAGGAGTAAGGTCTTTAACGGATATTGAGGGGGTTGTGGGGGTATAGAAGATTATTTGTTATTAGGATA
>CAZVMT010000296.1:0-3121 GCA_964628765.1 uncultured Candidatus Bathyarchaeia archaeon | reverse complement strand
AAGAAACGTGAGAGTTCCATCGCTCGCAAACTCAAGTTCAATGCATATATCGCCTTCTTCCCATTCCAACTGCACTCCACCATCTGCTAGTGGCGTGGCGAACGGTCGTATGAATGCAAGACCCACCGCCTGTATGGTCGCAGCAACCAACAGCAAGAATGTTCTAGCATTCTGTCGCGCGCTCGAAGCGATTTGACGCGCGCGATACGAATCCCAGTTAGGATCCAGATCCGCAAACGAATCGATACGGTTCAGCGTTGAAGCAATGCGCCCATGCAGCCCATCCAGAAAAGGGCAAGCATGAGCAGCATGCTCGTACGGGTTGATGATGTTCGCGTCACCGGCAATCGAGGCACCGACTTGTTGCGTGATCTGCATGTTCATGGCAGCACCTGCTTGGTCTGGAGCTTGATGCCCGCTTGGATCGTGACCTTGTGGGTGCCGTCTGGGTTTCGATCACCCAAGTCGATCACGTCGAACACTTCGACGGTCATGTTGGTTATATACACCGTCCCATCGTCCATCGTCACGCGCAGGACGGCCGGCGGACCGAGATCAAGCTTGAACGGGACGGATTTGCCTTGGGACATGACCCAAGGCTACCATGTCTGGCCTTATCGGCGCCATCTGTCAGCGCCCGCAGGAACGCGACTCGCGCGTGACAGCCATTCGTCTCGGGGATGCCGAGCTCAGCCGCGATCTCGGCCGCCGTGAAGCCCAGCCCGAGCAAGGCGAGGATCACCGCAAGCTCGTCTCACGCCTCGTGAAGGGCTGAGTGCGCCAAGGTGCCTACCCCCTCGACATCGCCCGCTTGTACTTCACTCTCGCTCTTCGGAGGTGAGTCCACGCCGTGTTCACGGGGATTCTCAGCCGCGCCGCGACCTCCGGCATGGTGTAGCTCTGGGCGGTGAGAAGTACGACGGCGAGCACGACGGGCTCGAGCTTCACGCGCTCGATCAACGCGAGCGGGCAACGCCCGGCGACGGAGAGCTGTCCGCCAAGCAAGCGTTCAACGGTGATGCCGCCCGCGCGGGCAGCGCGAAGCAGCATGCCGGGCGACCCAGGTACCTTGCCCGAGCCCACGGAGACGAGCGACTACATGTTCACCCCCATGGCTTCCGCAAGACAGCTCCACGTGCCGTAGGCACGGCGCAAGTTCTGAAGGACAACGCGAAGGCGGGATGACTCTTCGGGAGTCAGGGAGAGGCAGCTACGGCGTATGGGGCGCTTTTCTTGTGCGCTACCGGGGGGCGAGACTAGTCTGAGCATGTCGGACCTCGTGACAGGGGGGAGCCATCCGAGAAGGCGGAGTTCCGGCGGAAATCGCGTGCTCGGGCCTCCCAGGAGGCGATGGCATCCACACGGACCGCCGGGTGGAGCATCCGAGGAGGCGATCATGTCGGTCGGATCCCCAGGTCGGGCACCCCAGAACGCGATCTTGTCCACACAGGCCGCCGGGTGGGGCCTCGCAGAACGCGATCTTGGCGGCCGGACCGCCGGGTGGGGCGTCCGAGAAGGCGATCCCGTCGCCGAAAACGCCCTCTCGAGCATCCGAAAGGTCGATTTTTTTCTCCAGAACGCCTTCTGGGCACAAGACTTGCGTATGTTGCCTTCCCCCCAGGAGCGCCGCGCAGCTTCGAGCGGCGTGCCTCCCTTGCTCCCGATGCAAGGAGTTTCCGCTCGAGCCAGCCGGGGGGCCAGGAACACGGTGCAGCTTCGACTGGGGTGAGCTTGCTATCCTGCTGTCTGGTCACCGCCGGCCTCCGCTTCAATCTCGTCCGCCCCCGGCTCCTGTTCCATCGGCGCCCGGGCCGCTCGGCGGGCGGCATACGTCGGATCGCGCGCCAATACATATCGGCCGATCTCCGACTCCCTTTTTTCACGCACGAGGACGGCTTGTACCAGGAGCGCATAGGATGCATGATTTCTGTCGAATTGTTCGCGTGCGGCTCGCAGCGCGACCATGGCGGCCGAGTCTTCGTCGATTTCGCGATTGAGCTTCCCGATTGCGCTCACGGCGGCGGTGAGCGTCTTCGACAGCGCGCCTGCATACCCGAGCGGCTTGAGATCGGGCTCGCCGGACAGCGATTGCGTCACCGATTCGAGCTTCTCGATGCCGGCCTTCTGCGAAAGCCGGTCCAAATCGGAGGGCATGATGCCGAAGACGCGATCATACAGTTTCTGGCGCCGTTCGATCTCTTTCGGGTCGATCTGTTCGTCCGGGTCGGTGTTGAGCAGCGCGTCGCCCACCTTGCCGCGGATGAAGCCGTAGCGCGCCACGGCCGACGCAAGGCACTTGTGGACTTGGATTCGTTCCGCTTCGGTTTCGGTTTTTTCGCGCGACACGGCGGCCACCGCCGCCGTCAACTGATGGCGGGCCGCCTCGAGGTCCTTGCGGAAAGTGGTCACGGCGGCCTTCAGGGATGAATCGACAGTCATCACCTCGGGTTTCTTCGAAGCCGTCAAGTCATGCCGGCTTTCAAGCAGCCGGCGGAGATCTTCATCCGTCATGGTAGATAGCTCCTGGAGCAGGGCGGGGGCCCAGCCCCAAAGGTTTGTCGTCATTTTCGTGCCTCAGGCCCTCCAGCGTGCCAGCCCACGGAGGGAGGGCAAGAAGCGGGCAAGAGGATCGCCGAGCGGGTGAGGGAAGGCAAGAGGCTGCGAGCACGAGGGCGAGAGCGACCACGACCGCGACAACGAGGGCGAGGGCGACCGGGACCACGAGGGCGAGAGCGATCGCGACCGGGAGAGCGAGGGCGAGAGCGGCCGCGTCGCGGGTGCCAGCTTTGCAGCCGGCGCCGTCTCCCACGAGGATGCGGCCGTGAGTATACTTGGGCGCCGTGGAGTTCCGTGACCGCCTCATCGCGACGCTGCGGGCCATCGAGCCCGTGCTCCAAGAGCCTGGGCTGCTGGTGATCGGCTCCGAAGTGCCGAACCTGCTCGAGCCCGGCGCGGCGGCGACACTGGTCGTGTCTCAAGACGTCGACATCGGCGTGCCGGTCACGAGCCACGCCGGAGTCAAGCGGCGCCTGCGTGACTTGCGTGGACTGCGACCATCGGCGGAGGAGCCCTCGGTCTGGTTGCCGGATGATCCCCGGCTTATCGAGGTGAACTTCGTCGG
>CAZVMT010000295.1:0-3127 GCA_964628765.1 uncultured Candidatus Bathyarchaeia archaeon | reverse complement strand
ATGAGACATCTCGTGTCTAAGGACTTCGAGGGTTCGAGTCCCTCCTCCCGCACCTATATTTTAATGAATTTATACTTTTTATCTTAGAACCTGATATACTTTCTTTGAAGAAGTAATGAATAAAGATAATTTTCCAAAAATCATAGTAACCCCACCAGGCCCAAAAGCCAAAAAATTCATAGAAAGAGATCAACAAATACTATCCCCCTCTCTATCCCGTACAGCCCCCCTCGTAGGCGTAGAAACAGAGGGCGTATGGATAAAAGATATTGATGACAATATCTTCCTCGACTTTGGATCCGGGATCGCAGTGGCAAACGTTGGACACCGCCACCCAAAAGTGACAGAAGCAATAATAGAACAAGCCCAAAAATGCGACCACGTAAATAGCTGCGACTACTTCACCGTCCCCCAAGTAGAGTTCGCGGAAAAACTCGCAAAAATAATGCCCTGGAAAGGATCGAAAAGATTCTTCTTCGGAAACAGCGGAACAGAAGCAGTCGAATGTGCCATAAAACTAGCGCGAGCACACAGCCATCGATTATACTTCCTAGGATACACACGGTCATTCCATGGCAGAACCATGGGTTCATTGGCATTCACTTCAACAAGTAGCAGTGCGAGGAAAAACTTTGGCCCGTTGATGCCGGGCGTCTACCTTGCTCCATACCCGTACTGCTATCGATGCCCCTTCAAGCAGGAGTATCCAGACTGTGGACTGTATTGTCTGGACTATATCAAAGAACACTTATTCAAATTCGTCGTAACCCCCCAAGAAATAGCGGGGCTAATCTTTGAACCCCTCCTAGGGGCAGGCGGCTACGTTTCTCCACCAAAGGAATACTGGCCCATGGTTCGTGAAATGTGTGATGAAAACGAGATACTTCTAATTGCGGATGAGGTCCAGACTGGCTTCGGTAGAACAGGAAAGATGTGGGCATGTCAACACTGGGACGTAGAGCCTGACATCATGTGTATGAGCAAGGCAGTAGCCGCTGGATTACCCATGGGTGTATGCGCAGCAAAAGGCGATGTGATGGACTGGGAGGAAGGTGCACACGAGAACACCCTAGGCGGAAACCCAATAATATCATCAGCAGCCTCAGCCGTAATGGATGTCCTCACCACGGAAAAATTATGGGAGAACGCTGAGAAGATCGGTGGCTACATGAAAAACCGTCTAGAGGAAGCAAAAGAGGAGCTGGAGATAATCGGCGATGTGCGTGGAAAAGGACTCATGATCGGTATAGAGCTAGTGAAGGATAGAAAGACAAAGGAACCCGCTGTAGAAGAACGGAACAAACTCGTATCAGATGCCTTCAAGAAAGGACTACTGCTCCTAGGCGCAGGCCCATGCAGCATTAGGATAGCCCCGCCTCTAATACTGACGAAAGAGCAAGCTGACAGCGGTTTGGATATCCTCATAGAGTTGCTGAGAAAATACTCCAAACTATAGACTTGGCAATAATATCCTTTTTTCACATGTTTATTGAGCGCCTTTCCTCAACTAATGTGTGTATATGATTTCTTCGTTGAGCCCCTAACTTACTAATTAAAAACAAATAGAAGAAGAATAACCCTTCTAGTGTCTCTACCTGTTTTTCAACACAAAGGCAGCGGCTCCAAGCACAGCGATCCCGACGACTGCCGCCGTGATGATGGTGGTTGTTCCCATCTGGTTGGTCTCCACCTCATAAGTCACATCATCCAGGTTATCGACGTCTTCCATCTCCCAGACAACCAGCTGCTCCTCCAGCACTAGTGGTTCCTTGGTCTCGGCTGGGACGGTGAAGGCGACGTACTGGTTGTTGCTGGATTCTCCCATGAAAACCAGCTTGACGTCCTCGAAATCCCCCATGTATGAAAGTTCCTTTAGGAACACCATGAGTGCCTCAAAGGATGTGGGCTCCAACCCCAAGCCATCGACGGAGAAAATTGACTCAGCGGATTCATCACCATATGTTGAGGTTGCCTCGATCACCAGATGCTGTATATGCAAATCAATCGGTTGTGCGCTCTGAATTAGCGTCCTACCCTGACTATCCAGCTCAGGGCTCTCCAGCGCCTCCTCTAGAGCCGTGTCTTTAAGCTTGTTCAGCTCCTCGTTAAAGTCCCCAGCGACAGTTCCCCCTATCTCTGATTCAAGCATGAGGTTAGTGCCGCTGAATGTGACGTGGTAGTCGATGGACTCTATTGATAACGCCGGTAGCTCCTCAGATACATCTGGGGGAGTTATCTCTGCGCCATACTCCTCGACCGCGGAGGTTATCCCCTCTTGGAGATCGCCTGATAGCCTCATGGATACTGTAAACGAGGCGTATTCGAGTCCCTCCGTGTAGTCCAGTAGCTCGAATTTCTCCAAGACGATGTTACCGTCCGATGCTTCCATAACCATGGATGATAGCTGCGTCTCAAGCATCGGGATCATGGCAGTGAGCATCTGCAGCTCTTCCTTCGGGTAAACAGAGTAGTATAGATTGGCTTCAAGCATCAGGTCCAAGACGAATCCAAAGGGAGGCTCCACGATCACCAACCCCAGGCTCCCATCTACGCCCAGATACCCCGGGTAATCTACGAGGGCTGTTATGTTTGTGACTGTTTCATCGCTGTGAGCGGTTAAATCTAGGTCGAGGTTTGCCAGCTGTGAATAAACCGAAGGGTCCAGCTGGACATCGATCTGGCTGTCAAATGATGCGCGATCACCTGTTTCCACGTTGATGTCTATCATCATATCGAGGTCTTTGATGTCGGATTGGCCCTCCCACGGTGAATATGTGATGCTCTGGTCCCCCTGGATGGTCATGATGATGCTTCCATCGGGGGACACGGTTATGGCGATATAGTTGTCATATTCTAGCTCGGCGTCGGCTCCAATTGTCAGTACCGGGCAGGATAATATCAGGGTCGATATGAGAAACCCAACAAGGAATAAACGTTTAGAAGAATGTTTCATTATATCTCAACCAAAAATAGCCTACGCTAGTAATTAAAGGAATATGGATTCATAGAAGGTAGCGAGGCTCCAGACCCCCTATACGTTTTATCCTATGGCCCCCATATACATGGCATGAAAGTAATCACCCTTCTAACAGACTACGGTATAACAGACAGCTACGTGGCAGAGGTA
>CAZVMT010000294.1:0-3138 GCA_964628765.1 uncultured Candidatus Bathyarchaeia archaeon | reverse complement strand
TACAACCAAGAAAGCGACAGGTGTCCCCGGCAGGGGCACCGAGGAAGTGAAGACCAACGATGTCACTGGCCGCATAAAACGAGGCGAGGTAGGGATATGCATCGAGATGGGTAGGCCAGGCATCAGCACCTCCTTCAAGGATGTTGAGAAAGTCTCTGAAGCCTTAGCGAAGCTGAACCTCGAATTTGAGGAGAAGAACCCAGTTACTGCACTCATCGATGTGAAGACGGGTAAACTAGTGAATGATGAACTGCGTGGGACGAGGGCGCTCTCATGCATCGTGGAGGCCAAGACGAAGATGGAGAATGTCCCAGATGTATTGAAGGTGCTGAGGCAAGTCGAGAAACAGATCGACACTGTCTTCAGCCTCGGCATGATATGCAGGTTCGATGAAGACGGCAATATTCCAGTTATCAAGGTGCTGGAGTCAGAGGGAGTCAATGTCAGACCCAACTCAAAGGTAAACGTCGGCATAGGGAAGCCGCTCTCGGAGGCTTAGAAATGACCCATTCGCTACATAGGAGAGGCGGCCTAGAGAGTCTCGAACATGACTATGTTTGGCAGCCTTATCCTGCGCAGAATATCAACGACCAGAACCTATCCGAGAAATACGTTGCCATAATTGACATCGTCGAGGACTTGGATTCCATCAACTGGGGTGACATCAAAACAGGGCCGAAGGTTGCCTTCGACGCTGAAAAGATAAAGAGTAAGCTGACCCAGAAATCGAGGATCAGGGGAGTCTTTACCGAGAAAGCCCAGGTAGTGGAGTTCCTCAAGAGGATGAAGAAGCTGGACACTGGTCTGTCCCTCGTCATGAGCGGGATCACCGAGAACGTGCTAGACGCTTGCCATGAGGCGGGGTTAAAGCCCCACTCCGTCAACTTATCCCTGGGCGTCTGGGGAAAGAAGGAGCTGTTACCACCCGAGGAGATACTGGAGATGACAACCATGTGCGGACACCACATGGTATCCACCAATATAGTCAAGCAGATCGCCGAAAAGGTAAAGAAAGGATCGATGACCCCCAAAGAAGGTGGCAAAAAAATAGCCCAATTGTGCTCCTGCGGGATATTTAACCCCGAGAGAGCCACGATGCTCCTGAAAGAGATGACCAATAAGTAGTAGGAGAAAATCCTACTTTTTTGCTAGTTCCATGAATATCTTCTCGGCTCTTCTGGTGTTGAAGGCACCGCATGTGCATTGCTTGCTCACCTGAACAGCCGCCTCTAGTGGAGTCACCCTGCCAGCCTTGACCATCTCAACCAAGTGTTCCACGATCTTTCCAGATATCATATGGTGGCCACACATGGTGGTAACCTCCCTGATGTCATCTGGGGCTGCCAGGCTCGTCTTGCCCATGAAGCCGATGGTGATGTTGGCTGTGTGAGGATAGTCAGCGACACCCGCCTGTTTCACAATGTCCTTGACCTCTTCGTGGAGACCGCTTATGACTACAGAGATGCCTAGGTCCGCCTCCTTTAGAGACCTTAACGCCTTGACAGCGTCTTCCTTGTTGTCAAACACGACCTGGATCAGGTCAGAGTCCTTGATGTTATCGATGATGGAGAGTGCAGGTATACCCCGGCTCAGGTTACCGTACTCCATGCAGCCCATGTTAACGGGAAGATACTGGGTGGCTAGTTTTGTCATCTCCCTGAGCCTCGGAGCACAACCCGTCTTATTGTATCCCTTGGCTCCGGTTATGACAAACACGAAGTCTTTCTTCAAAGACTCGACTGAGCCTTCCCTGTAATGTGTGTGCGTCATTGTCTTGCCTCCTTTAAGTCTGGTCTACCAATACCCACGTTGTGCTTACCATTTGGCCTAACCTTGGTGCCCTCTATCTTCTCAAGAATAGGCAGAACCTCTATCTCCCCATCCTTCCACCTCGAAATTATTCCGACGCTGAACACTGTGTTAATCTCTTTGGACGCCTCTTTGAGGGCCTTGACGATCTCTGAGATCTTCTGGATGGATGATTTGCATTCTATGATGGCTGACAATGTCCTGATACTCTTCAGGCTCTTTTGGGGAATGTTCCATGGGTTCTTCTCTGTGAAACATCCTGTTTGATGGTCGATGAGCATGCTCAAGGGGTTTAGTTCAATGAACTCCACCTTGTGTTTAGCCAAAGCTGTCGTTACGATCTCAACGTCGCTAAACGATGTGCTAACCCCCGGTCTCCCCATCTCGACACTCCATCCCACTTCTCCATAGGTGAAGTTGTTCGTCACGTCGTTGGTCTTCATCTCCTCAGTGCCCCTACCTGGTACATCTGTCTGCTCGAACCGGGCTAATGGGTCACTGAAGAGTTTCCTCAGTAAGCGTGGTGGTTGGAGTTCAGGCTGCTTTAAAGCATCGACTGGGCACTCTGAGCGTATACAGGTACCGCATTCTACACATTTTACGGGGTCTACGAAAGCTGTTTGCCTCATCTCTATAGCTTGTACTGGGCAATATAGTGCGCATCTGCCACACGCTACACAGAGGTCTTTATCAACATAAACCAAAATTATTCCTCTTACAACCTTAACACAACCGATCTTATTTATAAAAATACTTCATTGGAAAAAAATTAAACAACCAATAATCGATTATTAACCAATAATTATGACTAACATATGGTGAAAACATCCATGATAAACATTTATATTAATGGCATTGAAGAGAACGTATTAACAGGTTCAAAAAATGAAAATAAATCAAGATGCATGTGTTAGATGCCAGTCTTGTGTAATCTATTGCCCAGTAGACGCCATCAAGGTCACCAAGGAATCCGTAACCATAGACCAAGATGATTGTCTAGAATGTGGCGCATGTCTAAGGAGCGGTGCCTGCAAGTTCAACGCCCTCTATCAGCCAGAGTTAGAGTGGCCAAGAGCCTTGAGAGGCCACTACAGTGACCCCCTTGGTGTGCATCCTTCGACAGGAATCAGTGGCAGAGGCACGGTGGAGATGAAAACCAACGACGTGACTGGAAGATTCAAGGAAGGCGAGGTGGGGATCGCTGTGGAGATCGGTAGACCCGGTGTCGGGACTAGCTTCGCGGAGGTAGAGAAACTCACAGTAGCTTTGGCGAATCTGGTCGAATTCGAGCCCCTGAACCCCTTAACGACTCTGATAGACATCAACACA
>CAZVMT010000293.1:0-3174 GCA_964628765.1 uncultured Candidatus Bathyarchaeia archaeon | reverse complement strand
GGCGGCGGCGCCACGCCGGAGAGCGCGCCCGGCGTCAGCGGCAGCACGATCGCGATCGCGATCGCCGCGCCCGCATAGACCAGCGCCGCGTAACTCCGCGCCGGCAGCGCGTCCCTGAGCCCCCGCGCCGCGGCCACATAGAGCCCGAACAGTAGCACCGCCCCGAGGACCATCAGATCCCCATCCAGCCGGTGCTCCCCCGCGCCGGCCCCCTGCGCGATGAGCGCCGCGCCGCCCGTCGCCAGCAGCACCCCGACCTGCTCCGCCCGCGCCGGCCGGATACCGAAGAACGCCCATGAGCACAGCACCACGCCGAGCGGCTCGAGCGACACCAGCGACACCGCGGCGGGCAATGACGTGCGATCCAGCCCCCACAGGAAGAGCGCGAAATGGACCGCCAGCAACACGCCCGCCCCGAGCACGCCAATGCGCTGCCGCGGAGACAGCCCCGCAGCCGCCCGCGCCACGCCGCGCGGGTCAAAGGCGGTCAGCACGGCGGCCGCCAGGGTCACGCGTCCGAACGCGATAAAGAGGGGGTGCACCGGGCGGGCCACGCGCGCGAGGGGGCTCGCGGTCGAGAATGCGGCGCCCGCGAGCGCGACGAAGAGCGCCGCGCGCCGTGCCGTCCCCGGCTCCCGACCCGTCAGGATCCCCTGTGTCATCTGGGAACCGGCAGCACCTCGACCGCGTTGATCGGCGCCACGTTCTCCACCGCCGGATACGCGTAGCTCTCGGGCCCCCCCCACAGCCCGAACGGCTCCGTCGACGTCATCTCGCGCCGCCCTTTGTTGCACCCCCCCTGCCGCCGGGAGGATCCTGGGAGGCGGCGCAGGCGACGAGGGAGACCAGGGCGCCGACGAGCAGGGTGGCGGGGGGTGCGCATGCGGGACGCTCCTTATGGATAACCTCGAATTCGGGCGAGAACAGCAGAGCGTAGGGCGGGTGTCAAGCAACGCGGTCTGCCGGGAAAACGATGTGATTCCCGGGCGGGCCGCCGAAGGGGCAGTCCTTGCGATCGGCGAAGGCTCCGGAGACGTTGCAGGCGCTGTCGGGATGGACGGTGATTGTGACGGTACCATAGCAGCGCTCGTCGGGGGAGGCCTTGGCCTTCCAGTCCGATGTGTCAGTCCCCCAGACACAGTCCACGTTGCGCGATAACGGGCCGAGTTCCGGTGCGCCAGGAGAAGCCTGGGTGAGGAGGATGTCATGTAGCAGACAGAAACTTCACGAAGGAAACCCAGCGGGTTCAAATCCCGCCCGGCAAGGCTGGCCACCAGCCGGAAGCGAGTCTTGCGTGACATAGAAGGAGGTGACCCTGGTCACGAGGCGTAGACAGCGAGCGCGCGGGCCGCGTGAGTGAGCCCCGAAAGGGCCCAGCTTGTGGGGCCGACGTATTCGGAACACGCGGAAGGCAACAGTGCTGCATCAGACAGGGTGCGCCCGAACGGCCGGATGTAGCACCCCACCGGGGTCCGGGAGCGGGGCACGTGCGCGAGGGTTTCCCCAGGAACCTGGGAGGTCTCGTCGTCTCCGGGGCAGCAAGCCGGTACCACCGAGCCGAAGGAAACGAGGTGAGGCGGGAAGGGCGGCGAGAAATCGGAGCGCTTCCATAGTACCCGCGAAGCGGGGGAACCTACCCGAGGGACCCCGTGGAGGGAAGGGGAGCGCTGGGACACGGAACCGTTGGAGAGAAAGATGGCGGAGAGACTGAGCCCGAGCACCATCTCAACGAGAATCGAACGGATAGCGAAAGTGGCGAGGGAAGCGCCCGGCATGGCGCTCACATCGCTCGCCCACCACATCGACATCAACTGGATGCGCGAGGCGTATCGGCGTACGCGCAAGGACGGCGCGACGGGCGTGGATGGTCAGACCGCGGACGAGTACGCGACGAACCTGGAGTCCAACCTCCAGTCGCTGCTCGATCGCGCAAAGGCTGGCACGTACCGGGCACCGCCCGTGCGTCGGGTCTACATCCCGAAGGGAGATGGGTCGCAAACGCGTCCCATCGGCATCCCAACCTTCGAGGATAAGATCCTGCAACGCGCGGTGGCCATGGCGCTGGAGGCTGTCTACGAGCAGGATTTTCTGAACTGCTCGTACGGCTTCCGGCCAGGGCGCTCTGCGCATGGTGCGCTGGGCGTCTTGTGGCAGCAGACGATGGACGTTCGTGGTGGCTGGGTGGTGGAGGTCGACATTCGGAAGTTCTTCGATTCGGTCGATCGTGGGTTCCTCCGGGAGATCCTTCGCCACAGGGTACGCGATGGGGTGCTGCTGCGTCTCATCGGCAAGTGGTTGAATGCGGGCGTGCAGGAGGCCGGGGAGCTGTCGTACCCGGCGCTCGGTACGCCTCAGGGCGGGGTGATCTCGCCGCTTCTGGCGAACATCTACCTGCACGAGGTGCTTGACAAGTGGTTCGAGGCGGACGTGAGGCCGCGGCTGAGAGGCCGCGCGTCGCTCGTGCGGTACGCGGACGACTTTGTCATGGTGTTCGCGTGCGAGGGGGATGCTCGTCGCGTCATGGAAGTGCTCCCGAAACGTTTCGGGAAGTACGGCCTGACGCTGCACCCGGACAAGACCCGGCTCGTGGAGTTCACCAGGCCTGCGTCGAAGCCGCCCGCTGAAGAGAGGAACGGCGGCCGAGGCGCGGGGCAACCTGGTACGTTCGACTTGCTGGGGTTCACTCATTACTGGGGCCGGTCTCGCAAGGGCCGGTGGGTGGTGAAGCGCAAGACGGCCCGCGACCGCTTCAGAAGGGCGATCATGAAGATCGCCCGGTGGTGTCGCCGCTACCGGCACCAGCCGATCGTGCAACAGTGGCAAGAGCTGTCGCAGAAGGTGAAGGGGCACTTTAGTTACTTCGGCATCACGGGGAACTACAGAGCCCTCGGACGCTTCTGCTTTCAGGTCGTACGCGTCTGGCGTAAGTGGCTTGACCGCCGCTCGCAGAAGAGGCGTATGCCGTGGGAACGCATGGACGAGCTGCTGAAGCGGTTTCCGCTCCCGCAGTCGCGGATCATGCGGTCCTACTGCCCCGCGTAGCGAACCCGTGTCCTGAGGAGCCGGATGCGGTAGTTCCGCACGTCCGGATCTGTGGGGGCCCCGGGCGGGAAACCGCCCGGGGCCACCCCGCCGAGCGGGAACCGCCGTCTGCACACCCCCTGCATACCCCCC
>CAZVMT010000292.1:0-3194 GCA_964628765.1 uncultured Candidatus Bathyarchaeia archaeon | reverse complement strand
GCGAGGACAATTACATGGTCATGATGGATTTGAAAGAGTACAACATCAAAGAAGTCAGTAGTATAGATTTTGAGTATAAGTAGTGATGTCTGATGGGTGTGGAGGGATACTGTTGAGAAGGATCAATCTCCGGGGGAGATCACTCCTCCTTGCGTGTCTCTTCTTGGCATCCGTGTTTATCCTCGGGCTCAAATTGATGAACCCCACCGAGATACACATCTATCTAGAAGGCGAGGAGACAGTGCTCAGCCAAGTGATGAGGAATTATTCACTCTACGATGTGGCGGTTCTCGTTGGCTCGGCTTTCCTAGCTGGCATCACCGGTACCTATCTGTTGCTCTTTGATGGTGGAGTGGCGTTGGGGGTACAGGTCTACAATAATAAACGGGTAGAATACGAGCGAATATTGCCTACTTTGAAGGATGATGAGCAGAAGGTCTTCCAGGCGGTACTGGACTCAGAGGGCATCATCGCCCAGAGCGACCTAAGCGACCTCACAGGAGTATCCAAATCCAACATCAGCAGAGCATTGGACCTCCTTGAGAGCAGGGGATTCGTTGAGCGCCGCAGACGCGGCATGGGCAACATAATCATACTGAAATAGTTTTGGAAACTGGTTTCAGATACAGGTGCTAAAAGGTCTCCCAGCCATGCCTCCAGTTAGACTGGAAGTAATGAAATTGGCTGATGGAATCTTCACAGGCTCCGGCAGGCAACCGTTCATCGATTTTGCCCGTGGCTGGGTCATGGTTGTGATGGCTTGGGATCACGTCTCAAGTTTCTGGCACAGTCTTCACCATGGCGGGGAAGGGGTTTTGGGGCAGATGCCCCCCTTCTCCAGCAACTTGTGGTTTATTGAGCGATTCGTGAGCCACTGGTGTGCCCCCTCCTTCATCCTCCTCGCCGGGACGGTGCTCGCGTTGAGCACTGCTAGGCGGGTTGAACGTGGGGACTCCCAGACTGAGATATCTCTCCACATCATAATCCGTGGACTCGTCTTGCTCCTACTGGAAGCGTTGTTCGTCTCCCCTGCATTCGACTTACCCAGATACTACTTCGGGGTGATCGCGTGCATCGGGGGCTGCTTCATAATATTCAGCGTATACAGGCATGTCCCAAGGAACATCATACTGCTCATCAGCCTAATCATAGTCCTCTTCCACGGCTACCTAAGTCTCGATTGGATACCCATGACCACCGTGACTGGTAGATACCTACGGGTGATAATCCATGAACCCAACTTCAACTCATGGCCCTACGTCGGGCTCTACTCCCTAATCCCATGGATAGGGGTAATGGGCCTCGGCTGGTTTTTTGGAGGCGTCATAAGGAAGCTGAGTGTCCCTTATGGTAAGTTGCGCAACGCGTTGCTTTTCACCGGCTTCTCATCTATCGCATTGTTCTTTGTGGTCAGGTGGCTGAACTCCTTTGGGAACCTGTTGCCCAGAAGGGGAGCCTCACTGATAGATTGGCTATACGTCTCGAAATACCCCCCGAGCGTAGCCTTTCTACTCTGGGGTCTAGGTGGGATGTGTCTATTTTTGGCGCTGGGTCTATGGATTCAGGAAAGGGAGATCAAGAACCCCCTCTCTGATGCCTTGATGACTATCGGCGCCACGCCGTTGTTTTTCTACATAGTCCACCTCTGGCTCTTCAGGCTCAGGCTACCCTATACGGAGCCGCCGTTCTACCTTGAGATGTGGCAGACCCTCATCTTCTGGGCTGTGGGTAACATCGTGCTCTGGCAGCTGTGCAAGAGGTACCTCCAGTTGAAGCGATCCCACCCGGGCTCGCCGCTCAAATATATCTAGGTGAAAGAAATGAAACAAAGCTCAAAAATCAAAACAGCTTCAACCCTTTTAATAACCTTCCTGCTGATTCCAAACATCAATGTATATGGGCAGTCGGAGGAGATATTCTACAGCACCTTCCTCGGGGGCTCGGAACCCGATAGGGTAAGAGGCGTATGCCTTGACTCCTATGGAAACATAATCGTTGTCGGGGGGACCTATTCAGAGGATTTTCCCGTCCTTAACGCTGCTCAGGAAGCTTACGGTGGGGGTGAGCTTGCTAACGCCGAGTATTTCCCCATAACCGGGGAAGCCTTTGTGGCAAAGTTTTCCCCCAGCTATGAGCTTCTATGGTCCACCTATCTAGGGGGCTCTGGTCTCGATGAGGGGCTTCACGTCTTGGTGGGGGCAGAGGATGAGGTGATCGTATTTGGGGTGACCACATCCAGTGATTTCCCGGTCACCATGGCTTCGACTCCCACTGGGAGGGAGGCGGGAGACTCATTCATCGCCATGTATACCCCTGATGGGGCTTTGATTGGTGTGAGGCTCTATGTTCCAGATGAGATCGAACGGATTACCGATGTGAAGATGGACTCCTCGGGTAACATCGTCATGGGTGGGACCACCAGCAGCCAGACCATGTACACCACAGAGGACGCCCTCAAGCATGAGTTAACCGGCGAGACCGATGGATTTGTGCGAATCGTCACCTATGACCTTGAGACAGTTCTCTACTCCACCTATATCGGTGGCAGTGGCTCCGAGTTTCTGGGAGAGGTAGCTGTTGGGCTGGATGGCTCAATATACACTACTCTCAGCACGGGGAGCATTGATTTCCCCATCACAGAGAACTGTCTAAGGTCAGAGTTCATCGGCGAAGATACCGATAACGTCCTCGTAAAAATAGACTCAGATCGAAACTTGGCTATATCAACGTTTTTCGGGGGCTCAGGTATGGACCACACATTCGATCTCTGTGAGGGACCGGAGAACTCAATGGTCGTTGTTGGCAGGTCTTGGTCATCGGATTACCCGGTAACCAGCGATGCTCTTCAGTCTGAGTACAGTGAGGTCGAGGTGGATGGTATATTAACAAAGTTCAGCGCCTCTGGTGAAGAGCTCCTGTACTCTACCTATTATGGTAGGGGTGGCTGGGATTCGTTGCTCCAGGTGAACATGGATGAGGCTGGTAGGCTGGTTATCTCTGGGTTCGTGGACTCTGATGGATTTGAGACTGTTAACGCGTTCCAGTCAGAGTATATGGGCTCCACCGAGTTGGTCATCATGGTCATGGACGGCGATGACTTTGAACTCATATCCTATCTGGGTAGCTACTACTATGAGCATCCTTTCGCCCAGAAGGTCCAAGACGGTATTCTATACTTGGTTGGTCAAACCGCT
>CAZVMT010000291.1:0-3197 GCA_964628765.1 uncultured Candidatus Bathyarchaeia archaeon | reverse complement strand
GAGGAAGAGTCTTGGACCCTTAGTGAAGCCTTAAAAACAAGGAGTTTTTGGCTAGTCAACTACATCACTGTCATCCCGTCAGCCATAATCACGGGATGCGTATTCCACCAAATATCCATACTAGGCCAATCAGGGCTATCACCAGAAGCAGCCGCCCTCATAAGCAGCGTAACCAGCCTCATCAACCTCCCAATAGTACTCCTAGCCGGAGGAGTAGCAGACAGATACCCGTTGAAATACCTGATGGCGATAACCCAAGGACTACTACTAGCCATGGTTGGAACCCTCTACCTCGCAGACTCCATGACCCTGGTGCTGGTCTATGGCGTAATAATGGGGATACAGATGGGCATCCAAGCAATAATCCGAGGAGTAGTCTGGCCCGACTACTTCGGCAGAAAACACCTGAGCACCATCAGAGGAGTCAACATGATGGCAGGCGTAATAGGCTCCGCACTCGGTCCATTGCCCTTCGGATATGCCTATGACCAATTCGGAGGATACTCAGAGATACTCTTGATATCAATGATCTTCCCCTTAGCAGGAATATTCCTCGGAATACTAGCCAAAAAACCTGAAAAGAAGACCTAAAAAACTTAAAGCACTTTATCAACGTCTGGATAAAAGGATAAATATATCTGAGAGCGTTCATGCCGCAATGGAAAGAGCACTACAGGCACTAATGGTATCAATATTCGTAGCAATGCTAGGACTAGGCATAGTAGGACCAATCATGCCACTATACGCCGAAGACCTAGGAGCAACATTCACACAAATAGGACTACTAAGCAGCGCCTGGAGCATAGCCAGATTCATATTCTCAGCACCAGCGGGAAGACTCAGCGACACCGTGAGCAGAAAAAAAGTAATCATGGGCGGCCTCCTAGCCTATGCAATAGTATCGCTTCTCTACATTTTCGCATGGGACTTTACCTCACTGCTATCATTCAGATTCCTACACGGCATAGGTTCAGCGGCCACAATGCCTGTCGCCATGGCCTACGCCGCAGAGTTAGCCCCTCAAGGACAGGAAGGAAAATACATGGGAACTTTGAACCTAGCCATGTTTGGCGGCATGGGACTGGGTCCATTGATTGGAGGCTCACTGACAGACATGTTCAGTCTAAGCGCCCCTTTCTACGTTATGTGCGCGATGACAGCTTTCAGCCTAGTGCTTGTACTAGCGTTTCTACCAGAAGCAAAATCAAACATCGAGAAAACCAACAAACCCAGACCCAGCTTTAAAAAAGTACTCAGCAACAGATTACTGCTGGCCGCGTTCGTTTTCAGGGCAGTAAACGCATTGGGGAGGGGAGCGATAATGGGGTTCCTCACAATATTCATGACAACTGCTATCGCTGAAGGCGGTATGGCGCTAAGCGTAACAGCAGCAGGATGGGTTCTAAGCATCGGCCAAATAAGCAACGCAGTGCTCCAACAACCAAGCGGAAAACTAGCAGATAGATACAACAAGAACACACTCATCACAATCGGCGGACTAATCAGCGCCCTAGGCATGGTGCTATTTCCGTTCTCAAGGACATTCATACACATCATGGGAGCAAGGCTACTATTCTCATTGGGGAGTGCACTCATGACCCCAGCTCTCAGCGCCATTGCCGCGATAGAAGGAAGAGAATACGGCGTAGGAACAACCATGAGCATACTTCAAAGCGCCATGAGCCTAGGGATGATGGGCGGTCCCCTCTTATCCGGTATACTAGCAGATATGTTCAGCCTTAAACCAATATTCTATGTAGGCTCAGGGATCAGCTTCCTAGGCCTTATAATATTCCTCATACTACAACCTAGGGGAAAAAATGTGACAGCCATGGATAATTCTATTCAATTATAAGCTGTAAACAAAAAAAAGGGGTAGTTAGAGCCCCGATATCAATACCTTTGGATTCAACGGTGAAGACTTGATGA
Source organism: uncultured Candidatus Bathyarchaeia archaeon (assembly GCA_964628765.1). Classification (GTDB taxonomy): domain Archaea; phylum Thermoproteota; class Bathyarchaeia; order TCS64; family TCS64; genus RBG-16-57-9. Next base: position 1,268 of record CAZVMT010000291.1, on the reverse strand, counting down.
CATCCTCCAATCCACTAACCAAAACCTTCGCAGATATGTCACTAGACTCAAATTGAAGCTTCTTTCCTTTGTGCAGCATATCGATCTTGAATCTTCCCGCCAGATTAATTTCCTCTAACTCGTCATAGGGAATATCCAAGAGAACTTCGTAGCTTTTTTTGAGAAAGCCTTTGACGCTGACGAAAACCATTTTCTTTCTTCCCAGACACAGGTACCCGTTTTGCTGGTTGAATCTACAAGAGTATGTTCGCTCTATCGTATCATCGGTGCCCAGTTTTTTTTCGGCTAGGTCATGCCATGGTTGTGACATTTACACACCCATTAAGTTCATACCAAACCGTTTCGATAAATATTTCTTCTATACAATATATATACGCAATACTCTGCTACTGTGGCTTATACGCCTTATCAATAGTCAACTCAGCTATATCAGAGGCGAAATCGCCGATACGAATCACACTATCTCGTATCACAAACATGGGATAGAAGAAAGGTGCACTCACCTCAACACCGGGAAAAGGAGTAATCGACCTAGCGAGCTGCGAAAGCTTATACTGCTCATCAATAATCATGTCACATGACTCAACAGAACGATCCCTGAAGACCTCAATCGCCGTCTCATAAGCATGAATACTTGCCTCAGTCGTAGCAGTCAACGTTTCCCATAGATCAGCGGGAACAGAGCCCTTGTACTCCTCAAGCTCAACGAGGCTATAAGCGGTGTTATGCACATTATCAGCAACACGTTCAATCAAATCCACGAGAGTCTGATAATCCAAACAATCCAACATATCAATATTCAGACGACCAGCCAAAGCAGGATCAATGGCAGCAGACCTAATCAATCGCAACAGGTAGAACATAAACTGATCTACATCCTCCTCAAGAGCCACAACAGACCGAGCCAACTCCAAGTCCCAGCTCTTCATCGCCTTCAATACATCATAACACATGGACAATGTTATGAGGTGCATACGCTCAATTCCATCAAAGAGATTAGCCATGGACTCATTCATCAAAGTCTGTAAAGATACGCTGCCAGCGTTACTCGATAAGATCCTGAGATAGAGGGACTTCACGACATCCCTGATAGCCTGTTGCTGCACTACAGTGAAGATATTACTCGACCTCAAGACAACATCATTATACCCATTCAGATAACACCCAATCACGATACGAAAAATCGAGTCAGAACTCGCAGACTCATCAATCTCCACCTTGATCGTGGGGCCCTCAGACTTCACCCGAAGAGCTGGTTTAATTAGAAG
>CAZVMT010000290.1:0-3211 GCA_964628765.1 uncultured Candidatus Bathyarchaeia archaeon | reverse complement strand
AAGCTGGTTATCACGTTATAGTCCCTGATGCCCTTCACCATCTCGAACCTGAGCTTGGGCATACTATAGTTGCCTGTGCCCAGCATCAACGCCCTGATGATGAAGAAATCAACACCGTTGTTAAGGGTCCTTGAGGCACTGCTGCTGTCCACGCTGAACTCCTCGGTGAACACGTTCAATGGCTCAGGCAGTGGATTCCAGTGGTTCTCCAGCTCCTCCATGAGGATGGATTCTAGCTTGCTCCTCTTGTCATCCAGCCCGAATAGCTGCTGGAAGCTGGATTTCTTCTGGTCTATCTCCTGTACGAATTCCCCGATGAACCTCAACGTTGTGCCTCCGTTAAACTGTCAATAGGATTTAGCGCTAATATAATGCTTTACTGAACAATCGCTCTACAGGGGGGTGACTGAAACTGGCTATCTGCTCGTCCGTGGCTTGTACTTCTTCTCCTTGTACTTGCCCGTCAACCGTACGTGGGTGCCCTTCCTGGTTACGGCTGACTCTATGGATTCATCCATGTCCTTGCACTCGGCTGCCCAGTCGCAGTCCTCGCACTCGTTCTCGAACCCATACATTCCAATGCATTCTGGTCTTGGTCCTCGCGGCATACTTGAAAAACGATAAAGGATAATGTAAAAACTTATCGAAAAAAAGTGGTTTAGTTGATACTTCGAGCGGTCTCGATGATGTCACTCATCTTGAAGGGAAACAGCTCAGCGAGCTCCACCGCCTCATCGTAGGGCACCCCCTCATCGATGAGGTGGTGCTTGAACTCCCTCTTGGCCCGTTTATAGCTCAGGCTATAGTTCACTGCCCAGGCTGGTACCCTCACCATCAACCCCAATACCGCTGGGATGGTTCGTAGGGTGGTCCAGGCGCTCACGGTTTACTCCTCGTCCCGGTAGTGGTGTTCGCCGACCTTGAACTCGTTAACCATGCCTTTCCAGTTTGTGACTGTCTGCATGTATTCACGAGTCATCCTCATGGCTTCATCCTCTGGGATTCCTCCCTCGATGAGGGTCTTCCTGAACTCGGCTACGCTCTTGGCCATGTCCTTGGCTGCCTCGGGGCTGAAGAAGGCTCCGATGATGCCCTTGATCATGCTGGGCACCTTGTCGGAGACCGTGTCTAGGATGTAGGCGATGTCCTCTGGGGACTCGACTGCTTCTCTTCTGTGTCTTTTTGGATGTTCGTCCATTTCTTTCACATATCTATATGGGGGTGATCACCATACTTAGGCGATCTGGAAAAAAGTGATCACCCATTGATCAATGATAAAAACCATGCCGTCTATTCACATGTATGGCTGTAGCTGGAGAGACACTTGCTTATCTTACTCGACTCTATGACTGGGTTGACACCAACGTTGTCAACATCATAACCACACTGTTAATACTTGGTGTTATCCTAGGCATCTACAGGATACTTGGGCGTGAGATAGACCGCCTGCGGAAGAGCGAGGTAATCGACCATAACACGGCGTTTCTCTTCAAACGGATATCCAAGTGGACCATGTATATCATCTTCGGCGTCCTCATCTTTAACACGCTGGGGATACAGATCGATTTCTTCCTCGGTCTCTGGGTGCTCGCAGGGGGCACCATCGTGGGCTTCGCCTCCATGAGCACCATCGGCAACGCCCTCGCCGGGATAATCATCATGGTTAGCAGGCCCTTCAAGATCAGGGATAGGCTACTCTTCCAGGACCAGTATGTGGTTGTGGAGGATATCGATCTCATCTATACACGGATGAGGACACTGGACAACGTGGTCATCTCCGTGCCCAACCAGATGCTACTGGAGACAGTGGTATCCAACCAGAGCATGTATGACGTTATCCGCCGCAGGATCATAGTGACGATCGACTACACCGAGCCACCTGGGCGCATCAAGGAAATATTATTGGATTCTATTTCGAAGGTTGAGGAGGTCATCGATGAGCCCGAGCCCTATGTCTGGATCACTGATTTCCCTAACTATGCGTTGGAGTACACGTTGTTCTACTTCATCAATGATACTCAGCGGAGCCAGATGATTGACGCCAAGGTACGTGAATCTGTAATCACTGAATTTTCTGAGAACGGCATCGATATGAGTACGCCTAATCTGATAAGGTCGGTGAAGTAGCGGGTTAGTATTTAAACTGGTTATTTCCTTTTTATGTTATTTCGCGTCTTTTATTTTGTTTATTCTTCGCATGGATTTGAAATTGTGTATATATGATTCGTTTTTCATTGATATATAAATAAATTACATAATAAACTCAACTATGATCGTATGTGATGCTCTTTTTGCTTTGTTTATTTTGAAGAATCCGTTATTTTATGCCTTCTATCAAGGCAATGTGCCTATACGGCGAATCGGAGTGATGTAACAATGCCAATATGCGCAATATGTGGAGAAGAAGTCGAACTCGTCACCAAGTGCAAGATGTGCGGAGAAAAGTTCTGCGCTGACTGCGGGGAGCCCGATGAGAAGCTCTGTATCTACTGCCTCGACGATGATGACGAGGACTGGGACGATGACGACGACGAAGATTGGGATGACGACGACGAGTAACTCCCATTAACTCTTTTTTAGAATTCATTATTAACCATTAACCCACTCTTTTCTTATGACTGATTTTTCCAATATACTGGAGGATGTCCCAGACTTCAGACGGTATATGACCGTTGATGAGCTTCATCAGCGAAACGCGGACATGGTGAACGAGTACCCGGGCAAGGTAGAGCTTCTGGACCTTGGTAAATCCACAAACGGCGAGATAATCGACTGCCTCAAGATCGGTGACGGCAAGTACAATGCATTGATCCATGGGTTCCCCAACTGCGAGGAGCCCTTCGGCGGGAATCTAATCGATTACTTCGCGGAGGCGCTTCTACAGGATGATGAGCTTAGGGAGTCTCTGGATTATACCTGGTATCTTGTAAAGTGCAGCGACCCGGATGGGGCACGCAGGAACGAGGGATTCCAGAAAGGACCCCACACACCCATGAATTTCACATTGAACTATTACAGGACCCCCAACAAGTTGACGGCGGAGAGCTGTTTCCCGTATAGGTTCGGTCCCCTTGACTTGAATGACCCTGTGCCCGAGACACGGGCGTTGATGCGGATAATGGACACGGTTCCCATGACTTTCATTAGCAGCATGCATATGATGAAGTGGGGAGGCATCACCTACGAGGTGCCAGAGCCTTGTGAGGCTATC
>CAZVMT010000289.1:0-3245 GCA_964628765.1 uncultured Candidatus Bathyarchaeia archaeon | reverse complement strand
CAGCAAGACCATAATGCAGGGTGATGCATTCTGCAACCATACATGGTACTGGGAAGAAACCTAGGGGGAGGGGGGGGTAACGCGTAAAACCCGTAAAAACGCCTCGTTTCCTCTAAACAACCCCAGAACACCCCAGATTGATACTTGATAGATGGTGAAAACCGCTATGTTAACGATAAAAAAGCGACGAAAAGCGTCACGGATAGCAGCTAAAGTTGATAGGTCTCGCCCTTTACAGGTGGCTTAACGCTGCCATAGATCTCGGTGAACCTGTCGGCTCCCTCAGTGTGAACCGGATAAACCACGCCAGGGTTCACGGTCTCCAGTGCTGCCCTCAAGTCACCTCGGCTCATATGACCGCTGGCATGCAGCTGATGATACTTTAACCCGAAGTGGTCCAGCCAGTTATGCAGGACCCGCTCCTCCAGCTCCTCATCGGTGAAGGGCTCGCTCATGCTGTAGATGAAGTGGCTTCCCTGCTCGGGTCTGATATCGATAAGCTCTGCGAAGTTGTAGAAATCCAGGTTCACCAGGTACCGTCCTGGGTATCGCCGGAGCTCCTCAGCCGTAACCAGTCGGTCCAGATACTTGCGCTCCCAGACAAAGTAATCCTTCTCATCATAGGTCCCTGAGCGTTTTCTGCGGTAATAGACGCTGATCCAGTCATCCTTCAACGGGTCAGGCATATCCAGATGCTCATCGCCTAGAAGCTTCTCCAGTAGATACGCGGTCTTGGGGTGAATCACCAGTACCTTGCCGCAGTCTTTGGCTGCTTCGTAGAAGGTTCTCCACCTGTCGATGTCCCTGCTGGGCTGAGTGAATATAACGGATTTACTGCCCTGATCTGCTTCTCTACAGACTTCACGGACTCCGCTCGCTACCTCTGCTTCGCTCAGGTGCCTCCTGTTACCCAGCCGCACCATGCGGGTGCCCTCACAGATCATCGCATCAGGCTTTGCTTCCCTTGCCAAGCGTAGGAACTCTCGGGTCATGTCTCCCCTTGAGCCATGAAGCCTCATGTCGCCGCTGTACACGATGGTCTGTTCACTCGTATAGATCACGTAGCCATAGGCTGCTGGTATGCTGTGGTCCACGTGGACCGGGTGAACCTCCAAGTCATCTACCCTGATAATATCACCGGTCCTGAATCCACGGTAATCGTGGCGCCCATAGTCCGCCCAGTTGCTGGTCTTCTCCATGGCGTCCATGAAGAACCGGGTACCCTCACCCAGATACACCGGGATGCTCTGGTCGGTAAACTTCAAGTGATTAACATGATCCGCATGTGCGTGGGTCACGAATACTCCCTGAAAACCCGGCTCCTCATAGCGGAGATCGGTCTCCCCCAGCATCTCCTCGCCATATAACCCGTTTATCCTCGGGAGCAACCCGAACTCAAAGTAGTCCCTGAGACCATTCCCTCTGCGGGGCTGGAGCCAGTTGATATAATACTCTGTGCCCATGTTGAAGCTCTGACCGAAATCCAGCCAGACCCGGGTACCATTATCGTCTAGGAGAATCTTGTTTCCGCCGATCTCATCCACCCCACCGTAGAAGCCCAGAGACACCATGCTCAAGAATACGTTCACACACAATTTAACACATAGGTAAAGAGATAAAGCACCCCAGAACCCAGCATACCCTATGCCAACTCGCACAATAGCAGTCACGGGATTCAAGAACAGTGGAAAAACCCGGGTAGTCGAGGCATTAACCCGGGAACTCACCAAAAGAGGCTACACTGTAGGTACCATCAAACACACCGCAGACGACATCACACTGGATACTCCGGGTAAGGACACCGCCCGGCACCGTGAAGCAGGAAGCAGAGCCACCGCCATACTCCAAGAAGACCACGCAGCCTTATTCCTTGACGGGCATCTTACTCTCCAGCAGGCAGCCCAGAAACTAGGACCACTGGATTATCTCCTTGTCGAGGGATTCAAATCCAAGGATACACAGGCTCGTATCATCGTTCCACGGGATGACTCTGAACTGGATCAACTCAGGAACGGGTTGGAGATCGCCGTCGTCAAGGTACCCGAGTCAAAATTCAACAAGGAGACAGAACTACCCGTTTACACACTGGACGAGGCTTCAAAAATCGCCGACATAGTGGAAGCTAGAGCCTTCCCCATGCTCCCCGGCATCGACTGCCATACCTGTGGCTACCCTGACTGCAAGACCATGGGGGCAGCGTTGCTTGCCGGAGAATCAGAGATAACCCAATGCGTCGGCTACAGGAATGACTTCATCCTCAAGGTGAACGATGTGGATGTCCCCCTCGGCGGATTCACACGAACAGCGCTACAGAACATAGTCGTGGGCTTCATAAAGAGCCTGAAGGGTGGAGACGATCCACGTAAAATACAGTTGGAGTTCGAGGCAGAGTGACAGACCAGCAGCTAAACATCTGCATCGATAGCAACGAGGCTTCCAAGCAGCATAGCATCATCACCTACCTGAAATTCAACGGCTTCAACGTGGACATCAAACCCCTTGATGTCTGTGACTATGTGGTAAGTGACCGCGTCGGGGTTGAACGCAAGGACGCAGCCGATTTCCTGGGCTCAATGAAAGATGGCCGCCTATTCAGCCAAGCAAGGGACATGGCCGAGGTCTACGAGAAACCAGTAATCATCCTTGAGGGTCAGATGAAAAAGGCACTCAGAAGAAGCAGGATGAAGCCCAGCAGCATCTATGGGGCCATGAGCAGCATCGCGCTAGATTATGGGGTCAATATAATCCCCACGGATGACCCGGAGTCCACTGCTGTGCTCCTCCACAGGCTCTGCTACAGGGAACAAGCAAAAGAAGAACGCACGATACAGCTGCGTAGCATTAACCGTAGTCTGCCGCTTCACCAGCAGCAGGTTTTCCTACTCAGTGGTTTACCGCAGATTGGCACCACATTGGCTGAAGACTTGCTCAACACCTTCCAGACCCCTTATGAGGTATTGGTGAGGTTCGCGGAGGCTGAGGTTCATACCAGTGCTTCTGGTAAGACCAAGCGTCTACTGGGGCCATTAGCCGGGATCAAGGGCGTCGGTCCTACTATAGTGGAGAGTGCCCAGCAGTTGCTTCACGAATCCTATCCAATGCTCTGTGGGGTAGCCAAGAAGTAGCCGCGAAACCCATTTAAACAGACAACTATGCCTATACCGTCAGTGGGCCCGTAGCATAGTGGATAATGCACCGGCCTCCGGAGCCGGAGACCGCGGGTTCGAATCCTGCCGGGCCCGCCA
>CAZVMT010000288.1:0-3280 GCA_964628765.1 uncultured Candidatus Bathyarchaeia archaeon | reverse complement strand
TTTTCGAGAGCGAAAAACCAGGGACATTACAAAAATGAATATCAAAAAAGTATTATTTTTATAAATAAAAAATTGATAACAAAATATATGAAAAAATATTATTTTTTTGTTACAACGGGCATTCCAGAGCATAAATCAATTGTGCTATAATAATGATAAACACAATAGTGTTTATGTGAATGTTGTAGGGCAATTTAGCCTGTCATTATAAGCGGTAAGCTGTTTTTCAAAATTTAAGGGTATGCGATGGAAATTAAAAAAGGGGTAATTTGTCCGTGCTTTAACAGTATGCTGTTATACTTTAGGGCTTTAAAAAAGATGTTGGAAGCTTGTTTACAAAAGGCTTTTTGAAAGCTATAAAGCTTCGTTTCGAACGAAGAAGCACGGACAAGTTACTGGATTTTTCGGACAATTTCCAGTATATTAGCAAAAATTTTGAGAAAAGGGGTTTTTTAACATGTTAAACAGTGGTCACACATTAAAAAACCAGCTTGGGATTAATTGGCCTATCGGGTAGATGCCCTAAAACCAAAAAGATTATAACAGTTCATATGGGACATATAAACAATAATAACCAAAAATTTTGGTTTATGCGGGCGGCAGGATTAATGACAGGCTAAACTTGCCCACAACATTTAGAATATGATTAACCGGTTGCTGCTGCATAATAGTAAATCGGATATTATTTCCGGTTAATTATATTCGTTGTTGAACAGAACCGTATTAGGATTTACTATGTGTATATAATTTAATTTTCAACTTTCCAATAAGAGATATTTACTTAAAGATGATTGTATAGTATTAAAAAGAACGGTTTATTTTTTATAAAAATTTAATTTTTAAATTATTATTTAATAATTGACAAAAATACAGTCCTAAAATGCTTATTTTTATAACAGACGGGCATACTAATCCCAGCCCCAGTTTGAGGTATAGAAATCATGACGTATAAAAACCAGTATTAACAGGCAGTTTTAAATTTGGGCTTCCCCTTATTTGCGGAAGGGATGATTGTATGACCCTCATTGTACCAATTTTGCATTTAGGGCATATCATAGGGTCATGTTTGTATATTAGGACAAATAGTTCCCGCCAGTTTAACTTTTTTATTGAAACAGGTGGTTTTACATTAAAATATCCCCGGGCACCATTAATTGCCCTGGTTTTTTTACGGGAACTTAAAATGCCGTAATGCCTTATTTTAACAAACCCGGGGGGTAAAATATGTAAAGAAAACCTTTTTAGAAATTCAATAACTGGCAGTGGCATTTCTTTGGTTTTAGAATCCCTGTAATCCAACCAGGAAAATTTGACCATATCATTATCAATAGATTTGATCCTGTGGTTGCTGATAGCAATACGGTGGGTATACCTGCCAAGGTAATTAATGGCCTGTTTGGTATTATGCATGGGCAATTTTGCAAAAACGACCCATTTGGTTTTATACAATGGGTGCAGGTATTTTTTATCTACAATAAATTTTGGTTCAAGATTGATTACACCCTTTTTATCAAGCTTAATGAGGCCATCTGTAAAAATACCACGGAACACTTTGCTTAATGCTTTAACAGGAAACAAATATTTTCCCTGGCTTTTGGTGTTTCGCCATTTTCCTTGCTTGTCCATGCCACCACCAGGGACAATACAATGAATATGTGGGTGCAGTGACAAGGTTTGCCCCCAAGTGTGTAAAATGCATACCATACCGGTTTGGGCACCTAAATGCTTATGGTCAAGGGCAAATTTATTAATGGTTTGCCAGGCACTTTGAAACAACAAATTATACATAATTACCACTTGGGTAAGGCAAAGCTGGTTGAGTTGTATGGGTAAAGTAAATACCACATGGTAATATTTTACCGGCAGCAAATCTTCTTCCCTTTGCCTTACCCATTTTTCACGTTTCAGCCCGTTACATTTAGGGCAATGCCGGTCACGGCAACTATTATAGGATATATGTACATACCCGCATTGATCATGGTCGCATTGGTCAATATGGTAACCAAGCTTTTCAGTGCGGCATTGTGAAAGGTTGGTAAATACCCTTTTTTTATGATGGTTCAGTTTTCCCTCTTTTTCCAATTCATACCGATGGGTTTTTATCACATCCGCAACCTCATGGACAGGTTTAGTATATTCCATGTGTTACAACAAGTCTAGTGGGCATACTAATGGCTTATCGTTTAACTGGTGGTTGACCTGAAGATAGACCATCGTGGTACGGATATCGTCATGGCCCATCAAATCTTTTATTGTCATAAGGTTTGTGCCAAGGGCCAAAAGGTGCGAGGCAAATGCATGGCGCAGGGAATGAAGGCTTACTTTTTTGGTTATGCCTGATTTCAATAAAGCCTGGACAAAAGTCCAGCGAAGGCCTTCTTCACTATATGGAAAGCCTTTTATCCGGCCGTTGAACAGGTAGGTTTTTGGTTTGTATTTAATAACATATTCCCGCAGTTCGGGGACAAGTTTTTTGGACAATAAAGTGTAACGGTCTTTATTGCCCTTGCTGTTTTCGATACGTATCAAATAATTTTTTGTGTCCAGCCCTGTCAATTTTAAATTTGCTATCTCATTGCGCCTTAACCCTCCGCTATAAGCAATTTTTAACATCATGCGGTGCTTGAGGCTTGTTGCCGAATCAAAAAGTTTTACCAACTCTTTGCTATTAAGTATGACAGGAAGTTTCTTTGTCTTTTTTGGATATGGAACATCCTGTATAATATCAAACCTTTTGTAAATACTTTTATAAACAAAACGGATACCTTGTAAATAATTACGGATTGTTTCCCGGCTTAGTTTATATTCATTCTTAAGGCTGGCCAGAAATTGATATAAGTCATTTTCGCATATTTGGTCAGGTAATTTTTGATGATGCAGACATAACCTTTTTATTGCATTAAGGTAACAGTTAACTGAACTTTGTGAGAAATGTTCAACTTCCATGCGCATATGGACAGTCCTTAATAATTCTTCTAAACTGCATGGTGTTGTTAATTGTTTTTTTTCATATTTTTATGTTTTAATGTTTGACGGGTGGAAAATAATAAAAAGAGGCCAAAGATTAAAACCTACCGACGAAGGAGGTTTAGTTCAACACACAATATACGTAATCCGGGGTGTGTGGGTAAATTTAAGTTTTGTACATTTACTCAAAATTGTAACGGTTTGCTAAGTTGGAGCTTTGAAATCCCGGCCTCCGCATATTGCCAGCCGTTGTGTTGCATTAAAAAAATACTCTTCGTCATAGAATAAAATGGAAAAAACAATACTTATTATT
>CAZVMT010000287.1:0-3318 GCA_964628765.1 uncultured Candidatus Bathyarchaeia archaeon | reverse complement strand
GACCCTTTGAACCTGATCCAGGTAATACTGGCGGAGGAAAAAAGAAATGAGTAATAGAAACTTCGATACAAGAGTTTTAGCGGAGATTGCTATCGCCATAGCTCTCGCAACCGTTCTAAGTTACATCAAGATATTCAGCATGCCTTATGGTGGTTCTGTAACACTGGGTAGCATGGTGCCCATTTTATTGATCTCGTTTAGGCGAGACGTAAAAGTGGGCGTTGTTACTGGTGTTATCTATGGATTCGTCCAGATGTTCCTTGATGGCTGGTTCTACAGCCCAGTTGGGATGTTTTTGGATTATCCACTTGCATTCGGTGTGCTTGGATTAGCTGGATTATTCAAGAAACAGCCTATCATAGGTGTAGTTATCTCGATGGCAGGTAGGTTTGTAAGCCACTTTATCAGTGGGGTAGTATTTTTCGGGATGTATGCTCCCGAGGGGATGAGCCCAGTAATCTACAGCGCCCTGTATAATGGTGGTTATATGCTACCTGAACTCGTAATCAGCGCTATCTTGATCTACTTGCTTGTTCAACGCGATGTCCTGAACATGAACCTATAACCATCCTTTTTTGCTTTTTTATGTTAACAACAAGCAGTATGTGTAATTGTGGTTACTCAAATTGCTTATAACTCATCATTGGATTGAGTCATAAAACCGGTGCACTAGGCATGAGTGATAATGAATTCTACATGAGCACATATAAGCCGAATATCGAGCTAAACCTACCCAAAAAGGTCTGGATATTCGACACAACCCTACGTGACGGCGAGCAGATGCCCGGCGTCACCTATACCATTGACGAGAAGGTAATGATCGCCCGCCAGCTTGATGAGCTGGGAGTACCCAAGATAGAGGCTGGGTTCCCTATAACCAGTCCAGGTGAGACTGAGGCGGTCAAACGGATAGCAGCCCTTGGGTTGGACTCCACGGTCTGCGCTCTTGCTCGTCCATTGCAGGGGGATATTGACCGTGCTCTTGACTGCGATGTACCTTATATTCACTTATTCATCAGCACAAGCGACCTCCACATCAAGCACATGATGAACACCACCCGGGAAGCCGTCATGCAGCAGACCATCGAGGGAATCCAGTACGCCAAAGACCATGGAGTACGAGTAGAGTACAGTCCACAGGACGCCACACGTACCGAGATGAACTACTTGAAAGAGATATGCATCGCCGCTACTGATGCAGGAGCCGAGATGCTGAACATCCCGGACACTGTCGGTGTCATGACGCCCAGAGCCACATATGAGTTCTTCAAGGAGCTGAAAAACACAGTCGATACTCCATTGAGCGCCCACGCACACAACGATATGGGTCAGGCGGTAGCCTCAAGCCTTGCAGCAGTTGAGGCTGGGGCAGAGCAGATCCATGTCTGTGTCAATGGATTGGGTGAACGAGCGGGTAACACGAGCCTAGAACAGGTAGCCGTAGCGTTGATCGCTCAATATGGTGTGGAGACAGGTATCAACTACAAGAAGATCGCCGAGACATGCAGTCTAGTCGAACACCTCAGCGGAGTATATCATCCACCAAACAGCCCCATAGTAGGAGACAATGCCTTCGCCCACGAAGCAGGGATACATGTACACGGGTTACTGGGATTCAGGGGTAACTATGAGGTAATCAACGCTGAGTTCGTAGGTAAGAAGTCAAGGATCGCTGCTGGTAAACACGCTGGTCGCCACGGGGTTTTCAAGATGGTGCAGGACATGGGCTTCGAGCCCTCTGAGGACCAGTTGAAGACTATCGCACGCAGGGTGAAATCCATAGGTGACACGGGTAAGGTATTGACGGACAACGATCTATACGCCATCGCCAAGGACGTAATGAATCTACGGGTCGAGGACCGGGTCAAGCTACAGCAGCTGCTGGTCGTCACAGGGAACACCATCACACCCACAGCTAGTGTCACATTGATTGTTGATGATAAACCCATGACTGGGAGCGGCGTCGGTAATGGACCCATCGACTCAGCTATAAACGCAATAAGAAACGTCGTCAGTGGATTCGCGGATATCTCATTGGAGAAATTCACCATGAAAGCTATAACAGGCGGGACAGACGCGGTAGCAGATGTAACAGTAGGGGTCAGGCAAAACGGTAAAACTATAACTGCGAGCGCCGTTCATGGTGACACTGTCATGGCCAGCGTTGAGGCTATCCTCAAGGGCATGAACAGGCTACTGGATAAGAAGGAAGGATAATGAGTACTATCGCGCAGAAGATTCTCGCCAGCCACGCTGGCCTAGATAAGGCTATGCCGGGTGAGATAGTGAAGGCTGAGGTTGACTTCGCCTTCATGCCGGCTCTCACGGCTGCATTGGCGTTTTACGCCATGTATGATATGGATATTAAACAGGTCTTTGACCCGGAAAAGGTTACGATACTCTGTGACCACATCGCACCAGCCACCAACATAACAAACGCTACACTGCACAAGGAATGCAGGCGGATCGCGAAGGAGCAGAGCCTCAAATATTTCTATGATATCAACAGCGGTGTCTGCCACCAGATCATCCCAGAGCATGGACACGTCTACCCGGGGATGTTATTGGTTGGCGCAGACAGCCACACGTGCACCCACGGAGCCTTCGGAGCATTCGCCACCGGAATAGGCAGCACGGATATGGGGGCAGCAATAGGCACAGGGAAGCTCTGGTTCAAGGTACCTGAGACCATCAAGGTTCAGGCAGATGGCTCGCTGCAGAGACGGGTTATGAGCAAGGATGTTATCTTGAAGGCTGCAAAGGAGCTGGGAGCCGATGGCGCCACTTATTGTGCGCTGGAGTTCAGGGGTTCCACCATTAGCGAGATGAGTATCGGTGCAAGGATGACCATCTGTAATATGGCTATCGAGCTGGGTGGGAAGGCTGGGATATGTGAGCCTGATGATAAGACCTTCAAGTTCCTTGAGGGAAGGGTCAAGCATGATTACAGATCAGTCTACTCGGATAAAAACGCGGTCTACAAGCAGACAGTGGAGATCGATGGAGCCAAGCTGGAGCCACAGGTAGCCTGCCCACACGCTGTGGATAACGTGAAACCAGTGGGCGAGGTAGCGGGAACCAAGATCAATCAGGTTTTCATCGGCTCATGCACCAATGGAAGGCTAGAAGACCTGCAGGCAGCGGCTGAGATACTCAAAGGCGAGAAGATCAACAAAGAGGTTAGGGTTATCGCTACTCCTGCGAGTCCAGAGGTTTACAAGGCAGCCAACGCGGCTGGAATCATCACTACGTTGATGGATGCAGGCGCAGTGGTCTGTAACCCAAGTTGCAGCGTATGCTTCGGCGGAAACCACGGCA
>CAZVMT010000286.1:0-3332 GCA_964628765.1 uncultured Candidatus Bathyarchaeia archaeon | reverse complement strand
AAAAAAACACGCAGCAAGTCTCTTAAACAAGAACTCTCCTACTTTCTGGAAGCCTCTCAAACATACATAGTGTGATGACATGAACCGAAAAACTACTGACATCGGCTTGCTAGCATTACTCCACAGTGTACAGCACGTCTATCTATACGCGTTACCCCCTCTCTATCTACTCCTAAAGGCAGAGTTTAACGTCTCCACCTTCCAGATCGGTCTCCTAGGAGCTGTATCCGGTGTAATCAGCATCCTTCAGGGACCTGCGGGTTATCTTGTCGAGCGCTTCGGCACTAAACGCCTCGCTGTGCTCAGTATGCTTCTCTGCAGTATAGCTGTCTTCATGTACAGCCTTGCCCCGGCCTTCGTGTTTCTCTTAATCACAGCTGCCGTCTTCGCCCTCAGCCAAGTTGTCTTTCACCCCGCCACTTACGCCATGGTAACTCAAAGAGCATCGGCATCTAACAAGGCTAAGTTTATCGCGTATCATCAGGTAGGTGGTTTTATCGGTTCAGCCATTGGAACCGTGGCTATCGCGGCTCTCGCATCGACGCTGGGGTGGCGCCGCGCTCTCCAAGTTATACCCGTTGTTGGGCTCGTCGTCATATTCCTGTTCTGGGCCTTCGTGAAAGAGGAGCCACACAACATACAGCACTCCAATCCTGCTTCTGATCCAGTTCCATCAGAAAGCACCGAGTTCCGTTTCACCCTACCGTTGCTTATTCTCGTTTTCAGCATCTCCATCCTTTCCCTTGGGAATATCCAAAACTTCATCCCACTGTTTCTCTCCGATGCCTACGGTGAGAACGTGGTTTGGGCTGGAGTCTTAACTGGTATCATGATCGCTATAGGCAGCATAGTCTCCCTTCTAGGGGGCGCATTATCGGATAAATACGATAAGACCCTGATTATGATAGGAGCTGACCTCGCCTTGGTTGTTACCATGGTTCTCTTGGCGCTGGGAAGGTTCGTACCTGCGGTGTTATTGGTGATTCTCATCCTGTATGGTGTAGCCCGGTACCTCCCAGTACCGGCTCAACACGCGTTATCCAGCATAACCGCAAAAGAGCACCCGCAGGGCATCGGCTTCTCCTATACTGGAATAGCCATTGGGCAAGTCTTCTCCGCTCCCCTAATAGGATACCTGATTGATTCCCTCGGGGTCCGCTCAGCGTTCCTCGTTTGCAGTGTTTTCCCTCTGATCTCTATCATCATCCTCTTAGTCTTCAGAAAAATGAAAGATAACTAATCTGGTGAATACAACAGGAAGAGGGAATATCACTCCAGTCTGTCATCCTTAAGGTCTTGGTTGTCTCAACCTCGTCAACGAGTCCTCTTGAAAAAGAAAAGTCAGCGCATGGTTCCATGTCACTCAGTACTGCCCTAGTAGGTGTTATATTTCCTTTGAACATTTTTCTTTGATACGCTTTGAAGAAGCTTGAAGATTACAAGTTCATGCCTATATTCGCCTCGTCGCCAGTCTCTGATGTACAGATCTCGCCCAAGGGTAAGCAGATCGCCTACACCTACTCGGAGGTAAACGAAGAGGAGAACAAGTACCAGACACACCTGTGGATGATCAACGGCAACAAAAAGCCATGGCAATTCACATACGGCGCCTCATCCGAGTCCAGCCCCAAGTGGAGCCCAAAGGGAGACCGACTAGCCTTCGTCTCACCCCGAAATGGAAAAGGAGACAAACCCGATGAAAAGCCCAAGCCCCAGATCTATGTCATAAACGTGGATGGCGGTGAGGCTATGAGGCTCACATCCCACGAGGAGGGGGCAACAGCACCCCAGTGGTCGCCCAACGGGAGGACCATCCTCTTCTCCTCCAAGATATTCAAGGGAGAGAAAAAGGAGGACAGCGACGTCAAGATCATCAGGCGGACAGTCTACCGCTTCGACGGTCAGGGCTGGTTTGACGGTAAGAGGAAGCATCTCTTCACAGTGCCCTCTAGGGGAGGAAGGACGCGGAAGCTCACAGACGGCGACTACGATGTGGGCTCAGCCAGCTGGAGTCCAGACAGCAAGCGCATTGCCTTCGTGGCAAACATAGAGGAGGACGCCGACCTCAGCAGGTATCGGAACATCTACGTGGTCCCCGCCAAGGGAGGAGATCCTGAGATGCTCTGGAAGGGCGAGGGGGGAATAAACTCCATCAGCTGGTCGCCTGATGGGAAGTACATCGCCTTCGATGGAAGAGTAATCGAGGACCCGAATCTGGTTTGGCACAGGAACACCGAGATATTTGTCTACAGCCTGGAGGATAAGACTGCCAGATGTCTTACAGGGGACTTTGATAGGACCATCGGGTATGGTGGTGGACCCACGTGGTCACCCGATTCCAAGTACATCTACTTCAACGCGCCTAACGAGGGAAGCACAAACATCTACAGGGTAGACCTAAACGGAATGGTTGAAACCGTCACAGAGGGAAAACACAGCATTGGAGGCTTCAGCCTCGACGAGACTGGCGCCAAGATCGCTTTCAACATGTCCAACAATACGACTCCTAGTGAGGCATACCTGCTAGAAGGCGAGGAGATGAGTAAGCTCACCGATATGAACAAGCAGCTCATGAAGAAGCTCAAGGTATCCGAGCCCGAGGAGTTCTGGTTCACGGCTAGTGACGGCGTCAAGGTGCAGGGATGGATAGTGAAGCCTCACGACTACGAGGAGGGAGCCAAGTACCCGACAGCCCTGGAGGTCCATGGCGGTCCACGGGGACAGTACAGCTTCAACTTGGGCGCAGCGGAGTATGAGTTCCATGTTCTGGCGGAGCACGGATACGTGGTGGTCTACATTAACCCTCGGGGAAGCACCGGTAGGGGGGAGGAGTATAGCAGAACCATCTCAGGTTATTGGGGTGACAAGGACTTCAGCGACTGCATGGAGGCACTGGATTATGTCATCGACACGTACAGCTACGTGGACCCTGAGAGGCTGGCCATCCTCGGTGGCAGCTACGGGGGGTGGATGACCAACTGGGCTGTGGGGCACACTGACAGGTTCAAAGCAGCGGTAACCATGAGGAGCATCAGCAACTGGTACAGTATGCATGGGACGAGTGACATCGCGTACAACGAGCACGACATCGGCTGGGGAAAGGCAGCGTGGGAGGACCCTGAGAAAATCATGGACAAGAGCCCCATCAAGTACATCGAGAACATCAAGACGCCCCTACTGATAATACACAGCGAGAACGATTTCAGGTGCCCCATCGAGCAGGGAGAGCAGCTCTATATTGGGCTCAAGACTCTTGGTAGGACAACGGAGTTTGTGCGCTTCCCCGATGAGTTCCACGGGCCATCCAGAACTGGGCAGCCCAAGCACCGTAT
>CAZVMT010000285.1:0-3335 GCA_964628765.1 uncultured Candidatus Bathyarchaeia archaeon | reverse complement strand
GGTAGCAGGAGTGATGCCGAGTATGAACGGGTTCTTGAAGGCAGAAGGGAGCGGGCTATTCTCGGGGTTACTGGTAAGCCTGAGGATATCGCTAATGCAGTGTTGTTCTTCGCGAATGATAAATCCCATTACATCACTGGAAAGACCCTTCTCGTAGACGGTGGACGAAAAGACTTCCTCTAGCATAATCTTTCGAGGGTTCGAATCCCTCCCCCCGCACCTTTTTGGGTCGGCTGGTGGGGGTTCGGTGCTTTTTTTCTGGGGTTGCGTATACGATTTTGTATACCAGAAAACGTGATTGACCCGGTTTTTTGCATAGATCAGGATCGAATCTGGGCTGTTCTGGGGCTGGTTTCATGTAAAAGAGACTGTTTCAGGCTGGGAAACGCATACCCTCCTCCCCCCCTTAGCGGCTATACAAGAGCAACACGGTTTTTACACGTCTTTACTGTATACGCAAAAACTACTTAACCCGTTTTGACACTAAACACACGGAGATAATATTGAGTGGAGAAAGACAACTGCCATTACGCAGCGAGGTACCGGTCGATGAGACATGGGACCTCGAAAGCGTTTTCAATACCCCAGAGGACTGGGAACGGGCAGGAAAAGAACTAACACAAAAAATCAAAGAGCTAGCCACATACCAGGACAAGCTCAAAGAAGGACCAGAAAAGATCGTGGAGTACCTCAACCATTTCAACGAGGCAGGAACCCTAGCAGGCCAGATAAGAAACTACGCCAGCAACTACTACTCGGTTGACACCACCAATCAGAGCAGCGGGGCACGCCTCGGGCAGGCAGGGAGCCTCATGTCGGACCTGGGAGCAGCCATAGCGTTCTTTGAGCCAGAGCTAATGGAGATCGGGTTGGATGTGGTTGATGGCTGGGTGAAGTCATCAGCTGACCTAGCCTACTTCAGCCACGCCTTGGACAAGCTGCGAAGAAAACAAGCCCACGTACGCAGCGGTGAGGTAGAGGAAGCATTAGCCATGACGGCTGACCCCTTCAGCGGACCAGCCACCATCTACTCCGCGCTAAACAACGCCGACTTGAAGTTCAAACCAGCTGTCTCATCAAAGAGCGAGAGCATAGAGGTTGGACAGGCAAGCATAGGCGGACTAACCACCGATACGGATCGGGAAGCAAGGCGCACAGCATGGGAGAACTACAATGATGGCTACCTAGCCTACAAGAACACCCTCGCAGCCACCTATATCTCGCAGGTGAAGCAGGATGTGTTCAACGCCAGGACCCACAACTACGAGACATGCCTACACGCGTCACTTGGACCCAACGAGATCCCCGTTGAGGTATACCATAATTTGTTGAAGGTGTTCCAGCGGAACCTACCCACATGGCACCGCTACTGGAGACTACGCAAAGAGATCATGGGTGTAGACAAGTTCCACGTCTACGACATCAAGGCACCGCTAACCATGGACAAACCATATGTACCCTTCAAGCAGGCGGTGAACTGGATAAGCGAGGGACTAGCCCCCCTCGGGGAAGAGATAGTCAAGGTAATCCAGAAGGGATGCCTAGAGGAGAGGTGGGTTGACCGCGTCAGGAACAAGGGCAAGCGCCAAGGAGCATTCACCAACGCCACAGCTGGCACCTACCCCTTCATCATGATGTCATGGGCAGACGACCTCTTCAGCCTCAGCACGCTGGCTCATGAGCTGGGGCACGCGATACACTCCTATTACTCGTGGAGAACCCAGCCCTACATCTATGGAAGATATAGCTTATTCGAGGCAGAGACAGCGTCCAACTTCAACCAAGCCATGGTACGCGACTACCTCTTCAAGACCCAGACAGACAGAGACTTCCAGATAGGATTAATCGAGGAAGCCATGTCCAACTTCCACAGGTACTTCTTCATAATGCCCACACTGGCGCGTTTCGAATTAGAGGCACACACACGGGTTGAGCAGGGCAAGCCATTGAGCGCTGATGCCTTGATCGCGTTGACAGCGGAGCTATTCAAGGAAGGCTACGGGGACGAGGTGGAGTTCGACCACGACAGGATCGGCATTACATGGAGCCAGTTTGGGCACATGTACAGGAACTTCTACGTCTACCAGTACACCACGGGAATCAGCGGAGCCCACGCATTAGCCAAACCAATAATATCTGGAGACCAGCAGGCTGTGGAGCGATACCATGGGTTCTTGAAGGCTGGTGGCTCAAGGTTCCCAACCGAGAACCTGAAGATGACGGGAGTAGACTTGACCAAACCCGAACCAGTGGAGAGCGCATTCCAGTACCTATCCGGGTTAGTGGATAGACTGGAGGAGCTGCTCGGCTAACCTTTCCCTTTTTTATGAAAAGCATTCTTTGCAAAAGTTTCTATCTTTACTTGTGTTTGAATCTGTAAGGAGGGAGAAGGATACAAAGGCTATCTAGAGGGGTTAAGGGATTATCTTTACTGCTTAACACAGCCTGAGAGCTGTAGCTATTCTCTGCGGTCTCGCGCGAAAACCATTCCTTCTGAATTCCTCTATTATTTTCTCCTCAGACTCCATAGCTATACATCCATTCTCAAGTAAGAATAATGCTTATATTAAATCCAGTTTATGTTTTACTTGACTTTAGGAGTATTTCTTATGGAAAGAAAAATTCTAAAGGAGGTATTATTTTGAAAAAAGACGAACGTAAGCTTACAACGACAGATGCTGGAATCCCGGTAGCCAGCGAGGAGTTTTCTCTTACCGTGGGGTCTGATGGCCCAATTTTGCTGCAGGACCACTACCTGATGGAGCAGATGGCAAACTTTAACCGGGAGATGATTCCAGACCGTCAGCCCCACGCAAAGGGTTCCGGAGCCTTCGGATATTTTGAGGTGACCAAGGATGTTAGCGCTTATACAAAGGCAGCCGTGTTCCAACCGGGCACGAAGACCGAGGTGTTGGCTCGATTCTCCACTGTGGCTGGTGAGAGTGGTAGTCCCGATACATGGCGGGATGTACGCGGCTTCGCGCTGAAGTTTTACACTACAGAGGGCAATTATGATATGGTTGGAAACAACACCCCAGTTTTTTTCGTACGTGATCCTATGAAGTTCCAGCACTTCATCCACTCCCAGAAACGCCGGGCAGACAACGGTCTGCGTGATAATGACATGCAGTGGGACTTTTGGACGCTTTCGCCTGAGTCAGCCCATCAGGTCACTATCTTGATGAGCGATCGTGGAATCCCCAAAAGCTATCGACACATGAACGGCTACTCAAGCCACACATATATGTGGGTCAATGCCAAAGGTGAGCGCTACTGGGTAAAGTATCACTTCAAGACAAACCAGGGCATCGACTTCCTCACCCAAGAAGAAGCCG
>CAZVMT010000284.1:0-3384 GCA_964628765.1 uncultured Candidatus Bathyarchaeia archaeon | reverse complement strand
AGAAAAAAAGGATTAGAGATTTAGGAAATTTGCTTTGACTTTGTGATATAGAATACCACGGCTGCACTCATTAGGATTCCAAGAGTTATTGATGACACTGGGAATCCTGGAATTCCTTGGTTCGCTAGTTCCTCAACTTCTGCCTCAAGATCTGTAACTCTCGTCTCTAGAGTTGATACCTCTGTCTCAAGCGTCGCTTTCTCTGATGCTAGTGTTGATACCTCGTCCTCAAGCTCTGTGTTGGACTCTTCGAGAGCCTCAAGCGCTGCTTCATTGGCAGCATGCGCCGCCGCTGAAATCGCTGCATAGCCTCCTTCGGGGTTATGTAAGCCTCCACTCGAGTCGGCTACCCAGTAATGAACTGTCGCTGCTGCTGCGTCGACTGCCTCTGTTAATTTAGTTGTCTTCGCCTCACTCAATCCAGCGTCTTCGATTACCGTGTATGCCATCTCAAAGATCTCTTCTGCGCTCTCGACCATTGTCTCTGTGGTTGACTATACGACCTCAAGCTGTTCGACTGCCCACTCTAGCTCGTGGCAGTTTGCACAAGCTAGTGGCTCTGTCTGGTTATAAGGGTAATAGATTCCATAGATCGCAAAGGTATGGTTGAACCACGCTGACTCATGACCGTGTGCGTAATGTGTTCCTGCGCCGTGACAGTCAGTACACTCAACATCCGCCTTTGCGTGTGGTCCAGATGGATACATCGCATCCTCTGATTGAGGATGATGTGATCCATTGTGGCACTCTGCACAAAGCTCGCCTTCTTCTTCATACCTCAATATAGTCGAGTGTTCACCAGCGTGAAGATCATGACAAACGACACAAGAGATGGATGTTAATCCTTCATCTCCGTATGCTACCTCATCACCCAGAAATCCCTGAGTTGTCATGCAGTGGAGACAGCTATCTCCTGCATGGTCTGAGGGCTGTAGTGTCGTATAACTTGCACTGTGACCATCATTTACATAATAGTCTGCGACCTGTGAGTGGCTGTCTGTGTGACACTCCTCACATAGTTCAGGACTACGGTTGATTTCCATTGTCATGCCTGGTCCGTGGCATTCCTCACACTGGATCCCGAGACCCTTCTCGGGGTCGGTCTCAGAGAACTCAAAGGTCTTAGTCTCTGGGTCCCAGTTAAGAACGTGACAGTTAGCACAACTATCTTTCCATGCATCGAGATCACCAAGATTTCTAGATGGGTCATCAGGGTCGCTGACCCAGAATGTACCTTCATCAGTCATCCCAGCTGCCTGAGCGTGCCTTGACTGACTCCATCCCTCGTATTGTTCGGGGTGGCATCCTGCACAAGACTCCGCGCCCATGTAGTCTTGGGCTGATACGAAGCTTACTGCCATCATCGTGGCTATTAACGCGCATAATAATAGTAGATATCGATGACTTTGTTTCATTTGTGATATCACTGAAGAAAAGAAGGTATAGATGTTACATAAATAATTACCGAAAAATACATACTGTAAAATAAATTCTATAAAGACTATACAGCATGGTAACTGTTCAAGTTTGGATTGAAAAAAATTTATTATAATAACTAGAAAAACATATGACAAAAAAATGAAAAAACAAACAATACATCATAATATTAGTAAATTTACTAGGCGATCTTTGTGATACGAGCAAACATCCCCCATGATTTAGAGGAACCTACAAATACAGTAATCAGCTGTTGATCTTGCATAACTATAAAAACTTCCTCGCAATATGACTGAGGATTAACATGAATAGTATAGTCGCCTTACTATACGCCTTCTTTGTTGAAAAACTCCCCTATATAACCATCTTCATATTCACAGTGGGGATGCTTCTCAGATTACAGAGATGGCGAAACGCACCACCAGACCAGCATAACCCAGAGATGGACATTATTGAATCAATCAAATATATTGTACTAGATGTGATGTTATTCAGAAAAACCTACAAGCGTGATAAAGCTACATGGCTACTCGTCTTCGCGTTCCATGGAAGTATCGGTGGCATATTGTTTGGGCATATGCGTGGTTTCCATCTGTGGTCGGCATCTATTTTTGACCCATTGGGTCACTGGATGGCAGAGTTTATGATCCACACACTACCTGTCTACATGGGTTGGCTATTGATAGCCACGACTTTTCTGCTATTGGTTCGCAGATTCAGGTTGGAGGGTCAACAACTAGATTCACTTACAAATGATTACATAGCACTAGTCCTGTTGCTATTGGCAGCCATCGTTGGACAAGGAATGAGACTCTTTCCACCTGAAGGGGTGCCAACCGAGATATACAACATCGTGTTTATCCCGCGTCTCATCGTGTTGCACCTTGAGGTGGTGCCCAGTTATCACTGGTTCCACTGGCATGTATTAATGACGCAGCTATTTGTGATCTACACGCCCTTCAGTAAATTCATACACATACTCACAGGGGTAGTTACCCCTGCGATCTATGGCTCAAGGAGGAAAGAACTTGGCATCTGACATACAGGAAAACGCGAAAAAATCCCTCGGGAAATTTACTCGACGCCAATTAATGGAGCTGGACACATGCAGCCACTGCGCCTTCTGCACAGAGAAATGCCCAGCTTACAATGAATCCAAGAACGTACTCCACGCACCCGGGGTAAGAACATCCAAGCTAGTCAAGCTATACGATAAAAAATACGGGTTCTGGACGAAACTATTCGGCGAAAAGGAGATCACACAAAAAGAGATAGAAGAACTCGCCGAGAGCACATACCACTGCAGCCTATGCGGTAGATGTATGGAGTCCTGTCCCTTTGGTTTCCAGACCCATGAACTCTGGGTCAGGGCGAGGGAGATACTGGACTCTATGGATGCGACACCAGAGAACGTTGCTAGGCTGGCGGACCTCCTCGATGAGAACATGAACCCCTATGGGTTGGAGCCAGATACTAGGCTTGACTGGAGCTTCTTCACAGACCTCGATGACGCACCCGAGCTTGATGAAGCAGAAGTAGCGTACTTCGTGGGATGCACCACGGCATACAAGGGTGCAAACCATGAGGTAGCCTTCTCAATATGTTCACTGCTTGAGAACCAAGGGGAGAACTGGACGCTTCTCGGAGAGGATGAATGGTGCTGCGGAGCCCCCAGCGTGATGGCTGGGAAAGAGGAAGAGGCAAAGAAATACGCAGAACACAACGTGGAACTATTGGAGTCCAAGAAGGTAAAGCGAGTAATCACGGGATGCGCTGGATGCTACAGGATGCTCAAGTTTGAGTACCCGGCTCTGATTGGACGTGAACCAGATTTTGAGGTGATCCACGCAGTCCAGTACCTGCACGAGCAACTCACGACAGGCAAGCTCATTATTGAGAAAGGTAGCGAGAAGATCATCTACCATGACCCATGCGAGCTTGGGAGAC
>CAZVMT010000283.1:0-3387 GCA_964628765.1 uncultured Candidatus Bathyarchaeia archaeon | reverse complement strand
TCTTCTATGATGCTCTGGATCGCCTGTTTCTGTGTATCGGTTATCTCGATGGGTTCGTGCTCCTCTTCTATGATGTCGTTCACCCAGTTCAGCGCCCTTTGGATCCTCTCATCCAATCCCTTTGATGTCTCTTTGAGGTACTCATAGTCGCTGAGTTTTGCCTTCATGAACTCTGCTTCGTTGCCTGGTGGTGCTACCTTAGCTAGATTCACCATGAGGTTGAAGGGTACGTGTACCTCGGGTTCGCTGGGTGGGTTCAGCAAGTGCGCGTATTCGTATAAACCGGTTTGCTTGTAATACTCGAGCTCGTCTTTGACCTTCTTCTTGCCGAAGTATATGTCCTCAAGCTCATCCAGCTCATCCATGTGCACTGGTATGTCCTCTACTGAGCCGCTCTTGGTTCCCACGAACCGTTTATAGATTAGCAGGTTCAGGCTCTCCTTGCTCCCATACCTGTACCATACTTGGGGTGTAAACACGTTCCCAGCGGATTTGCTTATCTTTCTTCCCCCACGGTCTACGAACATCTCATACTGGACGTGCATGGGTGGCTCCCAGTTGAATATCTCCCTGCATATAGCGTCGTTGACGTAGACACTGTCGGCGATATCCTTGCCATAGGCTTCAAATCTGATGTCTAATGCGTGCCATCTCGCCCCGAACTCAACCTTCCAGCTGAGCTTACCGTTTCCGCTGAGTACGTCTACCTCGCCCTTGTGACCGCAGCCCTCCATCCAGTGTCCCTTCACCTCCATCCCGGTACAATCATACTGGATGGTGTGGGTCTTTGGATTATAGTCGTGAGCGTTGGTCGTATAGATTCTTCCGCATTCCTCACAGACGACGAAATATGGCAGCGCTTCAGTGTATTTCTCCTGCCCTGTGACTGACTCGATGATCTTGCCTACTTTCTCTGCGTTGTCCAGTATGGTGATTATCTCTTCATTGAGTAAACCTTCTTGGTAGGTCTTGTAAGCTGACATAGGCGTGTATCGTATCTTATTGAGGTCGTAGGCTTCCTTGAGGAGGCTGCTCATGTGCTCGCCGAAGCTGAAGTGGCAGTCACCGAATAAGTCTGGTATCTGGGCTACACTAAAGCCAAGGTATTGCTCAAGTTCATCGGGCATCCCCTCGGGTACCTTCCTCAAACCGTCTTTATCATCAGCGAATGCGATGTACTCGCTGTTGTATCCCTGCAGCTCTACAGCCATGGCTATGCCGTAGTTTCTGAGACCATCTGCGAGGCTCCCTATGTGAGGGTATCCGCTTGCTCCTAGTCCGCTCTCTGTGCGTATCAGGTCTAGGCTGCGCTTGAGTTTCTTTTCCCGCTTGATGAGTTCGTCTGCTGCCTTGTCATACCATGTTCCTCTTCCGATTACTTTTTTGTTGTTGATGGGTCTAAGATTCTCAAACATTCTGCTCGACCTTCCAGTATTTAGACAAAGGCTAAGAAAAAAGAGTTACCCTTGGGCATGGGTTTTTACCTGTATTTTGCGTTACTATGTTTAATATGTCCGGTGAATATAGCCCTGTTTTCACATATTTTGTACTGATCTCATGTTCTTTGGTGTTTCTTATTGGCTTGTTACTGCCGTTACCGGTTTTGATGAATATTTACGCGGAGTTCGCCATTGAGCCAGCTAAATTCTTTATTGAGAGAAACTATGTTACGCTCTTCACATATCAGTTTCTTCACTTGAATCTTCAACACCTGTTATCCAACATGTTTGTACTACTCACAGTAGGACGAGCAGTAGAATCAGAGATAGGTAGCAGAAATTTCGGCATATCCTATCTTATGGCAGGCGTCTTTTCTGGTCTCTTTCATGTAGTCTTCAATCAGACCTCGGATGTCCCTGTCGTGGGTGCCTCAGGTGCGATCTTTGGTGCCATTGCCCTTCTCTTGTTGTTGATGCCTTTCAGGTTTACATCGGCTATGATTATTCCCGTACCGGGGGTTGTGCTTGGCATCACTATGCTTGTGGTTGAGGTTACCTCAATCTTGTTTAGTAATGATGTTTGGGTGGCTCATGATATGCATCTGTATGGGTTTCTTGTAGGGGGTCTCGCAGCTTTTGGCATCGATTATGATAAGGCGTTGAGGGGGCTAGTGATCTCGGTTGTAGTTATTCTGGTGCTGTATTATTGGGCGTTTTACGTCGAGGGGATAGTCATCTAGAAGGACTCGATGACTTGTTTGAGTTCCGCTAGGTTATCTATAATCAAGTCAACCCCAGCCTGCTTCATGAGATCGATACGCGTAAAATAAACAGGTATACCAACAGTGTATGCTCCCAGTTTTTTCCCCGCGATTATATCTTTGTGGCTATCACCCACCATCAAACCATTCTTGGGGTCAACATTAAGCAGGTTGAAGCATCGTTTTAGTTGAGCTGGATCGGGTTTCATGGGGGTATCAACGCTCCTCCCCACGACCACCTGAAAATAGTCCCTGATTCCCTGCAGTTTTAAAGCAGATTCCGCTGAGCTAGATGAGTTTGAGGTGCATATTCCGAGAGGTATCCCTTTCTCCTTGAGCCAACCCAGTAAATCTACACAGCCATCCATCAAGCTGCATGAGTCCGCTCCCATGTGCTCATACTTGCTCAAGATAGAGTATGCGTTGTTCTGAATAGTATAGGCTTCCTCTTTACCTCGATCTTTTTGAAGATGTACATACATTTGCTCCATCATGTTGAAGAGCCCATAAGGACTGCATTCTTCAATCAAAGCATTATCGCAGTCATAGGCAAGATAATTCTCAACTATCTCCTCATGAGCCTTCTTCCAGTCAACAAAGCCCCCCAGATTTACAAGAGTTGCATCCAAATCGAATACTATGCCATCTAGTTTTCTGGGGCTCAAGACAAAATCACATGGATACCATTCCTTATAGCCTTCACTATCATATGTTGGGTATCGAGAACCGACTTAGAACCACCTATTCTTCAGCAAGAGCTTCTAACGGTGTTTGGCGAAGGCTCAAAAGCTTTTCAGATACTCTTTTCTTGATACTTTGATAGAGATTCGTTTTCATTGCAGAGGAGAACAGAAAGCAGTAACAGCCTTTGTCAGGATAGGGGAGAAGGAAAAGATGGTCAGGAGCCTTTTCCCACTGGTTGGGGATTTGACCCCAGTCAAACCATCAAGGTAGCAAAATTGATGCCCGACACTCGGCTACAAGCCAAAGGAACTGAAACCCGTCTCGGAGATATTGAAGCCATAGCGAAGATTCCGACACCTAACAGATAACGAGCTAAATGAATTCCACGAGATGACTGCCAAGAACTGGGAGGACCTCTTGAAGCAGGATGGTAAACCTCCCCCAGTCTAGCCACTTTTTCTAAATATCACCACAGTTATTTCATGTTATGACATCACCAGATA
>CAZVMT010000282.1:0-3415 GCA_964628765.1 uncultured Candidatus Bathyarchaeia archaeon | reverse complement strand
GGGATGCTCGTAGGAGTACTAGCTGGACTCCAGCGAAGAATCAAAGAAAGGCAGCTATACTGGTTACGAAACTGAAAATAATATACGACTCATTATCCAACTAACCGTCAGCTCAAGACCGCGCCTCGGGTCATTCATAGAGACTGGTTCACGTATCAAATGTATGTCAAGGAGAAGATCAGAACATACGAGACCAACCTACGAGAACTATTAAGATAGAATCAACTACACGAAAACCAAAAAGAAAACACACAATTCAACATCAGCTACCCCAGAGAAACATCCTATACGCTCATTTACTGATAGAGGAACAGTATAGATCTGGGAAATCAGTGTTACAGTTTTGACCCCGACCTCATAATATATTTATCGTGAACCCCGTTGCCAAAGTTATGGATGTCTATTACTTAATTATCGGAGCATTATTGGCCCTCGGGGTAGCGGTAACAATATTAGAAGAATCCCAACAAAAAAAAGACAAATGAAACCGGTTATTACATTACAGAGATGTTTGAGTAAATGTTTCCAAAGTCGCTGGCTATTGTCTGGTAATTGTTAGAAGTATACTCATCTGTATCAGCTATCTTCCTTAACAGCCCTGGGTCAACCGGCTTCATGAACACCCCATAGACGGCTATGTTCAGCTTCTTCACGGCCTCTACAGCGATATCATAGCCGGATATGAAGTATATCTTGACCTCTGGATCGATCTGGTTAATCTTTTTCGCCAGCTCGTCACCCTTGACACCCGGCATCATATAGTCAAGGACAGCCACATCTATCTTTGATTGCCTGACAATATCAAGCGCTGATTCAACATCCCGCGCCGTATAGATGACAGCGTTCTCCGATTCCACTGCCAAACGGTAACAGAACAATATGTCCTCATCGTCATCAACAAACAGTATAGTTTTCTTCATCGTGATACCTTGGATTCTATTAGGATACACCATCTGGGATTTAAGAAAAAAGGAAGCCTCTTCTAGGTTATTATTTCAGGTTCATATGGGATCCATGAATCCTTCAAGCACCCACGTTATCTGTGATAGAGTCATATCCTAAAACCGTGAGTCCATTTAAATTAACATACCCAAAAGGATTCGATTATTTATCCAAATAATAATTAATCCTCTCGAAGCTCTCAGACAATTAAAAAACCATTAAACCCGTGACGCAGTTACTTCAAATCCTAACCTTTGGCTGGGTAACAGCCATCCTCTTCGGGATACTAAGACTATATAGTGTAGACAATAGCAACCCGATTAACGTGAGAGGCTCCGCCCAGATCTTCGCAGCATAGGCGATCAACTATATAGGCATCAGAACAGGCCAAATGCTCGAAGTCACTGTCTTCGCTTTCCTTGTGATCATAGGGTATCTCGTTCTCGCATTAATCAGCTCCCATATTAGCCTCCGCAGTATGGCTCTTCCAAGATAGAAATTGGCGTAAGGAATACCTTGGGCGGTCATTAATCGCCCTTGTCAACGACATGACATCGGGTTTCATATATGATTCCCTAATCTGTTCTAGGCTGTTGGTTTATGGGCTACCATCTGCCAGGCGCTGGCTGTAAGGGAGATATTCGCCCTTTCATGGAAGAAGACATTCATTAACTCTATGATTTACTAGATATATTCGCTTTATTTCGGGTTTTATTCGGTAAGAATATATTTGAGTAAAATCATACCGAAACGATTAACTTGGTATACGATTTTAACACGACAATAGACAGAACAACAAAAAACTCCGTAAAATGGACTCTAATGAAACAGAGAACAGGATACGATGACCTGATCCCCCTCTGGGTAGCAGACATGGACTTCGCGTGTCCGCCGCCTGTAGTTGAGGCTCTCAAGGAACGCGCAGCTCACCCCATCTTTGGGTATACATCACCCACTGAAGGCTTCTACACTGGGCTCATCAACTGGATGGAGAAACGCCATGGCTGGAAGGGAGTGGAGAAAGACTGGATACTCTGGAGCCCCGGCGTAGTAGCTGGGTTCAGTATCGCCATCCAAGCTTACTCACAGCCTGGAGACAAGGTGGTTATCCAGCCACCGGTATACTACCCATTCAAGAACCAGATACTGAGCACTGGGCGGCAGATCATCGAGAACCCGCTGAAGAACGAGAACGGATACTATACGATGGATTTCGAGGACCTTGAGGCAAAGATTGATGACAGGACAAAGATGATCATCCTCTGCAGCCCCCATAACCCAATCAGCAGGGTCTGGAAACGGGAAGAGCTTGAGAAACTGGCGGAGATCTGCGAGAAAAAGGATATCATCATCGTCAGCGATGAGATCCACAACGACCTCGTACTTGGAAACATCAAACACACATGCACAGCAACAGTCTCTGAGGACGCGATGCAGAGAACCGTCACGCTGGTAGCCCCCAGCAAGACCTTCAACCTGGCGGGCTTGACCAACGCCGACGCCATCATCCCAAACAAGAAACTAAGGGACGACTTCCAAGCAATTGTAAGGAAGGGCAGCGGCCACAGCAACATCTTCGGCATGGTTGCTCAGGACGCAGCGTACAACCATGGTGAGGCTTGGCTGGAGGAGCTGCTGACATATCTGCGTGGTAACCTCAAGTACCTTGGGGATTTCCTCAAGGAGAAGCTACCCGGATTCAAGCTATACCCCTTGGAGGGAACATACCTCGCATGGGTAGACTGCAGCTCTCTAGGTATGGATGATAAAGAGCTTAACGAATTCATGTTACAGAAGGCGAAGCTCTGGCTGGATGAGGGCATCCTGTTTGGTACAGGCGGCTCTATGTTCATGAGGATAAACCTCGCCTGTACAAGGGCTACCCTGAAGAAGGCTCTTGAGAACCTAGAGAAGGCTGTAAACGCGCTTTAAGATACTTAATTATCTCTTCTTTTTTTCCACTGTTTTTGATTTCGAGTAGGCAAGTTTTTTGAATAAACACTATATGATGCGGACCATTAGAAAGGGTGAATCATATGGATAATCAGAGGAGCGGGGTCTGTCTACACGCGTGGAGATGCCTCAGGTATAACAAGGTCTCCGCAGCTTGTAACCGTGAGGGTGGGGGACCCTTCTGCGGCGAGTGGAGGAGATTCAACACACCTCAAGTCGAGAAAAATAGAAAATAAAGCCTAATACACCAGAGAACTATGATTCTATTATGAGTTCTAAACGAGTCTTGATAGTGGCATCGAGCCCAAGAAGAAACAGCAACAGCACCATTCTAGCGAAACAAGCGGCTGAAGGAGTAGCCGCTGGGGGCGGTGAAGCCGATCTAGTAAACATTGGGAACATGAAGATAGCCCCATGTACCGCATGCGACGCCTGCAGGGTAACACAAGACGCCGGTTGCATAATCGATGACGACATGAAACCCCTGTATCAGAAGATAAGAGAGGCTCAGGGAGTCATA
>CAZVMT010000281.1:0-3428 GCA_964628765.1 uncultured Candidatus Bathyarchaeia archaeon | reverse complement strand
TGAATCAGGTGCGGTATAACCCCCCAGTAATAATCGCATCCTAGGAGGTCCCAGAGCCTACCCTGCGCCAACCCAATATTTAGGGTTAGGTAGCTGATGAGCCAGTGGTGATAGCTGTCGCTGTTCCAGTCAACGGGTATCAACCAGTAGACCATGAGCCTAAAGAAGAAGGCGAGGAGAAAGATGAGTTTTACATCGTTTCTCTTGATGAACTCAACAACCTGTCCCATGTATAATTAGAATTATTTGATAGTTATATATTTTAAATAAAAGTAAAAGTTTAAACGCATCTAACTTGGGAAGAAGTTGTTCCCCGTCTCCTGAAGGAGACATAGAATGAGGATAATACGTAGATACACAGTCCCAGCAGCATCAACAAGACCAGTATGTAAGCCACACCAATCCCCAAAACGATGACCCCACCCGCGTCATCAACCCCAGAGACCAAGAGAACGATAAGCAGTCTCATAACTCCCTGCCATACCACGAACAATGGGACCACTCCGATGAGTGAGAGCAGGAACGTGCCCCAGTTATGACTCCAGCGCCTATAGACTTGATTGTTTACCCATGAGCCAAAATAAAGCCCAACAAGGACAAAGTGAAAGGGTGTCCCCGAGGCTAGAAATATCAAAATAAAAGCCCTCACCGAGCCTTTTAGGTTTCTGCTCCGGGAATACACTAGGATTGATGCTATGACGCCTGCGATTAATCCAAACGCGATTATCGGATTCGTAGCCAAATCAAGATCACCTCGGGAATAGAAAAAAAACTAGAGTAGAGCCTTTAGCTCGGGATCAGTTTTCTGCATCTCTCTGCATGAGTCGATGGTCTCGAAGGCCCTGCGGATATGCGGTATGGTGATTGATCCACCCACGATGAGACTCACATTCAACGCCTCATACAGCTCCTCGTCTGATGCACCAAGCTGGATCAGCCTGATGAGGTGATATGTGACGCAGTCATCACACTTCAACACCATGCTCGTGGTCAACCCCATAAACTCAAGGGTTTTCTCATCCAAAGCTCCAGACTCATATGCCCTGCCGTCCAGTGCCCAGAATCGTTTCAAGCCGAGATGCCCGCAGTCGGTGATGCGTTCATTCATCTTGTGCCTGAACTCGTTGTAAGTGATTAAATCCTTCATACCGCAAACTGGGGCATTCGAGTGTATAAGTTGTGGGTTCCAATGGTAGGAATTTTATTCCAGAGCTACTATACCAGCGATAACATGACTCTGATCAAGGAAGGCGACGAGATCTACCTCGTACTGGATGTACGCAGAACATACAAGGTCAAGGTTGAGCAAGACAAACAGTTCCACACCCACAAGGGATTCATCGAACTCGGAGACCTAATTGGACAACCTTATGGGATCATAGTCACCAGCAGCCTCGGCGTCAGCTTCTACGCGTTGAAGCCATTGATCAGGGACCGAGTGTTAAAGACCGACCGCAGAACCCAGGTACTCTACCCGAAAGACATCAGCTACATACTATTCCAACTCGGCATAGGACCCGGCAGCACAGTAGTCGAGGCAGGAACAGGAAGCGGGGCACTCACCATGGCGCTAGCAAACGTGGTCAGACCAGATGGAAAAGTCTACAGCTATGACATCAATGAGAGGCACCAGAAGACAGCAGCCAAGAACATCGAGCGATCCGGGTTACATCCATACATCGATCTAGCTATACTGGACATCACCCAGGGCATACCCCATGAGGACGTGGACGCCGTCATACTCGATATGGCTACGCCGTGGCTGGTCATCGAGCACGCTTGGAAAGCCCTAGCAGGGAGCGGAGTATTTCTATCATTCAGCCCCACGATAGAACAGGTCATGAAGGTCACCGAGGAACTCAGTCGTCATCCTTTCATAGAGATCGAGACAGTGGAGCTGATGCTCAGGGAGATCACCGTGGCTCCAAACAAGACGCGCCCAAAGACCCAGATGATAGGTCACTCAGGGTACCTCACCTCGGCGCGCAAGGTAACAAGGCTCCTCGAATGATTTAACAGAGCCATCATATATTCTCAGATATGGAACTCGTCAAGCCAAAGCGCCTTAAGAAGGGGGATAGGATTAGAATCGTTACCCCAGCTAGCAGTATGACCTCCCTCTCTGAATCATCGGTCAAGACCGGGAAAGATAACCTAGAGAAACTTGGATTCGTGGTCGATATACACCCGGACGTATACAGAACCTACAAGGGTACAGCGGGAAAGCCACGTGATCGCGCGGAGAGCTTGATGGATGCATTCACTGATGATTCCGTTGATGGTGTAATGTGTTGCTGGGGTGGATTCAACAGCAACGACATAATTGACTACCTGGACTACTCTGTGTTCAGGGAGAACCCCAAGGTATTCACAGGGTTTAGCGATATCACTATCCTCAACACTGTGCTATACCAGAAGGCTGGGTTAGTCAACTTCCATGGACTTGCCTTCATCACCTTCACACATGATTTCCTGATGGATTGGGAGGTCGAGGTCTTCAAGCATGTCATCATGAAAGGGACAACGCCATACAGCGTCAAGGCATCACCTACATTCATTGACGACCCCTTGTTCTGGCAGCACCCAGAGAAAACAGTGGAGGAGCAAGAAAACCAAGGTTGGACTATAGTCAAGGAGGGAGAAACCACAGGCAGACTATTCGCTGGTCACCTTGGCACATTATTGTGTCTAGCGGGCACAAGGTATTGGCCTAGCCTTGAGGATCACATTCTACTGCTTGAGTGTGACGAGGAAGACGTTGGACCCAATAATGTTTCCAGGCAGTTGAGGCACCTCAAACAGCTTGGTGTATTTGATGAGATATCTGGGCTTGTATTTGGGCGCAATCCTAGTATGCTTGGGTTGAAGGATGATCAGAGTATCGAGTCATTACTGGTTGATGTTGTGGATCGTGACATGCCTGTTGTCACCCAGTTTGATTTTGGGCATACAAATCCATTTGCCACAATTCCAGTTGGGGTCCAAGCTGAGTTATCCACTGAGAAAAAAGCGTTAACGTTTTTAGAGCCTAGTGTTCGATAAAATATGGATTCTAACTCTATAAAACACGGCTTTTTTCTATATATTTTACATATTTTTTGCCAAAATTGAGTTATTCTCACCAAATGTAAGAATAGTTTTTTAAATTTGTTCAAAGGCACCTAAACTTGGGCTGGCTAGTGGGCGCTAGGCTCCCGAGGAACAGTAAGGACTCCCGATGAAAGTATTGGGCTACCGGAGCGGGACTCCCCAACGGCAACGAGGGACGACAGTCTTCCACAGCCACGCTCCGCTTTTCAAGTATTCTAATCTGACAGACTTATAAAACCTCGGAGAGAGAAAATGTGGATCGTTTGGATAAATCAACCCCTCAGTGTATCGTGTAAGTTTATGGCTTCTATGCAAAAAACAGGATAGTATGAGGGGTA
>CAZVMT010000280.1:0-3437 GCA_964628765.1 uncultured Candidatus Bathyarchaeia archaeon | reverse complement strand
CTCTGCGGCTCCTCTGAGCCCTGTTAACCGCCTCGGGGAAGCTCCGGGCCTCCACCGTCAACGTCTGGCTCTGTCCCTTGGGGTAGCTGAACTTTACGCGATACTTCTCCTTGGGGCCACTGAATAGGCGTAAACGGATGTCTCGCCTCTCCCCCGGCTTGGACTTAGGCAGAAATGGCTTAGGCTCCTCTGGTGGCGGTGGTGGTATCTCAGGTGTGGGCTCCTCTGATGGCTCTGATATAGGTTCGGGCGTGGTGCCTGGTGGTGTGGTTTCATCTATTGAAGGCGGTCCCGGTGTCTCTAAAATATCTGTCAAGTCGCTTATATTTAGCTCGGGGATTGTTTTCTCTGTTATCAGCGTGTCTTCGGTTACTTCAGCTAGTGAGTATGAGAGTGCTTTTAGTATGGATTTTACCTGTGACTCTGGGATGCCGTATGTTTTAGATAGCGCGGTGATCTCGCTCGGTGTAAGCTCCATGCTTTTCAGCATAGAGGTAGGTGGCACTATGCCGAAGGTTAGATATGTTTCACCTATTGAGGGTGCTGAAGATATGAGTTTAGATAACTCTACTGCTTTAGATCCTGCTGGGAGGGCCACGCCTTCACCTATTAACACGTATTGATTCACCAGTACACGGTGCCCGGCCCAATTCGTGTAATACTCAGCCCCGACCTTCACCAGCTTGGACCCAGGGGGAATAAGGGCTTCCATCTCAGCCGTGATCATGCTCACAGGTGGGATATATGCGGTCTTGGTGCCTAACTGAGTCTTTAACCAGCTCTGCGCAGCCGTCCTGCTCAACCCATCCGGCATAACGTCAACAAGTGCGTCAATAGAGGCGATCTCGGATATGCCACCGACTCCAGGTAAGCCCAGCCGGTATCCTTTACCTGCTCCCGAGGGTAGCCGTAAAGGTGACGGCTCAGGGGCTACGAACAGGCCGGGGAACTTAGCTAAGCTGTCACCTTCCTGCACCGCCAGTGTCTCGCCTATGCCTTCCTTGAAGGGTGTTCGTGTCCCGTGCCATACCCTGTACTCGTTAGGTGCGACTTCTCCAAGGTACTTCTCTGCGCTCAGATCC
Organism: uncultured Candidatus Bathyarchaeia archaeon; assembly: GCA_964628765.1. GTDB lineage: Archaea > Thermoproteota > Bathyarchaeia > TCS64 > TCS64 > RBG-16-57-9. The sequence continues at coordinate 2,355 of CAZVMT010000280.1, read as the reverse complement.
TTAGCTAAGTCCTTAAACTCGCTGCTCCATGCCGTCCTGTACTTGCCCGTGTAGGTGGGTAGCTCCCCGGTCTGCATGGTGACTGTGCGCCATAGTTCCTCGGGTGGTATGGCTGTTTTACCTCGGGTTAATGCCCACTCCTTTATCTTGGTGGGTAGCTTGAAACCAGTTTCGAGCCCCTGTATCTGTCCTAGCAGGGTGCCGCCTCGCATGGCGATCTCAGTGTATATCTCGTTGATCGGCCTGCCCTTCTTGTAATCAGCGTAAACCTTGTCTGCCTCTATGCCGACCATTGGACCCCACACGGCGGCCTTAGCCAAGTTCGGGTGTTTCGCGATCTCACTCGCTATCCTGGACACGGCCGCCGGTGTCGTGGCCCCGGTTGCCGTGGCTATGTTTTTAGCTCCCTGGAAAACCACGGATGCAGCCGCTCCCACGGGTATAAGCGCGACATAGTTACCCAGATAGTTGCCGCCTATCGTACCGAGTGTGAAAAGCCGTTTCTCTCGCGGTGAGAGGTCCCTCACAAGGGTTACGGTGTCCTGTGAGACTGATCGGACGTTCACGTTTTTACCTGAAACAAAACTATACAGCCGCCCCAGAGTATTGGTTATAGCCCTTTCACCCGACCCTAGTGCGGTAGCATAGTACTGTGTCGTGCGAGAAACCCTTTCTCCTTTATCTTGGCCCCACTCAAACAGTTTGAAGCTCGGGGCCTCGTATGCAGGCTTTATATCGAATCCAGCTTTCTTCGCAGTGTCTAGCAGCTCATCGGTGAGACTTGAAACTGGGACCGTCAACACGATTTTAGAGCCTTCTTTAACAGATTTGCCGAATCTACCCCCATAACTTGGCTCTCGCTTAGCTACTCCCTTCTTTATGAGTTTGTCGATGGCTTCTTTCTGTTCCTCGTATTCTTCCTTGGATCGGGTTTTTTCTTTTTTACTTTTCTTGTCTCGGGTGACCTCGCCTGCCTTCTCTATGACTTCGTTAGCCTTCTCTATGACCTCGTTGGCGGCCTCGGCGGTTGCCTCCGAACTCTCTCCCGTCTTGTATCGCTGTAACTGATTCTCGGCCTCATTGATCTCTGACTTAGCTTTTCTCACGGCATCCTTGTACGCCTTCCACCCAGACGTGGACCCTAAATCATAAGATGTATCTCCCCACGTTATTGTTGATCCGAATGCCTGTGTATAGGATTCGGCTTGTTTTATCGTGTCCTTGGCCTTGTTTATGCTAGTCTCAACCTGTGATACTGAGGGTGTCGTGGTGGTTGTTTTCGTTGGTGACTGCGCGGCTCGCTTAAGCTGCTCAGCCCTCTCCCATGAGGATATACCCGTGCTTTTCTTGGGCTGCGTGGGCTGCTGCGCCCTCTCCTTCTCCCTCTCAGCCTGTTCATAACCTGTAGGCTTGGGGGTTGGCGTTGGCTTGGGCTGCTGGGCCCGCCGCTTCTCCTCCTCAGCTCTCTCGTATGGATCACTCAACTAGGCCACCCCCAGCAACCGGACCGCGTTAGCTAACCCCACGCCCAGCCTTAACGAGAAAAAAGCAAAAGGTACAAAGATTATCCAGCTATATGTTCTTGATGCGTACCGGGTGGCGTGGAGCATAAGCAATATGTTCGCCACGTCATAGAGCAGCCACAGCCTGTGATCTAGAAGGTAGGCGGTTAATGGGTGCAGCTCCAAGGCACCGAGCCCCAGAGCCATTCGGGTTATCACCTGGTCCCACACAAGGCTGAGGGAACCCACTATGTATAGGGGTTTCATGATCTGCTTTTCATTCACTTTGAACGCCTCCTTATTCGCATTCGTCTAGGTATCTGCGGCGTCTGTAGACTCCGAATACCCAGCTGGGCCGCGTCTGTGAAGTTGGTTGCGGGCACCTTGTGGCTCTCGCTGCCCACGTCAAAGTAGAGCTTCACCGTATAGTCCGGGCTACCATGTCGGGGCCGCACCGTGGTTCTCCGGGCCGGTTTTCCGCCTTTTCCGCGCTCATAATTCCTGACCTTAACCCCGGCCCTGATGTGGCTTTTCACTGGATGCCGGTATGGACCTCTCCGAGTCACCTAGAACGCCTCCGTTTCTTTCCTCCAGCCTTAGCACGGAGTTTCCCCGTCAACATCTGTTTACCTTTTTGGGCTCGTTTTGGCTGTTCTTGTTCTATATATTTATATAAACTAGCGGCTGGTCTTCTAAACGGGTTAGGTAATCGAATTATTCCTCGTTTGATTTGTTCTTTAGCTGAGCCCATACTTTAATGTCAACAATTAAGGTATAAAACCTTATACCTTCCACAATATGTTGTTTTCGGTGGTTCCGCCCGTTTTGGCGGCTTCACCGGGTTCGTCGTCTC
>CAZVMT010000279.1:0-3442 GCA_964628765.1 uncultured Candidatus Bathyarchaeia archaeon | reverse complement strand
TTGACATCTTGGTATTGTTGTTTACCTCCTTTCGTGTAATTCTCTTTCTTTGTCTAGTTTTCATTTTGTCCTCCTGCCTAGATAGGCAACTTTAGTTTTCTAACTTGTATTCCTGCTCTTCTTTCTATGCCTGCGAAAAATTTACCTGCTAACTTTCTAGCTTGTTTTAGAGTAATAGGCTTCTCAAATTCCCTTCCTACTATTGTAGGAGTGTAGCCATATTCTCTCTTTAGTAATCTTCCCATTTTCTTTAGTTGGTTTCTATCTCCCCCTCCTGGAAGAAATGGAGGGATGCCAAAAGGCAATCCTCTAGGTATCGGTGCTACTCTTGGTGTTGGTGTTGGAGTTATAGGAGGAGGTAGAGGTCTTTCTAAAATAGGAACAGCAGGTGTCTTCATTGCTTGAGCTACTTTCTGCTGTTGAGCAGGGATTAATCTTTGTGCTTGTCTCTGGCTTAACTTTACTTTGTTTATCATTCTCGGTTGCTGCCTTGCTAAAGATCTCAGCCCTGTTAGCTCTCTTTGTCTTACTGCAAGGATTAAGGATGTTGCTAACCCCATTCCTAATGTTTGTTTTCCTAGTTGTCTTGTCTTAGCTCCATACGCTTGACTTAGCTTCTGTGATTCTAACTGCATAACATTCTCTCTTGCTTGTGCTTCTGATACTCTCCTTGCTAATTCTTCTGTTTCTAATTTAGGTCTTGACTTCTGTCTTGTTATTGGCTTTGCTCTTTGAACTGTTACTTGTGGAGCTACTTGCTTTGCTCCTTCTATTCCCATAGCTTTTCTTATTTGTTGTTTAGGAAAAGGCTTCATTGCTTTCTCTATTGTGTGTGGTATCCTAACTACTCTCCCTTCTCTTGTTGTTACTCTTAATTCTCTTACAGGAGGAGTTATAGGTTTGCCTCTTGGTCTTGTTACTATAGGCTTTACTCCTTCTGCTCTTGCTACTCTCTTCTGCATTTTGATTATGTTCTTGGCAATATCAAAAGACATCTGCTTAGAAGTTCCTGTTGCTCTTGCTATCGCTGCTTCCCTTGTTATTGGTTTGCCTCTTGGTTTAGGATATACTCTCTCCCTTATTCCTGCTCTGTAAAGATCTGCTATTGAAATAACATCAGGAGCTTTAGTTACTCCTCTTCTTCCCTTTCTGAATTGCCAATACTGAGCATACCTAGCTCTTGCTATTGTGAAAATATCTTTAGGAGCAGGTAACATCTTAGGCTTCTCTAAGAATTTTGCTATGTCTATCTCTGTCTTTGTTCTTGCTGCCTTTCTTTCTCTGCTGCCTACTAATTCTTTTTGATATTTGACATATACTTTATTTAAATCATCTAAAAACGCTTTCCTTTCTTTTGCTGCTGCTGTTCTTGCTCTTACTGTTGTTTCTGCATAGACTATTGGCTTCTTCTCTGCAAAGAACTCTTTTGTTATCCTTGCTCCTAATGTTTCTATGTCTAGGAATCTTGGCTGAACTCCTGGAACTTCTTTAGGCCTTTCTAATCCTTTTAGAAACTGCTCTGTTAGTATGTCTTCCCTTATTTCTGGATACTTAGTTCTTCTTAGCTTCTGTATTCTTGCTCTGAATCTTTGTGATACTCCTTGCAGTTTTGTTTTTGGGTATATAGTTGTTAATTGTAATGGATCTTTAGGTAATCTTGCTAATGCTCCTCTTGTTAATATCGCTGTCTCCATTCCTGCTTCTGATGTCTTTATTAATCCTGTAAATCTAGCTTCACCTGCTCTAGTGTAAAGTCTTTCTAATGGTATTAATGCTCTTGATAGTTCTGGTGCTACTGCTTTTGCTTTTCCTGCTTTGATTGTTGTTGTTACTATTGGTTCTGGTGTTTTTTTTATTTCTCCTATGTCGAATTTAATAGTTCCCCTTGCCAATCCGAATCTTTCTGTTGGGTATCCTACTTCTATTGCTGTCTCTGCTTTTTGATAATAGTTTCTTACTCTTTCTCCTATCTTTATTTGTGCTGTTGTTGCTGTCTTGACTATATCTGCGGTTATTACTTTTCCTTTAGGACTTACTATCCTAATATCTCTTCCTACGCTTGTTACTGATGTTCTTAATGTTAAAGTTGCTCTTTCTAATTGCTTTGACTCCTTAAGATAAGATCTGTAAGCTCTGATGCCTCTTGCTACACCTACTCCTTTGGCTGCTCCTTTGGCTGCTCCTTTGCCTATCAATAAAGCAACAAGAAAAACCGCAGGATCATAGATAGCTCCTTTAGCAAATTGCTTCCCTGTCTCAATAGGTTTAGTTGCTACCTTCGCAACAAACGCAGGAATAGATAATGGTCCTACTCCTAATTGTTCAGCACCTAAAACTCCTATTTTTTCAACAGGAATCTTCTCTCCTGGTTGAAATCTTCTAGTAGGCTGTTCTAGTAAAACTTCTTCTGGTATTTTCTCTAGTCTTTTCTCTGTTATCGTTGCTGCCCCTGTTACTGCAGCATAATATCTTTGATACATCTTCTCTGCTGTTGGCTCTATCTGTTCTTCTGGAACTTTAGCAGGAGTTATGCCAGGAAATGCCTCTGGATAGCTTACTGCTCCTAAGCTTAACACATCTCTATAGTATCTTTGCTCTGCTTCCTTTCTTCTTTTCTCATAATCTATTAATTCTTTTGCTGCTCTTTCTTCTATGATACCTTCTTCTGCTTTTCTTCTCTTTGCCAATGGAGTTCCTAGACCTGTTTGTGTTTCTTCTACAGCTTGTTCGTATTCTTCTGCTCTTTGATAGATATTTTCTGGAACTGTCTTTCCTAAGAACATAGGAACTGCCATAACTAATTCTCCTGCTGACATTTTGGAAGCTCTCTCTGATTTTTCTCCCATAAAACCTACTGCCCTTTCTACAGGAGCAGTAACATCTCTTAGAACTGATCTAGTAGTTGTGTCTTTCTGTATTTCTGAATCATCTATAACTCCTCTTGGATCTAATCTGTCTTCTTCTGGTCCTTCTTCCCTTTCTTCTTCAGAAATAACTATGCCTCCTCCTTCTGGTCTGCGAATTTCCCTCTCTGTTATCCTTCCATCCCTCTTTTGAACCTCTACAACCCTCCCAGGCTCTCTTTCTACTACCCCTGGGGCTGGAAGCCTCCCTGTAGGTATTAATTGGGATCTTGTGACTAGTTTTCCGCCTATTCTCCTTGTGGTGGCTAATACATCGAATCTTTTGGCTTTTTGCTCTCTCTCTGCCTGTTCTTGCCTTGCTTGTTCGGGTGTCTTGGCTTCTTCTACTTCTGCGGGTGATACTGCTACTTCCTCCCTTCTCTGTGCTACTGCACCCCCTGCCCTAGCCCCTGATGGTGTCCTTGCCCCTCCTGGCACTGGTCCTGGTCCTGTCTTCCAACCTACGCCTGGTATTCTTACCGCACCACCAGAGTTACTACTAGAATTAGAACTTTTGGAGCTAGAGCTTACCATCCCTT
>CAZVMT010000278.1:0-3452 GCA_964628765.1 uncultured Candidatus Bathyarchaeia archaeon | reverse complement strand
CCTTCACAGCAGCCATAATTAGAGTGGGCTCAGGCACGATTCTACGAACCTCCTGCATGTTTTGGGCTAGATTGTCTAGGTTTACCTCAGCCCACACCGGGCAAATACCAAGCTCTTCAGGGCTCATGGTGATTGATATGTGGTTCAGCGGTAAAACGGTTATCGTGGTGGCGCGGTCGGCAGGATTCGAACCCGCGGCCCCGGGTTCCGAAGACCCGTGCTCTATCCACTGAGCTACGACCGCAACCACGTTAGGTGTCCACGGTGGATAAAAAAACCTTACTCAACAACTTACATATACGTGGCTGCCGAGTGGTATCATTATCAGGGAGGCTTGGAGAACTTGAGCACGCAGAGGATGATACGGCAGGCTGAGATATCCGTGTTCAAACACGCTACAGAGGACAGAACAAAGGTGCTCAAAGCTGTGCGGAACATCTTCCCAAGAGACGCCGAGTTCCCCAGCTACAACGAGACGGTGCTTGACGGGTATTTCGGTGACCCAATAGTCACCCTGTTTTTACTCGTCAAGAACCGGAGACCTGCCACCGAGCTATTCGACTACATTATCCAGAACCTATCCAGCCTCGACTACGTCTCGTTACTGGATGAGCTGCCTCAGCGTATCGATGAGACCAAGAACCTCTATCTCCGATTTGATAAACAGAAGGCATTCCTAGGAAAATTTGCGTTTGAGAAACATGATCCAATCCGCGTCAAGTTCAGCCTCCTCGTGCCTCACAAGGTTGACCCTGCGGAGCATCTAAGAGAATACTTGGAGGCGACTAGACGCTGAGGTGGTTCACCGAGTTAGGTCTGAGACCTGATAACAATGATTCTGTGGTCTCTGCGGCGAAATCCCTTGGATACTTCACGATAGGGTTGGTTGAGGAAACCGAGACAACCAGCATAGACGTTGCGTCTCGCCTAGACCTGGACCCTAGGAACCCCAATGAGCTACTCCAGAGTCTTAGAAAAAACCGGTGGAAAACAGAAGTAATAACCGTGAACTGTAGAACAAAACAGGTGGCTCGTCAGGCTGGAAAAGATAGAAGGGTAGACCTAATCACATATCCAGTGCTTGATAGGTGGAAAGACAATCACCTTGATCGTCAGCAGGCGGGGTTGATGCGAGACTCAGGCACAGGATACTTGATCGATGTATCACAGCTACTCCTCTCAGAGCCGCGGTTATTGAGGAAGCGCATCGAGTACATTAAACGTAACAAGGATAACGCCGTGAAACGGGGAGTCCCTGTGGTAGCCAGCAGCTTCGCGTCTACTGTCTGGGGTCTACGAGACCCATATGGTTTGGCTGCTTTACTGAGCCTACTTGATGTTGATGAGGATCACGCCCTAGACATGGTCTCTACTAACCCGTATCGGATCGTTGAGTTGAACCGGGCAAAATTAAAAGACTCATACATCGTACAGGGTGTTTGGGTAATCGAAGATGAGTAAAGCACAGGTAGACATCCTGGTACACTGTTTCTATCACAGAATGGGGCTCCACAAGGGGCACCCGGTTCTAAGCGTCAGGTGGCCACTGACACCCATGCCACAGGAGACAGTGAACGAGGTCTATGATGGAAAGGTGTTCAGTCTAGGCAGCACAAACACTGTATTGATACGAGATGAAGGAAAAATTATAGTATTCGACCCCGGGATACTCCAGCTCGGCAGATACGGTGCCTTGCAGAAACGCCTAGCTGAGTTTGGTCTCACAACAGACGACATTGATTTGGTGATAAACAGTCACTGCCACTACGATCACATCGAGGCTAATTATCTGTTCAAGGGAAAGCCCTTGATAATCCACGAGAAAGAGCTAGAGTACATTGACAGGCTCTACTGGCCAGAGTTCAGAGAAGCATTCCTCGGCATCATGGACCAACATGTGATCAATGGCCCATATCAGGTAACACAGAACATCAAATTAATCGAGACAGTCGGGCATACACCGGGAAGTATATCGGCTTTAGTGGACACCGAGGATGGCTTGGTGGCGCTTATTGGAGACGCTGCTATCGTTAAAGAGGACTTGCTGGAGCTGCGCGCACCTAGTGTGGTCACTAAGAACATAGAGGCCGATGTAGCGATTAATAGCTTGAGAAAGATCAAGGAACTTAACCCGGTTCTCGTGGTTCCTGGGCATGATGCCCCTTTCTCTCCATAAGGTTTTTAACAATCCCAGTGGTTAGGGCTGTAGTGAAATAAAGTGCCAACACACGGCTCATTAACAAAAGCTGGAAAGGTAAGGTCTCAAACCCCAAAGATAGAGGGTACCCCGAAGAAGAACCCTACCCCAAGGAAGAGGAATAAAAGCAACTACAAGTCAAGAATCTTGAGTCCAAGAGAGACTAGATTCGATCGTAGGAACTAATCCTTTTTAACCTCTTTACTTCTGATTGAACCGCATTGGATCAGCCACTCAGAGAAATAATAGATATTTTACTATCAAAGGAAGAGCCCACTAGGCGTGACCTTGAGGTAGCTAAGTTCGAGGTTACCCGGAAACACAACTTCGGGTATATTCCATCCAACTCTGAGATCATAGCGCTGCTGGAAGACGATGAAAGAGACCAGCTTATCCCCATCCTCAGGAGAAAGGCTACCCGCGCTATGAGCGGCGTAAACGTGGTAGCCGTCATGACCAAGCCGATTGCTTGTCCACATGGGAGATGCGCCTTCTGCCCCGGTGGACCAGAAAATGACTCACCCCAGAGCTATACCGGGCATGAACCAGCCGCCATGCGTGGAGCCCAGAACATGTTTGATCCCTATGATCAGGTTCGGAGCAGGGTAGAGCAGCTGGAGGCCATTGGGCATGATGTGGATAAGATCGATTTGATAGTCATGGGGGGCACATTCCCAGCCTCTCCCCTTGACTATCAGCGCTGGTTTATGAAAGGCTGCCTTGATGCGATCACCATGAAGCCATCTGGGTGTCTTGAGGAAGCCAAACTGAACGCGGAGACCAGCAGCATCAGGAACGTTGGTATAACCTTTGAGACTCGCCCAGATCAGCTTGAGCCATGCAACATCGATGGTATGCTTGAGCTGGGGGGAACACGTGTCGAGATTGGTGTCCAGAACGTCTACGATGACATCTACAAGCTTGTTGATCGTGGTCATACTGTTCAGCATGTGGTTGATGGGACGAGGGTGATGAAGGACGCTGGGCTCAAGATATGCTACCACATGATGCCGGGGCTACCAGGAAGCAGCTACGAACGCGACCTAGAAGGATTCAAGACCATATTCAACGATCAACGGTTCAAATCAGACATGCTCAAGATATACCCGACACTCGTAGTCAAGGGAACAAGGCTCTATGATTGGTGGCGTAACGGTGACTACACACCCTTCACAACCGAGGATGGTGTGAGGCTGCTCACCGAGGTAAAGCAATTGATCCCTCCATGGATCAGGGTCATGCGTGTGCAGCGGGA
>CAZVMT010000277.1:0-3454 GCA_964628765.1 uncultured Candidatus Bathyarchaeia archaeon | reverse complement strand
TTTGCATGAGACATATTCGCCTCCACCCGTGACAGGTACCCGAGCGACCATGAACGGCACCAACGCGACCTCCAACCTGTCCCAGATGTCAAGGTTGCAGACACTGTAATCCATCAAGATGCTGCTGTGGGTTGAGTAGGCGTTGCTCCTCCAACCATCACCGTTTCGCTGGTTTGATACGTTGTTCTTGTAGACATTTATGCCCCTGAAGTAGTCTCCAAGCCCCTTCACAGCATAGTAACCCAGCAACTCGGCTACGCGGTCATAGATCACCGCCTCCATTGGGTGGTTGTAGCTGGGAGAGCTGAGTTCCAGGTGGCTCATGTCATCGTAGACCCTGAACCCGTTGTACGCCATGTAGTCCAGTGAGGGCTCCTCGACGGGGATGGATGAGACCAGTCCCTTCTTCTTTAACTCCTCGATAGCCATGCCAACCAAGTGTACCAGTGATCTGTGTGGTAGCTGTGGCTGGGTGTTCATCGCCAGTTCATGTTCTACGCCCCGTATCTTTTGCTCCATCAAAGCCGTGTCCTCGAAAAGCCAATGTCAACTCATGCACTAAATACTCTATAATATTTACTATTGGGTAAGAACGAGAATCTCAAGCCCTGATATCTATAAAATCTGTTGAATATACTTTTTACATGAAACCAGATACACTTATGATTTTATTTCGTGTGCGCAGCCCATTCCGTTTTAGATGTTTTGATAATTGTGCGCGCGATTGTACGTAAATTATACTATTTTCACTCTGTATCTCTTACTACTATAATGAATTAATCTTCTAGCCACATCCATGTATCTAGCATAGGCCTCTACAGTATCGTCCCACCAATCCATATTCTTCGCAACCCATGTAATGCTGAAGGAACCATCTGCGTCAGTTACACCAGAAGCCAAGTAATCATCCTGCATAAATGACCTATCACTCTCATACAGATTGATTTTCTTGCCTCCAAGGCCCGCCGAGCCTTTGAGAAGCTTTCCCGTAAATATTACATTAGATCCCTTTTCCGCTGTCTTAGGGGGCTCATCCAATCTGACGACAATAACGTCTCCTTCTTCAACGTTAACCTTGTCCACATTTTCAACAGCTATTACGTGAGGTATTGCCTTTTGTGCGCTTGGTGTTAGATCTTCAATATCTGCTTCACAATTATTTTTTACTGAGTCAATTCCATTAAGACACCCATCCTTTGATTCATAGCCTTCACTAACAGCGACTATCTCATGATTCGGCGCCATCAGATGAAACCTGTATTTTTCATTCCGATCTTTAAATATCTGAAACTTGGGTGCAGGAGTCTTTTCTTCTCCCTTTGATAAGTCTTCAACAGGCGAATGACAGTATTTTTTAACAGCATTTACGCCTTTTAGACATCCTTCTTTACTTTCATAGGCTTCTCCAACAGTCACAATCTTATTATTGCTTGCTCTCAGTCTAAACCTATACTTTTTTGCTATATCTTGATAAACCTGAAACTTCCCTTCAACCATTTAATTTCAAATAATAATCAATTCCATGACTAATATACTGTATGTGTACATTTTATTACCATGTATTATACAATTACTCTCATGTTATGAAAATATTAAGATATATGGAAATTTAGCAAATATGTATGTATTAAATTGTATACAAGGTATACCGATACTATATATGATTCTTTTACATCCCTTTTTATGTGAAAGATAATTCCCCTGTTAAAAGAAATGGCAGATACTGCCTAGTAAATGTGTCTGATTTATTAGATGTGGCTTTGGTCATAATGTTAAAATCATCTAAAGAAGAGATAATAAACTATTACACTGATTTATTTCCTAATGAATTATCATGGGAAGATGTGAATTATTATTTTATGGACTGTAAAAATATTGATGATAACTCTAAGAAAATTTTGATGAAAAACCTGGACTATGTTGTGGATAAATTAAACCGTAGTGGTAAATGGATGATACAACAACATAGAATGAGAAGTAATAACAATAAATAATTGAATGCTCACGCGTACTCTGACTCCATGTTAATATTGGCATAGAGATCAGTCAAATACGCTTTAAATGGAGATGCCCCTTTTTCTAAGCCATTTTTAAGTTTGGCAGCTAATTGAACATTTATTTCTTCATTCTGATGCATTCTAAAAGGTTGAACAAAACGATCTGAACAAGTAAAAGTTCTTGGAATATTCGAATAACTTCGCGTTCTCCCTTATCTCAGCTATCTCAACGGGACTTGATGTTGGATCTTATTTCTTCTACCAACTGCTGTATCTTATCCTCGGTCCAGTTTCCTAACTCGTTGAAGGTGAATGGCTTGTAGCGGATGCTGGGCTTCAGCTTCAGGTAGGACCAACTGATGGTCTTAATCACGTCCCCGAACTCCTCTGCGAGTGCTACCCGTAGTGCTCCCCTGCTATCTGGCGGAGCCTCATAGAACGCCTGTTCAATAGCTGTCTCGGGTACTATGGTCTTGATCTCTTTGTTCTCAACTAGCTCATCATAAAGCGGGTCAGTCACAGCCATGTATTGATTGAGCACAGCAGTCCTCGCCTCCTCCTCATTCAACCCATCCTCGATCCTGTAATCTAGTGCGTTCTCAGCGAGGCGCTTCTTTATCACCCACTCAATGGAGCCATCAAGGCTCTCGATATGCCCAGAATCCAGCTTATCCAGCACCCATTTAAACTCCCGCAGAGCTCTCATATCCTCAACGCTGGTTTGGCTGTCTCTGAAAAGCTCCTCGATTGGAGCCAGATAATACGTGTTGAGGCAATCAGTCACCCTCATCCTCTCCCCACCAGAGAGCGGCACAGTCCAGTCTCCTTCAAGGTTCAACGCTATCGCCTCGTTGGACTCCAGCGGTGAATCGATCTCAGGAACATCAGTGAGGTAGCCCTGTTCAATCGCCCGCAGCACATAGCTTGTGACGCTGTGCTTGAGCCAAGTAGTGTACTCAGACCTTGCCCCCTCACCGTTCACGATGTGAGCCCTCGTGTAGCGTTCATCTGTGTGGGGTTCATCCCGAGTGCTCATGATGGGGTAATCGGTGCTCGTCTCACTGAAGAGCTTCTTGGGGAAAATAGTGCGAGGAGACACCATATACTCTCCATCCACAAAGCCCCCAGCTCCAACGAAGACCTGCCTCAAAATCATATATGGCAGGATTAGATGCTGGTTCTCAAGGTAGCTTACCCTGTCCACCAGATAGTTCTCGTGGCACCCCACAGTCGTGTAGGGGACCTCACCCTTGGGATCAGAGGCGATGTTGGTCTTGTAGATGTGAACCCTTTTCCCAGACCTCTCCTCAAGGCTCCAGGAAGCCAACCGGGCGTAAGCCTCACAAGCTTTGTCATAGGCGACAACTTCCAACGGGTTCCTACACTCCGGTGTGCAGAGCTCAAAGAGATACGAGTGAATGTAGCAGAGTCCACCGTTGCGGAGAAACGCCCTAGGA
>CAZVMT010000276.1:0-3459 GCA_964628765.1 uncultured Candidatus Bathyarchaeia archaeon | reverse complement strand
ATAATCAAATGTTTAAAAAGCGTCCAATAGAAAAGTGTGGTTTTTTGATGGTATCAGCAGGTTTTGTATTTACTCAGTATCAAGGTGATAAATCCAAAGACAATAAAAAATAACAACGATCATATTAAACTGAATAATTACCAATTTTGAATTGGTTAAGGTCATTGCAATTGAAAAGTTTAACCACATAGGTTACACTTTTGTGCATAACAATTTAATGCACGGGATTTTTAACGCGTTCTATTAATTTTCAATTTGGAGTGGTTGGTCTAAAATCGAGTTGTCGGACAGGAGCTCTTGGCGCAAAACCCGTGATCATAGCGAACCCCGCAGTCAGACACCGAGTTAGGTGCAATTAGGAAGGGTCAAAATCAAAAAAGAAGCTGGAAAACCCTGATATTAATTTAAGATAAACATATGATCATCATTGTCAACACATAGTTCTCCGTACTGTTAAAAAAAGTATCATTATCAGGACACACCCCTGCCCTGAAGTGTTATTAAAGGAAAATGTTCTTTGACAACCGCGTCAGTTCAAAACCACATCGATATTTTTGGGCCTGTACCGCGCATTTGACTGGAACTTGAGTTTCAACGCGCCGGACTCGACCAGCTGGTTCATGTATACCACAGCCGGTAGTTTTTCGAGAGCCTCACGAACTTTTTTAATTGAAGGATGAATGTAAATTTGTGTGCTCTTGGGTGTGGAATGACCCAAAAGACTCTGCAGCACCATAATATCCACACCGGCATCATTCAGATGACTTGCAAAAGAATGCCTCAAAGTATGACAGGTCACCTTGAACCAGATCATTATGCCGGATCCGGAAAAGATCTTTTTGAAATTATCCTCCATGGTTCGTATGGAAAGGCGGTTGCCTTTTTTAGACAGAAAAAACGCATCGAAGGTTTTGCTGTTTTTGAAGTTCGGACGCACGGCCAGATATTCAGCCAGGATCTGGGGCAGCTCGCCGGTCAGATTCATGACCCGCCGCCGGTTTCCTTTGCCGATGACAACGAGCGTGTTTTCGACAAGATCCAGACTGTCTAAATTTAATTTGAATATTTCACCCACACGAAGCCCGAGACCATACATCAGGGCATGGACTGCGTAATCCCGGATACCGAGACAAGTGGTTCTGTCCATCGATTCGAACAGTATTTTTATCTGATCGATATTCAAACCATGGGGACCGTCTCTGTATCCGAGCCGTATTTTGAGCACATCCTGAAACGGCAGGTAAGCTGCACCTTCGGGTTCTGCTAATTTATAATATTTACCGTAGCTTCTCAAGGTGAAGATCTTCCGGTTGATCGAAGCTCCGGAGTTGTCACGTTCTTTTTTCAAGTAAACCTGAAAATTCATAACAGCCGGGCCTGTGATGGTTTTCAGATTACGTTTGGTGACATAATTTTTGAAAAGTTTTAAATCTGTCCTGTTGGAACGGATGGTCTCATCGGAGACTTCATAGACCGTTTTCCGGTATTTCATAAAGGGTTCGACATGCTGAAAAAAGCGATCTGTTTGTAATGCAGGGCATCCCATTATACAACTCCTTTAAGGAATATGGATTTTTTCAAGAGCTTTTTTCTTAAGCTCATCCGAGACATGAATATAGAGAGATGTTTCTTCAAGTGAATCATGCCCCATCATTCGGGAGATGGCGTCTGCAGGCACGCCCCTCTCATACATGTGTGTGGCAAAGGTATGCCGAAGCACATGAGGCGTGATCCGTTCGGTGAGCCCCGCTTCTTTGGCTGCCTGTTTGATCATGCGCCTGATCCGGTCCTTTGAGACCTGTTTTCCGGTTCGGACCTTTGTGGGGAACATATAATCGGACTTATTTTCAGGTGAGTCCGGATGAGCAAGATACTGGTTGAGATTATTATAGAGTTTATCCACCACAAAGAGTGTGCGGTTTTTTCTGCCTTTGCCGTGAACATGCAGGATTCCGATTTTTTCAGGCCGGTTATAATCCGGGTCAAAGTCTTCGACTTTTAAAGACAGACATTCATTGAGCCTGAGTCCCAAAGCCCAGAGCATGGAGACAATGGTAAAGTCCCTCATTCCCATCAAAATGGACCGATCAAAACTGTCCAGGAGTTTAAATGCGGATTCAGCGGAAACGGGCTGGTTCAATGTGCTTTTTTCCTTTCTGATAAGCATCAGGTTTTCACAGGGGTTGTTTTGGATAATACCCATTTTACCTAAAAAAGTAAAGAAGCTTTTCAGGGCGATCTGATAACTTTGCAGCCTTGAAAAACTGGCGCCTTTATTTTTTAGATGCGCCATCCATCTGGTCAGGTCTCCTGTTTTGGGATTCAGTGGATCAATGGAAAGCATTTCCGCAGCATAGCTGAAGTACCGGTAAATACTGGTGACGTAGATGCCTACGGTATTGTCTTTAAAGCAGGCCACATGGGCAAGTTCTTTTCTGTAGAGTTCTATGAGATCATGCATGGGTTGCCTCCCGTTCATGATAAGGATGTGTTGCCATGTACTCTGCATACACATGGCCGTCCAGATGGACATAGCCTTCGGTTGTCCTTCGGCTTCGGTGACCCAAGAGGGATTGGGTGATATCCACACCGGCCGTCTGGTTGATCTGAGTGGCTGCCGTATGACGGAAGAGATGAGAGTGCAGGTGCTTGCCGAGACAAAGGTTTTTTTCAGCCATATCAAAGATGTATTGAACCGATCTTGTGGATATTCGTTTTCTTCGTTTGGATAGAAAAAGTGGACCGTTTTTACAGTCGATCGTTTTTATGTATTGGTAGAGGACTACACAGAGAATTTGCGGCATGGGAAGCGGCCTTCGGACATAGCCCTTTTCACGGACCCACAGGAGACTTTCAGGCAATGATACATCCGGTATGTCGATATTCCGAAGTGTTGAAATCCTGAGACCGAGCAGACCGAACATCATTGCAATGATCAGGTTCCTGAGACCCGGAGAAGAGTTCGCCTGCATGAGAAACCAGGATAAAATCCTCTTCAACTCTTCAAGGCTTAAGAATTCGGGGTCACTTTTTTGCATTTGAGGATATGGCAGCTTTTTAGCTGGATTCACTTGAATCAATTGATGGAATTCGAGATAGTGGAAGAACTGATGCAATGTCCAGACACGAACCTTTTTAATGTGGGTCGAACGATTACCCGATGCCACAAATTCCAGAAGATGCCGGTAAGTGATATCGTCCAGGAATTTGATCTGATGAAGCGATAGAAAATCTTCAAGCTCATGAAGTCTTGTGGTGAAGGCCTCAATGGCTTTTAAAGAGAACTGATAATGCTTGCAGTCGTTCAGAAAATTTACTATTATTTCTTGAAGCATAGGGATTTCCTCCTGTCTTTGTGAAAAGATGGGAATAACGGGGTTTTCCTTATGCTTCTATTTAATAAATTTATCCCCAATTTCAAACCAATTGCGGCTAACTGCGGGGTTTAGGGGTTATGTG
>CAZVMT010000275.1:0-3479 GCA_964628765.1 uncultured Candidatus Bathyarchaeia archaeon | reverse complement strand
GTAATCATCCAGGCTACCTGTCTCATCGATATATGCAGTGACCCTGTAGGGTTCTCCGTTTAATTCAAGGGCTTCTCCATTGGAGACCCCTAAGGCCTTGATTATCTCTGATCCCAGTAAGGCTTCATTGCGTGTGTTGTTGGGTATCTCGCCGTTGATGTTCCACCAGACCTTCAGGTACTGCTCGGCTTCCACGTTTAGCCCAACAACGAGTAGTGATTGGTTTCCGCTGGTTGCCTGTGTGTAGAGCTTGGGTGAGACTATCCTGATGTTCTTGGCGTTTGGGATGGTGGTGAGTTTCTCCAGTTCATCTTCTCGGAATGTACTCTTGCCCACCATCACGTTGCCGTATGGTACCGTGATGCTCTGGGTTTCCGGGGTTACGACTATGTTGGGTCCATATTTTTCGACCTCTTGGCCTATTTGTTGCTCCATGCTGTTGCTGATGGTGAATGTGGATACGATGACTGCGATGGCTAGTATGAGTCCGATGCTGTTGAGTATTGCTCGTCCTTTTCGTCTTTGGAGGTTTTTTAGTACGAGTGTTGTGGAGCGCATCTTGTTTCACTGGTATGGTTTAAATCTCTCAGGTACGAACTATACGGTGTAGTTACCGGAGAGAATATAAAGCTAACTACAGGACGTAGTTACCATGAGTGACCCCGAATGGATAGACTTCCAACCCCACAAAGAAGACCTAAGCAAGGTACTGGGAGACCTAGAAGCAGACATAATGAAGACCATCTGGAAAATAAAATCCGGAGACGTCAAATCCATACACAAACAACTAAACGAGGAGAGAAAAGCCGCAGTAACCACAGTAGCCACGGTACTCGATAGGCTCCACGCAAAAGGACTCGTCCAAAGAGAACTCGTGAAAGAGGGCGGAGTAAGATACGTCTACAAGCCAGCCATGACCCGGAACCAGTTCGAGTCAACCGTGGTTAGCAACGTTTTAAGGGGACTCTTTGAATCCTTTGGTGAATCAGCCATCTCATACCTTGTCCAGACAACAGGACTAGAGGATGAGGAAGCAGCTGAGGAACTCAGGAAGAGACTGGAAAAACTAAAGGAAGAATAGCTTTGCTGGACGTGGTGGCGGGTTTCATAGAGCCTTACTTCAATGTGTTGTTCATCTCAGCAGCCATATCAGCCATCAGCTTGCTGGTGCTGAGAACCATTGACATCACTGCATACAAGACCAGAACATGGATTCTATTCGCGCCCTTTGTGGGTTCACTCGCATTAGCGCTCTGGATATCCCCTAATTGTTTCGCACATTATCTAGCCATACAGAGCTGGGACCCGGTTCACCTGATCTGCAATGACCCTAACTATGCATATGTTCGCTGGATCTGCACAAGCTGGGTAGGGCTCATATCAACATCATTCACAGCCGCGTTATCCCTAGGAGCAATAAGCTACTACTTTGGAGGAACCATCGCCCAGCGAATATACAAGGCAGAGGAGGCGACAGAGCAGGAACTCGGCGACCTCTACGAAGATATACTGGATTTAGCTGAGCAGGCGAACATCGATGAACCCAGCGTATACCTGCTGGAATCCAGCACCCCACGGGTATTCAGCTATGGAGGCCATGGGTGGCCAAGTATCTACCTATCAGTCGGACTCTTAGAGATATTGAACAGTGATGAGGTGTTGGCAGCGGTAGGGCATGAGATAGCCCACATCAAACACAGTGACACCCTTGTGAAGAGCGCATCACTGAGCATGAAGATAGCCACACTCTTCAACCTCATCGGCTTCGCAGTGGACTCCATGCTCAGCAGGGACCGGGAGTTCCTCGCAGACCAGATAGGAGCCAAGCTAACAAGCCCAAAGGCGTTGATCTCGGCGCTCCTAAAGCTATCCGCATTGGAATCTGATGGTTTAAACGATTTAGTGTTGGGGACCTTGTCTTTCAGCATGTTCTCAGCTAAGAAACATAGATGGAATCTATTCAGCAGACATCCATCGGTGGAGGAGCGTGTGAAACGCCTCATGGATGTAACAGCATCATTTAATATACAGTGAAAAAGAGTCATTTACACTATGAAAAAGCGGTTCATCATTTACTTTGTCCTCGTAGTGGCGTTGGGGTATTTTGGGTTCAATTATGCACAGGATTACCTTGTAGCTCGGGGATACGCCCAATCAGACGCGTTAGCAGCGGAGGTAGACCCAGAGATCGTGGAGGCAAACACGAGGTTCGCCCTCGACCTATTCAACGAGCTTCGACTGGATTCCCGTGACTCGAATGTATTCATCTCGCCACTGAGTATCAGCACCGCCTTGACGATGACTTACTCGGGTTCAGATGGAACCACAGAGGAAGCCATGAGAACCACACTGGGATACGGAGACCTAGCCACAGAAGGGATCGAGACTGGGTACGAGAATCTCTTGACAAGCCTAGCTGGGGTAGACAACGATGTCCAGTTGAATATAGCCAACTCGGTCTGGGTAAAAGAAGACTTCGATCCACAGGTCCATGAGGAGTACAAAGAGACACTGCAGACACACTACAAGAGCGAGTATTATGCACGTCCATTCAACCAAGCCACAGTAGATGAGTTGAATGACTGGGTAAGCGAGAACACCGAGAAAAAGATCGATAAGATCCTTGATGATATCAGCCAGGATAATGTGATGTTTCTGGTGAACGCCATCTACTTCAAGGCAGACTGGACCAACCAGTTCAAGGAAAGCGACACCCAGAAACGAGACTTTTACCTAAATGACGGAACTACTGTCCAGATAGACACCATGGCACAGGAAGAGAAACTCAAATACGCTAAGGGAGACACCTACGCTGCAGCGAGGTTCCCCTACGGCAGGGAACAAGTAGCCATGTATGTATTCTTGCCTGACGAGAATCAGACACTGGGTGACTTCATGGAGACCCTTGACCCAGAAAAACTCGATGAAATCATAGACGGAATGCACAGCGTCTCAGACCTAAAGGTTAGGTTACCAAAATTCAAGTTCGAGTACGGGAAAAAACGGCTAAACGACGCCTTATCCAACCTGGGAATGGGGGTAGCCTTTGACCCTAATGAGGCAGACCTGAGCAAGATAGCAGACGTAGGCACTAACAACCTGTACATTGACTTTGTAGACCATAAGGCGTTAATTGAGGTCGATGAGGAAGGCACGGTTGCGGCCGCAGTTACAAATGTTGGTATTAGCCTTTCCAGTGCTCCAGCATCAGATACCACCTTCTACGTTGATAGACCGTTCTTCTTCATAATAAGAGACGACAGAACAGGCACCATATTATTCATGGGACAGATACACAACCCACTAGATGAATCAGGCGAATAGATTAGTGGAAAAAGTCAGTGAGTTTCCTCTGGGTTAACGTGTGTTTTAGGAGTGGTCCTGCTTCTATCCACCGCTGTAAGGGTATGCTGAGCCTGCTCATGGTGTACTCCAATGCATCGTTCATGGTCTCAAACAGCCTTGGTTCCTGCTTCATG
>CAZVMT010000274.1:0-3487 GCA_964628765.1 uncultured Candidatus Bathyarchaeia archaeon | reverse complement strand
CATCCTCGTTTAAGAGGATAGTTCTTTCCAGTCCAATTGATACACGCTTCTGTGCCTCCTAGTCAAGCTAGGTGCCATTCCTGTATAGTATATTGATAAAAGAGTTGTTAACCAGAAAATGGTTAAACAAGGAACTCGGCAACATCATCAACAGGCAACCGTGGTGGACCCTTCTTCCCGATCATCTTCTCACTGGGGTAACCTACGCCTACGCCTGCGATAAGATCCATCTCCGTTTTACCGTAGAGCTTCTTCAAGTCTTCAGTTGCGACTCGTACAGCTGCGATCCAGACGGTCCCGAGACCCATATCATACGCCTTGAGCATAATGGTCTGAATACATGCCCCGATGCTCTGTGGGCTAGTCCATGTCCTGTTCTTATCCCAGACCAGCAGCACCGCTGAGCCCTTCTCAAGGGTAGCAGCGGACCATTGATAGATGTTGAGCTGCTGCTCAGAGTAATCCTCCTTCTTCTCCTCGATGTTTCTCTTGAGCACTTTGATGAACTCGGCTTTTTTCTCACCCATCAATATGGTGAATCTCCAAGGCTGGCTATTGGTCCCGCTGGGCGCCCAGATGCCATACTCAAGCATCTCCCTGAGCTGTTCAATGGTTACTTCTTTCCCCCGGTCATAGCTGCGGCATGAGCGTCTCCCAAGTATTGCTTCGCTTAGCTCCAAACTGATCCCGGTATAGAAAGAGGGGTGGGATTTAGGTTATTCGAGAAACTCTGCTACCTCAGATAATGTCTTCTTCTTGGGAACCCGTCCCTCTGTGGCTGGGTAACCGAGAGCAATGGCTCCAGATAGCTTCCACCCTTTACCGAAATATCGCTGGGTCTCATCGTAGGCGTAGAAGATATCACCTATCCATAGGCTCCCTAACCCAAGATCATATGCCCTCAAACAGATGTTTTGCATCGCCGCGGCTACGCCGTGCTCCTCGGTGAGCCACCCATTCTCGTTGGTGTTCCAGACGACTACCACAACCGGAGCCTCCTCCATTATCTCAAGAGTCCAAGGGGCTGAGCCCGCCTCCTTGCGCCCATGCTTCTGTATGAAGGCGTTCAGATGATCCCTGAACATCAGGTTATAATCGTCTTTGGCTTTCCCTGTGAGGACTGTGAACCGCCACTGGTGACCGTTCTTTGCGCTGGGAGCCCAGTTACCAGCCTCCAAAATATCCTCTATAATCTCCCTTGGCACAGGATCAGGTTTGTACTCCCTGATACTCCTACGCCCCTTGATGGCATCGATAAGCTCCATTACGAATCTATATAGTCCAGTCGGAGCCATTAGATAAATCTGAGGGATGATCTTGAAGGTCCTATGCATAGGTGACAACTGTATAGACAACTATGTTGAGCTCGGGAAAAGGTACCCCGGGGGCAATGCACTGAACTTCGCGGTGTATGCTTCTAGATACATGGAAATTGAGGCTACCTACGTTGGAGTAGTCGGGACTGATGATAACGGCGAGTACTTAATCGATCAGATCAATGAAAACGGGTTGGAAACAGATCACATAATTATCGAGGAGGGAACCACAGCCGTCACCAAGATACTCATACGAGACGGCGACAGGGTTTTCGCTGATTACAATGAAGGAGTCCAACAAGACGCTGTCCTGCCCTATGAGAAAATACCCTCGCCACGAGACTATCACCTTATACACTTCACTGTATGGGGGTTCGGCAGAGAACACATCAAGAGACTCAAGGAATCCACGGACTCCCTGCTTAGCTGCGACTTCAGTGGGCAACTAGAAGACCCAAGAACCGAGATAATGTCTTATCTCGACGTATCATTCTTCAGCGGAAGCCATCTCATCGAGAAAGGAAAAGACCCTGAACCGGTGCTCAGAGAACTCAAGGAGAATACACCGGGTATCGTGGTCATGACCCTCGGAGAACATGGGTCGATGGCATATGATGGAATGAAGCTCTTCAAAGGAGAGGCGATCCCAGTAAAGGTGGTTGACACCCTCGGGGCTGGCGACGCGTATATCGCTGGGTTTCTATGCAGCAGATTAAAGGGAAAAACCATCCCAGAGTCAATGGAGGCTGGGCACCGCGCAGCCACCGAGATCTGTAAACGACTCGGGGCGTGGGGTGGAGAACCCTAGAATTTTACCTTGTCGTAGAACCGCCAAGAACCCATGCGCCTGTTCTTGGCAAGACTCAGATAGTAACTGAACCACTCAAGCTCGATGAACAACGTGAATGGCGTCAACAGGTTGTCCACATCCAGCCCCTGAGAGTCATACTCGATGACCTTAACCCCGTTCCCCCTGCTGAACTCGATGATAGAGTCCTCAAGGGGCTTCAGGTCTGACCTTCCCCTGAGGAAGACACACGCAGCTCCCTCTGTGAAGAGCTCCAGTGGTCCGTGACGGAACTCGCTGTAGTCAACAGTCACCCCGTTGGTCCAGCACATCTCCATCAAAGTGCATACCGCGAACTGGTAGGTTAGCCCCCAGTTGATGCCTCCACCCACCATGAAGACCAGGTCATGGTCTTTGAACTCTAGACCTTGTTTCCGTGCAATCTCCTTCGCCCTGGGTATCATCTTTGGCAGTAGCTCAGGTAGTTTATCTGTCTCTGCGATCATCTTGGCTCCGACTTCGTATCCTTTCTCCCTGAAAACAGAGCCAAAGAGGTAATACATGCTCATGAGTTTACCCAGTGTGACGCCTCTAGCCTCCCAGCCATAACCCATGTCTGCCTTCTCATTGATCACCGAACCCTTTTTCTGGGTCAAGCCAAACGTGGTGGCTCCCTTCATGTTACACCATTCAAGTGCCTCGACTATCTCCTTGGTCTTGCCGCTCTGGCTGATCAATATAACTACGGCGTCATCGTCCACTGCCTCTGGGCGTCGCTCAAGGAACTCCCACCCACTGAAAGCATAGACGGGGACCTTGGTATATTTCTCAGCTATATAAACGAGAGGCAACTGTACGCTGTAGCTTCCACCGCTACCCACCATATAGAATCGTTTGGCGTCCGCGAGCCTCCTCCCGTACTCGATTAACTTGTTTTTCTTCTCAGCTACTGCGTTGAGGGTTGACTCTGTTACCCCGTCTACCAGCCAAGCAGGCCTGTATGTCTCTTCTGTTAGATAATCCACAGGTTCAGACAATGTTATCACTAGATGCCTAGAGGGACACAGATAGAATAGAAAAATGTAGTGGAAATCTTAGATTTCCAAGTGAAGGGCTTCCTTCAAGCCCTTGTAGCGGTTCCTGATGGTGACCTCGGTCACACCAGCCGCGTCAGCGATCATCTTCTGTGTCCGCTTCTCATCATTCATGACGCATGCGATGTATAGAGCCGCCGCTGCTAACCCCATGGGGTCTTTACCCGCTGTGGTCTTGAGGTCTTCCGCCCGTCTAAGGATATTGACTGCTGCTTGCTGAGTGTTCTCGCTGATGTCAACCTTGGCCGCGATCTTCGGCACCCTGTACTGAGCCTTCGGTATAGGCATGC
>CAZVMT010000273.1:0-3517 GCA_964628765.1 uncultured Candidatus Bathyarchaeia archaeon | reverse complement strand
GTGCCGCTTTAGAGGTTACTGGGCTTGTCAATGTGATTAGTGACTGGTTGATGAACCTAACAGCTGGAGGCTCACCTTTGATCGCCATAACTATTGTCGTGGTCTCGGGTCTCGGAATAAGTATAATAGCGAGTAACACTGCAAGCGCGGGTATATTCCTGCCCATTGCCATTGGGTTGGGTCAGAGAATCAGCTTCAGCCCCGTGATACTGGCAGTAGCTGTTGGCATCAGCACGAGTCTCGACTTCATGCTCCCAGTAGGAACACCACCAAACGCCATCGCCTATAGCACCGGTAAGGTAACTATGCCCGAGATGATCAAAGCAGGGATTTTACTGGACATCACAGGAGCCTTAGTTACAATTCTTATGGCTTACCTGCTTTGGCCATACCTAATCTAAACCAAACATAGTGGAATAATCCTCTAGTCTACTTTTACGCCAAGGGTAAAGATCAGCCAAGCTAATGCGAAAACACCCATACTTGAGATGAAAACAGTGTATATCCCCCAGATGTCAGCGATATACGCTGCGATCATTGGAGCTACAGCCCCCATTATGCTCCCGGGGAGGAAGTAGAGGGCGAAGCCCAGTCCCCTTTGTTTACTAGGGCTGAGCTTTGCAGTGATGGCTGAGTTGGCTGCCATGGCGAAGAGGTTGAAGAAACCATACCCAAGGTAGAAGACAGTG
The DNA here is from genome assembly GCA_964628765.1 of uncultured Candidatus Bathyarchaeia archaeon. GTDB lineage: Archaea > Thermoproteota > Bathyarchaeia > TCS64 > TCS64 > RBG-16-57-9. The sequence goes on along the minus strand of CAZVMT010000273.1, from coordinate 2,828 downwards.
AACAAGAGGTTACCCGGTATGAAGAATGCAAGTGCAAAGGAAACATATGACACAATTGTAGTAGCGGTAGTCCACTTCTTTTCACCATATCGAGCAGCTAATATACCTCCAAGAGGAGCCGCGACTATCCCCATAAGACTGCTTGTACCAAATATGAGGCTGGCCAAGGCTAGGCTCATCCCTCTTGTGTTTACTAACCATATGCTGAGGAAGGTAGTAGTCATGCTTGCAGCCATGGTTCTTAGTCCACTAAATGAGAGAAACATCAACAAGCTGGTTGTCCAGAGGCGTGTCGCCCCAGACACACCTGTTTTTTTAGAAGTAGTGTCCTCATCCTCACTTGTCGGTATGAACCTAATATACCATACAGCTACGATGCCGAGAAGCAACGGTATAACCCATGCCAGATATGCCTGCCTCCAACCAAGCCCTAGAACACCTACGAGAATTGAGATGCTTATTGGGCCAAGAGCCATTCCCAGAGTTCCCCCTGCGCCTTGGACTCCAAGCGCCTTGGATCGATCTCTTGGCTCGAACAGGAAAGTGGTAAAACTGTAGCTCGCTGGGTGATATATGGTTGTGTTTAAGTAAAGTAGGCTTACGGCTACTATGAGCATCCACGGATTCTGGGCTAGTCCAGCTGAGAGGGCTCCGATGATAGCTACTAGGATGCTAAGTATGATCATCTTCTTGGCGCCGACCTTGTCTGAGAGCAGCCCCATGGGGATATAGAGAATAGCAGAAATTAGGCTGGGGATTGACGAGATTAATCCAACTTGTTGGTTTGTGAGGGAAAACTCTGTCACAAGCGTTGGATATAGAGTAGTGTGCATGTATTGGAATGCGTGGGCGAGTGAGTGGGTTACCGCCATCACTATCAACCCGTAGCTTAGTATCTCCTTGTATCCCTTCTGCTTTGTCTCCAACGTTGGTTTCACCGATGAATAACAAGGTACCATATATGCATCTATTTAAGGTGAGCCTAAGAAATCTTATACCAAACCGCATCACAGGTTATCGTATGATCACCCGAGAAGAATCACTGGCACTAGTAAAAGAACACGTTAAGAACAGTAACCTAGTGAACCACATGATAGCAGTCGGAGCCATAATGAAGGGGTTAGCCGAGCATTTCGGTGAAGACTCAGAGCTCTGGGAGGTAGTTGGTATACTCCATGACGTAGATTACGAGACCTTTGGTGAGGACTTTAGCATGCATGGCGCCAAATCAGCGGAGATGGTCAAGGACCTGCTACCAGAGGATGGGATTAATGCTATTCTCCGACACAATGAGTTAACTGGTAACATAGCCACGACGAGGTTTGATATCTCGCTCCTCGCAGCGGACGCCATCTCAGGGATGATCGTGGCAAACGCGCTGGTCAGACCCACAAAGATGGAGGGCATGAAAGCCAAGAGCATCAAGGGAAGAATGAAGGACAAATCCTTCGCACGACAGATAAGCCGCGAGAATATCATGAGGTGTGAGGAGATAGGATTACAATTCGGCGAGTTCGCCCAGATCGCCATCAAAGCCATGCAAAGTGTTGCACCCGAGATCGGATTGAGTTAACATGATAGACCCAGAGAGGCAACGGCACAGGATCACCAGAATTATCGCTGCCACACGGTTCCCATTTGTAGATCAACCAGAGGACAGTTGGCCTCCATGCTACAAGACGATAGTCAATGATGATGTAAGGAGGTTCGGGTTACTGGCCCCTTGGGGTGAGGTTGTCTATCCTAACATCGTCATATTGAACTGCGATGGTGGAGTGCAGGAGCTGGGCATGGTCGAGGCAGCGGAGAATGTAACCCCTGAGAGAGCTAAACTGTGGAGGTTCCTCAGCGACTCAGCTAGCGTTGGGCGGAAATTCAAGAAGCTCTTCGTCTATGTTCCCAAGGGATATGAGGAGAAGGCACTGGAGATTCTTGAGGGTGACGATATCGAGTATGATGGCTTGAGGGGTTATAGCATTGAGGATGGTTGGCTCAAGATTCATCCCATTAAAACCCATGACAGTCCTCACGACCACAGATAACTTCCTACTCTTTTCTTGTCCAATATTCTAAATAGTGGATAACCCCAACCAGAACTGAAGAACATGACCTATGATATCCTCATCAAAGATGGCTTTCTAGTTGATGGCTCGGGGGCACCCTGGATAAAAGCAGACATAGCTACAGAAGGAGAAAGGATTGTCAAGATTGGGCACATAACTGGTGGAGCTGAGAATGTTATCGAAGCCAAGGGACTTATTGTATCTCCTGGTTGGATCGATATACATGTTCACGCAGACCATACGATTCTCGGGAACCCAGAGGGGTTAAGCTACACCCATCAAGGAGTAACCACTGTCACCATGGGAAACTGTGGATTATCCACCTATCCATTATCAGACGAACACCGGGATGACCTCATCGAGTATATGAAACCCTTCACAAGCGGTCTCCCACTAAAATATGACTGGACAGACCTCGAAGGATTCAATCAAAGAATCATGAATAAAGGAACCAGCCTCAACCTCGTACCCTTCATAGGACATGGAAGCATCAGGATCGCCACCATGGGCTTCGACAACCGAAACCCAACCTCAACTGAGCTAGAGACCATGAAAGAGTATCTGAGGAAAGCCATGAGGCAGGGCAGCCACGGAATGAGTACTGGGCTTGGTTATCCACCGGGACTCTATACTGATGACTCCGAGTTGGTTGAACTCGGGAGGATTCTACGGGAATATGGTGGGATGTATTCTACGCATATGCGTGGTGAAGACACCAACCTCGCAGACACCATCAAGCTGGGGGAGATGATGAGGATACCGATA
>CAZVMT010000272.1:0-3536 GCA_964628765.1 uncultured Candidatus Bathyarchaeia archaeon | reverse complement strand
TAGTCATGTGCTTCGTTTATAACGAATACGAATTGCTCTCGCTCAGTTCTGGTATCATTGAGTAGACTGCTGATTACAAGCATCATGACGCTGAAAATATCATCGGGCTCCATCATTATCTTGCGTAGATCAAAAATGTTCACGCCACCAATCATGAGGTTACGCAGAAAATCTCCACCGGCGAGATAATCCTGCAGAGTCTCTAGGCGCATGTTGGCGAAACTCTTCTGGTTAGGGTTGAGATCACTGACATCTATGTGGCGCCTAATCTTGTCGAGCCCAAAGTCGTCATCGTACTGGGTCTTCTTGATTATCTGGAATATCTTCTTCACATACATGCTGCCGCTCTTTCGTCCGATACTCAACACATATGGCCAGTCCTCAGCGGTAAGCCGAGACGGGTTGATAGCTATCGGGAACGCCTTGGTTCCGTAATCTTCTTCGAATTTCAGTCTCTCATTCTCATAGACAAATGGGTCTATGAATATCCTGAATTTCTCCTCGGTGATGACTCGTTGAGGTATAACATCATACTCATCCTTCAGTGCCTGTGCCTCAGAGAGATTCAGGTTGGGGTCTACGATGCTCCAGAACTCCGAGCGCATATCCTCGCGGGGCTTGTGAAACACTATGATGGTTGCGGGTTTCTTTACTTGACTTATCTTTGGGATGGTCTTTGATAGGAGCATCTCTGTTATGACGCCTATAGTGTATCCCTTACCGCTGCCTTGTTTTCCGCAGACAAAGACTATGTGGGGCTCATTCAGGTCTACCGCGACCTTGCCTAACCCTGTCTTGCCAACGATTCCCCACTGGATCGGTGTCTTGTCTACTCCGAGAATGATCTCTGGCTCCAACTCGTTGGGTACGATTTCCTCTTGGGGCTCCGGGATGTTGATTATTGGAGGCGGTGTGTAGATGGGTTCAGGTTCATTGTGCTCAGGCTCTGGCTCGGATTCGGGTTCCGGCTCGGGATTTGATACCTCATCATCGGGGATGGCGTCAGGGTTAAAATAGACGATGTATGGCTCGTTTTCTGGGATTCCTTCGATGACTGGTTCTTGATACATCTCTTGTTTCGGTTCCTCCCTTGTCTCTATCCAAGTCAAGACCGTTGTGCGTATCAGGTATATTATGAAGGCCACTGGGAGGGATATGAGGCAGAAGTTGATTATCATCTGCTCCGGGATTAAACCAAGCAATGGGTTCCACTGGAGTGGATAGAAGAGATTCAAGTCGCTGTACAGGAATGAATCCATCAATACGTGGGTCCAAACACCCAGCACAGACGCAATAATGATATCCTTTAATGTGCGCTCCTCGGGAACTACTTTACCTATCAAGATTGGTTTGACGCGTTTAACTATCAGAAACATGGGTAGCGCGAGGACTACTCCAACCAATCCTCCGACTGTGAGGCTGTGAAACACCCCATGCATCGGCCAGTCAGCGTAGCCGAGTAGGACCGCTAATGGTTCAAGGTCCAGTATCAGGCTGGCTATCAGAAACGTTGGTATATCCAGCAATGGGTATAGTAGGAGGGCTACCAGGAGCGCAGGCCCTACATGGTAGGGTGTGAACGGCATCTATTCTGCTAGATGGTGCACACCACATATAAAAGATAAGAAAGAAATGAGCTTAGATGGCTCCTTTCTCCCTGAGTTCCTTTATCTTTGAGTCACTGTACCCCAGTAGTTCGCGGAGTATTTCCTCTGTATGTTCCCCAAGCTCTGGTGGACAAAGATCAAACCCAGTGTTAGACACTGAAAACCTGAACGGCGTACCAATCTGCTTGATGGTACCAGCTGTAGGGTGCTCCATCTCAACAAGCATATCCCTGTGATGCACCTGAGGATCAGCGAACACCTCATCAATAGTATAGACCGGAGCACATGGGAAACCAGACTCCCTCAAACTATCAAGCCAGCTGTCTCGTGGCTGCTTCATGAAGGCACCCTGCAGAGTCGGGATGAGTGTATCCTTGTTGGCTACTCTCGCCTCGTTTGTGCTGTAGCTTGAATCTGTTGTCAGTTGCTCTAGTCCAAGTATCTTGCATAGGATACCGAATAGACGGTCGTTTCCACCTGCGATCAATATGTATTTGTCATCACCTGTCTTGAAGGCCTGATAGGGCACAATGCTGGGGTGGGCTGTTCCCATTCTCTGGGGAACATTACCTGTGGCGAAATAGTTACCAGCCACATAGGTCATCCAAGATACCCCGGCATCCATCATCGAAAGATCAATATACTGACCCACACCCAGGTTATCCCTGACGCGAAGAGCCGCCAAGATAGAGATCACGGCGTGGAGTCCAGCGTTAATATCCTCGACAGCCACACCGATACGCATGGGACCCCCGCCTTTCTCACCGGTTATCCCCATTAAGCCACTCATGCCCTGGATTATCAAATCGTAGCCAGGCCACTGGGCGTATGGACCTGTCTGTCCGAAGCTGGAGATGCTGCAGTAGATTATCTTGGAATTGATCTTTTTCAGTGTCTCATAGTCCACGTTTAGTCTCTTGGTGACTCCTGGTCTGAAGTTCTCCAATACAATGTCGCATTTGGCTGCGAGTTCATGTATCACCTTGACTGCTTCCTCTTTCTTCAGATCGAGGGTTATGCTCTTCTTCCCACGGTTCAGAGAGAGATAGTAGCTGCTGACTCCCTCTATGAAAGGTGGATAAGCCCGTGTGTCATCTCCGCGATTAGGTATCTCTACCTTGATTACCTCTGCTCCGAGGTCGCTCAGGTTCATCGAGCAGAATGGACCGGCTAATACACGTGATAGGTCCAGTACTCTGATACCCTTTAACGGTGGATCAGATGCTGTAATAGTCATGCCTGAAAAAATGCGTCTTGAAGTGAAAAGACTTCGCATAAAAAGATGTAAATGAAGAGAGACGCTAGGATTCCTTTGACTTCAGGTACTCGTTGATGGCTTCTGCGGCTCTCTTCCCGGCACCCATGGCGCTGATAACAGTAGCTGCCCCGCTGACAACATCCCCACCAGCATATACGCCCTCAAGGGTGGTGAGCATGCTCTCCTCATCAGCAACAATGGTACCATGTCTGGTAGTCTCCAATCCCTCGGTTGTCTGCTGAATTATCGGGTTAGGACTCTGACCGATAGCGATAACCACTGTATCCACTGGGAGCCTCCACTCACTCTTCGGGATGGGCTTCGGGCGCCTCCTACCTGAGTCATCTGGCGCTCCAAGCTCCATTCTTATGAGTTCTATCTCCTTGACGTTATTTCGGCCATCACCGATAAATCGAATCGGGTTATTTAGCAATGTGAATATTATGCCTTCTTCCTCAGCGTTCTCCACTTCCTCATGTCTCGCGGGTAGCTCACTCATCCCCCTTCTGTATATGACGTGAACTTCTTCCGCCCCGAGCCTGAGGCTGCACCGCGCAGAGTCCATGGCTACATTTCCGCCGCCTATTACGGCTACTCTTTTACCGATGTTGATGGGTGTGTCGTATTCTGGGAACTTGTAGGCTTTCATTAGGTTGGTCCTGATGAGGAAC
>CAZVMT010000271.1:0-3550 GCA_964628765.1 uncultured Candidatus Bathyarchaeia archaeon | reverse complement strand
AAACCCGAAATATCAAATGGAAAAGGGAAATACTATGAGACTCACCAAAAAACAGGAATCAAACCTAGCAATATTAGCTGCCCTGTTGGTCTTGTTTACTTCGTTACTGGATCCGAGGATAAGCGTCACCCTCAGCGTACTCGCCTTGCTCACCATAGCCATTATCAGCCGAGGCTAATCCTAGATTTTATCCACACATAAGATAAGATACACCCGATGAGGATCGCAGTAATCGCCGACGACCTGACAGGAGCCCTGGACACGGGGGTCCAGTTCACACAGTGGGGCTACAGGACACAGCTCACAGATAATCCAAGTAAAAGCACCGCTGAAGTAACCATCATCAACACTGATACCAGAAACAAGACCCCTGAACAGGCGTACAGGACAACATACGAGATCGCAAAACAGCTGGACCAGGATATAATCTATAAGAAAACCGATAGCACCCTCAGGGGAAACCCTGGGCAGGAGATCCAGGCCATCCTCGACGCAATAGGTGAAACCCGCGCCATATTCACCTCAGCGTATCCTCCCACAGGGCGGCGAATCAAGGATGGACACCTCTATGTCTACGATAAACCCATCACCGAGACAGAGTATATCCAAGAATACAAGCTCAAAACCAGTTACATCCCCGAGATACTCAAAACAGAGACAACCATACATATCCTAAAAGACACCAGAGACCTCCCAGAGACAGGGATAGCCGTATTTGACAGCGAGACCGAACTCGACCTCCAAAAAATAGCGGCATGCCATACAAGGGTGTACGCGGGCTCGGCTGGGCTAGCCGACGCCCTCTGCCACAGGCTCAGAGACCCTCCGCCGGTATTGAGTATCATCGGTAGCATGCGGACCGAGACCCGGACGCAGGCAGAGCAACTCGTGAAGCGACTGGGAACTACCCTTATCCCCCTCAACACTATTGATGCTTTACACCAGACCCCTCAGGATGAAGCCGTTGAGCTTGCCAGAGATGCTTTAGAGGGGCGCCAAGACGTTGTGATTACCTCAACCCAGAGCCAAGCCATGATCGAGGAAACACAGAGAGAAGCCAGACGCCTCAACTTATCGCATAACGATGTTGAGGTCCGCATCACAGAAGCGCTCGCAGCTGTCACCAAGGCTCTCATAGATAAACGCCTATCAGGGTTGATCATCACGGGGGGTGCAACGGCGTTAGCGATCACAGAGAAGCTAAATGTTAAGAACATCGAGATACTGGACGAGGTGCAGCCTGGGATACCCGTCCTACGACTGGACTCCATCCCAGCCGTAACCAAGGCGGGGGGATTCGGGCACCCAGACACCCTCATCCAGGCAACACAATACCTCAAGAGGAAACATAGATGAAACCAATAATAGCCATCACCATGGGAGACCCAGCGGGGATAGGACCAGAAATAATAGCGAAAACCCTAGCAGACCCAGAGACATACAGGATATGCAACCCACTGGTAGTCGGGGACCGACACGCCATGCAGATGGGCATAGAAGTCGCAAGACAGAGCCTAGAAATCAACAATATAGACAAACCCAGTGAAGCCCGGTTCCACCAAGGAGTCATCGACCTCATAGACCTCCACAACATCGACCCAGACAAGATAGAGATGGGTAAGGCAGCCGCCATGACTGGGGCAGCCAGCGCAGAATACGTTATCCACGCAGCCGACCTTGCGCTCAATGGTGAGGTAGACGCCATAGTGACTGCCCCCTTGAACAAGGAGGCGCTGCATATGGGGGGCTACAATTATCCTGGGCACACTGAGCTTCTGGCTGAGCGTTCAGGCACCAAGAACTTCGCTATGATGCTGGCAACGGGCAACCTCAGGGTGGTCCACGCCACAACCCACATCCCCCTCAAAGAGGTCTCGAACCAACTCACCACAGACCGAATTCACACCACCATCCACATCGCCCAAGAAGCATGCCTCAGCCTCGGCATAGAGAAGCCAAGGATCGCTGTCGCTGGACTCAACCCCCACAGCGGAGACAATGGTTTATTCGGTGACGAGGAGGAGCGGATCATAGCCCCAGCTATTAAACGAGCCCAAAGTGAAGGATTGGATGTTGATGGGCCTGTGCCCCCTGACACTGTCTTCGGTAAGGCACTCGGAGGCCAGTATGATATCGTTGTCGCCATGTACCATGATCAGGGGCATATACCTGTGAAGCTCCTGGGCATGAAATACGATGAATCAATGGCTAGATGGGAGAGCGTCAGCGGCATAAACATCACCCTGGGACTCAGATTCATACGAACATCGGTAGACCACGGCACAGCCTACGGGAAAGCAGGGAGACGAGAGGGAACAGCCAACCCAGACAGCCTCAAGGAAGCCATCCAGTACGCCGTCAGGATGGCGACTGCACGAAAAAACCAATAAACCCATAGAGCCCTTCATCAAACCATGCAGCTCCCCAAGATGGCAAAAGCCAATCAATTGTTTGATCAACCAGAAATCAAGGATATCCCAACCGAGATAAGAGAAGAACTCACAAAAAAGAACCTCAAATCCCGCGTAGAGCCGGGTCAACGCATCGCGGTAACCGCCGGGAGCAGGGGGATCGCCAACATACCCCTGATACTGAAGACAATAGTAGATGAGCTCAAGAAGACTGGAGCCAAACCATTCATAATCCCAGCCATGGGAAGCCACGGAGGCGCCACACCAGAAGGCCAGATCGAGGTCTTGGCGAGCCTCGGGGTCACAGAGGAAACCGTGGGGGCACCCATCGAGGCGAGCATGGAGGTAAACATAGTCGGTTCACTGCCCGGTGGGGTGGAGGTTTATCTCAACCGCATCGCCATGGAGGCTGATGGCGTATTCGTGGTTGGGCGAGTCAAGCCCCACACCGACTTCAAGGGAGAGATAGAGTCTGGGCTCCTCAAGATGATGGCCATCGGGTTGGGCAACCAGAAGGGAGCCGAGATGATCCACTGGCACCGCTACGACGGATACCACAGGATACTGCCCGAGGCGGGGAAGCTCATCGCCGAGAAGACCAACATAGTCATGGGGTTGGCCCTACTGGAGAACGCCCACCACACCACAGCCGAGATACATGCACTGCTTCCAGAGGAGTTCTACCAACAGGAACTGGTGCTATTGGAGAAGGCCAAGGACCTGCTCCCCAGGCTGCCCTTCAAGGACATCGATGTCTTGGTGATTGAGGAGATCGGTAAGAACATCAGCGGCGTGGGCATGGACACCAACGTCACGGGCAAGTTCTGGATGCCCAACGAGCACGACCCAAGAGCACCATACATCAAAAAGATAGCCGTACTCGACCTCACAGAAGAAACCCACGGAAACGCCATCGGCATCGGCTTAGCAGACGTAACCACGAGACGAGCCTACGAGAAGATCGACCACCACCAGACCTATGTCAACTGCCTGACGCAGGGAAGCGGCGAGACAGGCAAGATACCACCCTACCTGGCCAATGACCATGACGCCATAGCCACAGCCATCAGGATCAGCGGACCCATACCGCCAATGAACGCCCGGGTGATACGCATCAAGAACACCCAGGAACTAGAGAC
>CAZVMT010000270.1:0-3551 GCA_964628765.1 uncultured Candidatus Bathyarchaeia archaeon | reverse complement strand
TTGCCAGACCTTCATACCACATATATATGAAAGATATCTCTCCTTCTCCAGATGGAGGTGGCGCCGTGGTTGGCACCAGCTGCATGTTTAGCTCGTTGTTGCCCTCCTGGATGGATACAGTCACCTCTTTGGTTTCATAGCCGTCTTTTTCAAACCGGACGCCCCAGCTGCCGGGGGGTATATCGAGGGCGGCGTAGTCGCCGTTTGAGTCGGTCTCCGTTATCGCGCCGGTGGTCGTGACCCTCACTCCGAATATACCGTTCCCGGTCCTGGAGTTGGTCACCTTGCCGTAGAGGTTGGCCATGCCCTCAGGCGGTGGCTCCGGCGGAGCTGCCTCCGCCTTTTTCCTGCTGAGAAGAATGAGGGCAATGCCCCCCAGGCCGGCGGTTACCCCGGCTGCTATTGCTACGTTTTTGCCTTTCATCTCATTGCCTCCAACTGCTGTCCCATGACTCTCCTCTAACTGACAGTACAGGTAATTGTTTTGCTCCCGGCGACTGTGCCGTAATTTGTGACCCGAACGCTGATGGTGACCGGTTCACCGACATAAACCTCTGTTGGCGAGATAACCAAATCCTCCACCCTGATGTCGGCCACGGGCGCTGTGGTTGCGACAAAGCTGCCGTAGAGCCCGTCTACCGATACACTGTAGGTACCGGTCCCGGTTGGGGTGACCTCAAAGGATACCAGCCTCGACCAACCCGGGGCTAGTGTTACATTCTCTTGTGCCATAAAGTCACCCTCTAATATTACTGTATAAGAGCCCACCTCACCGCCGATGTTTGCCACAATAACAGAAATGGTTACCGGCTGGCCAGGGTTTACCTCTTCCGGGCTGATATTTAGGCCGCTCACCCGGAACTTAGCGCCCGGTGGAGCTGCTGCTGCCCTCCTGCTGAGCAGGAGGGCAGCTAGCCCGCCTACCCCTATGGCTGTTCCTACAATAATCGCTACCTTTTTGTCTTTCACCTCATTGCCTCCGGCTGAATCGGAAGCCCTACTTTTTTGACATTACCATACCCGGAAAGCTAGGTTTTACTTCCCAATGGATTTCACTATAGGGAAACAGAGCTTCTATTTTTAGTCTATCTTCCTGACTAACCTCACCTTCATAGACTATACTTTCTCCATTTATATAGCAGATGGTTATCACTTTACCTCCCGAGAGTCCTGTCAAAAACTTCCGGTATCGGCTCCTCGCAACCAGCTCCCATCAACCCACTTAATCCAGGGGAAAAGTCCACTCTTTTTTCTTCATAACTGACCATTAGGCGGTGGCTGTTTATTTCAATATATTCTTCTTCCTCATAACAGTAGTCAAAGAAATGAATGTCAGTAGTTTGATACGCTGCACTTAGCGGGGAAGCGGCACAAGCTCCAAATTGTGAGGATTGGGGTGAGAGGATCCACCAATTGTTTAAGTCTCGCCAGTCCCCTCCTGTCCAAAAAATATTATAGGCGTGATTCTTACCGGTAGCGGGCAACAAGCACCCATAACCCAGCGCTTTGTATGCCGCTACCGCTGTGTCTACGGTAAACTGCTGGCACGTATAGACGTTATATATAAAGGGATGATGATGAACACTAATCCATCCTTCCTCTCCCCCGGTGAACTCTCTGATCCTATCTTTATTAAGAGCAATTATGGAAGCATCCCATCCATCGGGCCAAACTAAATGCTGAATTATTCCGGTCTTAACATTATTACGGATAGTTTTCAAATTCTTGCCCAGCGTTCCGTAGAAGATATCGTAGTCATTCGACCCGATTTTGCCATCAAAGTCCGCGTCAAACTGTCTGCGGTAATTCGGGTTTCCTTTGACTGAGCCAAAGGCATTCAGGAAAGCTGCCTCGTCAGCTTGATCGACGATATCGTTATCGTTGCTATCAAGGTCAACTATTTCAATGGGGAGATAGGAGGGCCCCGCTACCGCGGTAGCTGTAAAACTGCCCGCGAGGCCGTTTACTGTAACATGGTAGACTTTAGCTTCCTGCGGGACTGTTTCAAAGGTAACCTGCTCGCTCTCGCCGGGCTGTAGTGTGGCATTATGGGTGACCACTCAATCCTCCATTTAATATGTTTCCATTATTATCGATTTCGTAAAAACATCTCCCTCGGTATTCTCACACTCGATAATCCACTGGGTGTTTGAGGGAACCTCGGCGCCGATAACACCCAGAGAAATATCCCGGACTTCCCCGGGCTGTATTGCGTAACCCTCTTTGGCAACCATTCTTTCTCCTGCGGTGACAGCGGTCCACTCGGTTGGGGCAGTCTCTACCCACTCGCCAGTGTATTCTATGTCCCACTGGCTGTTGGTTGAATAGGGGATCGTTGCCACAATGACTCCTTCTGTTGGGATCGGGAAGAGCTCTATTCTCCATATCGGGCTGGTACTGGTGTTTTCGATGGTAATAGTGATGGGAGTGGCCGACCCCTTTACATCCCTCGTTGGGAAGCTGGTTGGCGATATGGAAATTCCAAGACTTGCCGCTGCTGCCCTCCTGCTCAGCAGGAGGGCAGCTAGCCCGCCTACCCCTATGACTCCTACAACTATCGCTACGTTTTTGCCTTTCATCTCATTGCCTCCGGCTGAATAGACTCCTAAAAATCGCTACCGGGGTCCTGAGTAACCCCAGCAGGCACCCACCCCCGTTTCCATCATCCGGGCCAGGCCCTTCTTGGTTGTAAGAAACGAGTTTTTCCTTATTCTGTCTCATGAAGATTGCCGCCATGATTTTGCCTTTTGACATAAGGTCGAGCGATAGCTGGTCGAAAGTTTCTTTGGCCAGGTCAAGCGCGGCCGTGTGTTCTAGCCCATCGATAAACAGGTAGCAGAAACCACAGTTAAATGCCTGCTTGAACTCATCCAGGGCATCGGTGGTGAAACCCACCACCTCTGTGTAACCCCAGAACTTTCCACCCTGGCGCCACACCGCGGCGCCTAGTTCCTTTGCGCTGAGGCAGGCCAGGGTATATACCTCTTTATCACTTATAGCGGCAACATTGCTCAGGTCGATGACCGGTTTTTCATCTTGCCCAATGAGAGCATCCTCACTGCCGTGATCATAAAATATGAAAAGGTCGGTTCCCTTTTTCAGCTCCTCTTCAACTCTTTTTTTAGTCGCATTACCTTCGGCCAGTTCGACAACGTCAATGCCGGCTACCCGGCACTGAGATAATATGTCTTCAGCGAAAGCAAAGGTATGTTCCGTGGCCGAGTCAAATCTAGGTCGAACCAGAATTGCCTTCAATGTTACTTCTCCCTTCGTTGTTCCACATTTCTATGGCGAGAGCGAAAGAACTCTCGATTACCATCTTTCTCAGGCTTTTATCAGTATCAAGCCTTTTGAGCAGATCAGATGCAGAGAGTTGTTCCTTACCCAGGAAGAGCGTCCAGCTCGGGTCTTTCTCCGCCTTCGCGATCAGGCTCTTTTTAATTTTTGCGATAAGGTCTTTTTCACCTACCACCGAAGAACCTCCTTTCTACCTTGCCTATCTACAGTATTATTATACTGTAGTTTATATCTTGTTTCATATCAATCCTGCT
>CAZVMT010000269.1:0-3563 GCA_964628765.1 uncultured Candidatus Bathyarchaeia archaeon | reverse complement strand
CAGCGGCTTCGGATTGGACGGCCCATACGCAAAACGTCCCAGCTTCGCATCGATAGCCTCAAGCATGTCAGGTTGGTACAGGCTCACAGGAGATCTCATCGACCCAGATGGACCCCCAGTGATACCCGCTGAGTGGCATGGAGACCTTGACCCTGGGCTCTACGCGGTGATCGGCATGATGACTGCCCTGCTGCACAGGGAGTGGACCGGTGAGGGCCAGCATATCGATGTCTCTCAACTCGACTGTATGATAGCTCAGAACGGGATACCATTGACAAACTACCTCCTATCGGGTTTACTGCCATGGGAGCATAGGGCTTCTGGTAACGCTTTACGGTTCATGGGTCCGTTCCAGGCTGCTGATGGCTGGGTGTTCATCCATACGAGTCCGAGGATGGTGGATAGATTGATGAAGGGAATGGGCGTCGATGAGCTCAACAGCAAGGAAGACCTTGAAAAATGGGCACTGGAACACAGTGTTGACGAGATAGTGTCATCGCTTATCGCTGTTGGTGTACCAGCTGCGCCCATAAACAGCCTCAAAGAGGTGACCGAGGACCCCCATGTACAGTATAGGGGTATGATTGTTTCCCTTGATCACCCTGAGGCTGGGACAGTTAGGTCTCCCAATCACCCGATAAAGTATTCAGCTGCTGAACCCGAGATGCGGTACCCTGCTCCATTGCTGGGTCAGCATAACGACGAGATACTCTCGGAGCTCGGGTACACAACTGAGCAGATAAGCGCCCTGAGGGAATCAAAGGTAATAACATGACAACGCAGTGCATCGATAGCCACGCACATTTCTTCCCCAAGAAATACCTGAAAGCATTGGATGATCTTGGGGTCCCTTTTGGTCAGACCCTTGACTCTAGGTTCACATCGATATGCCCAAGAATAGATGACATGGATGAGGCTGGGGTAGCAAAGCAGGCTGTCAGTATAGCTGTTCCCGGGGTGAACATGTCCACTCCAGAGAACGCTATCCACCTCGCGAAGACTGTGAATGATGAATTATCCAAGCTGTCAATGGAGAATGATCGGTTCATCGGGTTAGCGTCCCTCCCCATGTTGGACCCAGAGGCTGCCTTGGAGGAGCTGGATAGGGCGGTAAATACTCTCGGGTTGAAGGGCGTTGAGTTGTTCACCAACATAGGCGGAAAATCATTGGATTCTATGGAGTTTTGGGTTGTCTATGAGAGGATAACCGAGCTTGATGTCCCTGTCTTCATCCACCCCATCGCCCCGAAGCATAGATCGGTCTACGATGATTACGGGTTATTATCCGTGTTAGGTTTCCCATTTGAGACAACTCACGCCATAACGAGAATGGTTCTCAGCGGATTACTAGCTAAACACCCCAACCTCAAGCTAGTGCTCAGCCACCTCGGGGGAACACTGCCCTACCTAGTTGGGCGAATCGATGACGCCTACAGGATGTTCGGTGAATCCCAGACCAGGATAAAGAAAAAGCCAAGCGAATACCTAAAGAAAGTATACCTGGATGGTGCCTCCTTCTATCCTCCAGCGTGGAAATGCGCACTGGAGTACTGGGGAGCGGACAGGATACTCATGGGCAGCGACTACCCATATGGGTGGGTGGGAGACTATGCCAACTGTGTTAGGATCGTAGAGTCACTGGGTATTGGTGAGGATGAGGAAAAGCTGATCCTCTCTGGGAACGCTGTGAGGCTCTTAGAATAACGTTTAAAACATCGTTGGGGTGCATAGTGTTTGGTTGCCGGGTTCTCCTAGCCTGGTAGGGAGCTGGCCTGCTAAGTCAGTGCGCGTAAAGCGCACATGGGTTCAAATCCCATACCCGGCGCCACTCTTTTACACTGAAATAATTACCTTGTCAGCCTTTTTCCCGGATATTTCTTGGATATCTATCCTGCCGATGTGTATTTTGGCGATGCTCTCTGGCTTTAACTGGTTTGCTATTATCTTGTCGGGGTTTTCATCCAGTTTTCTTATCATCACCTGTAATGCATGTTTTTTCTCCGCCAAGTCTTCGATGAATGAGACCTTTCCACTGAACTGGGTAGTATGATAAAGGTGGTCGCAGCTGCCCTGCTGGTACCCGTTGTCGATTAATGCTTGGCCCCAGACCACTGGGTTGGATTTGAGGAAATCGATCTTCTTTCCCTCCCTGGCAGAGTGGAAATAGATACAGTTCTTCTCAAGATCATACCCGTGGCTCAGTGTGACGATGTATGGTTGATTGTCCATGCAGAGAGACAATGTGATGTAATCCGCCTCCAGTAATGGCTTGACGAGCTCCTCTGGGTCTGTGACTTCTTTGTCCCTACGGCGCATATGATAACTTGGCATACTAAAAGAGAAGATTGTATAGATATAGAGGTTTATTGGCAGTGTGTTGACAGAGATTCTCTCAACGCTGTGATGAAACCATCTATCTCTACATGGGTAATGGTGAATGGTGGGAAGAACCTGAATCCGTTTGAAGACTTATGGAAATCCATCAGGTAGCCTTTATCTATTAAATCCCACTGGATCGCCTCACCCTTATCTGAATACATCTCACCCAACTGAAGAGCCAGCAATAATCCTCTACCACGTGTATCAACTACACATTCATAGTTGTCTTTGATCTTGTTGAATCGTTCAAGGAAATAGGCTCCCATCTCGGCGCATCGTTCAACGAGTCCATCTTCCATGATTGTCTTGATCACGCTGGCTACTGCTCTTCCTGATAATGCATCGTTCTGATGAGACTGAACATGATAGATTTTGCCTTCACACATCTCCTCGACGCTGCCGGTGGTTATCATTGCCGAGACAGGGAACCCACCGCCAATGGCTTTACCAAGTGTCAATATATCTGGCACAACGTTGTCGTGTTGGTGGGCGAACCATTTACCAGATTTCGCTGGGCTCACAGTGACCTCATTTGATATCAGCAAGGCTCCCAGCTCATCAGCATATTTTCTGAGCTGTTCACCATAGCCAATCTCAGGCACAAAGATACCAGCTCCAATGACAGGTTCATAGATTATAGCTGCGATATTCTTGTTTCCCTCCTCTACGAGTTGTCTCAATGGTTCAAGGCACTCCCAGTCTCTACAGTTTTCCCGTGTCGGAGCCGGTAGTACATGGAGTTCACCGGGATCAGGCAGATAGCTTGCGTTTCGACCAGCAGAGCATAGCGAGAATGTGTAAGCTGTTGCCCCATAGTAACCCCGCTCATTCACCACAAAGCCTGTCTTTCCTGTGGCTGCTCGCGCTACCTTGAGCGCTAGGTCCACTGCTTCGCTCCCTGAGTTTAGAAATGACATCCTGTCCAGTTCAGGTGGGAGCACCTTGCCCAGTTGGTACATGGCTTCCTTGACTTCGTTTGTGGGGAATGCCGACATGACGTTTGTCAATCGCTGGAACTGTTCCTGCATGGGTTCGACGAGCTTCGGGTTACCATATCCTAATACGTTGCACCAGTACCCTGATTGGAGGTCAAGATACCGTTTTCCTTCCTCGTCAAACACATAGTTTCCTTCTCCTCTCACCAAGACTGTGGTTCGTTGTGATCCGGTCTTCCATAGTTTCAA
>CAZVMT010000268.1:0-3588 GCA_964628765.1 uncultured Candidatus Bathyarchaeia archaeon | reverse complement strand
AGGATGCTGTTCATCAACGCCTTGATGTCGCTGAAGCTGGCCTTCGCGTGGCACTGTACTACTGCTAGTCGTCTCTTGGTTCTTGCACCTGTCTCTGTTGTGGGGTCGATTACCACTACGTCGTCTAACTCGTAGAGGTTCTGGGGATAGGGGTGGTGCTTGTTGAAGCTCAGTATCTCCATGATGCTTGGGAGCAGCCAGCTACGCAGGCTATCATATGCCTCCATCTTGGGGTTCTCTGTCTCGCAGAGGGGCTCCTCGGGCATCTCCATGTTGTGGAAGAGCTTCTCCCTGTTGCTCAGCATGAAGGTTACCACCTCAAGCAGACTGTGGCCTACCAGGAAATTACGTAGGCTCCTGCAGAAGATCTCCTTGGGGTCCTCACCTGCCTCGCTGAGGAGCGGCGGGATATTTGGCTCGAAGTTGTCATAGTCATGTGCTATAGCTATATCCTCGACGAGGTCTATGGGGTGCATTATGTCTGCCCTGTAGCATGGTACATTCACCTTGATGATGTTCCAGACGGTCTGGGCGCTGTAACCCATCTTCTCCAACTCGGCGACGCTCTCCTCTGGGGTGAACTCGACGCCCAGGGTGGCGTTCACGTATCTGTTGTCTAGCTCCATCTCCCATGGCCTGAGGTTTGGCGTAACCAGTACGCTGCCATCAGGGTAATGGTTGTGAACCTCGTATATCTCAGCGCCACGGTCAGCCAATGTGGTGCAGATGACGTTCAATACCTCTGTTATCGCCTTCAAGTCTGTCCCTGTTACATCGATGAATAGCTCCGCGGTGAACTCGTTTACCCTGGTGTACTCGCCGTTGATGATGGGGGGCATGCTGCACACCATTCCCTTGCTGTCCAAGATCATGGGGTACTCCTTGAAACCCTCCACGGTCCAAGCATATTCTTTGCCTGTCTTCATCTCGGTAAGCATCCAAGTCAAGTCATGCTCCGCCTCTTCTCCGAGGGGCTGGAACTTGAACTCAGGTGGTTTGGTTGTGTATGTGACTGGGAACTCTATGGGGCTCAAGTCGTGGATTCCGATGGCTACTTTGCGGCGTCTCCTGCCGTGGGTAACGTGGAGCTTCTCCTGCATCTGGATAAGCGACCTGATCAAGGCGTCGTCGAAGTAGACGTTCTTGATGACCGCTGTGACAAAGTATGGCCTTACCTCTTGGGTCTTCTGGTCTACTATTACTTGGTAGTCTGATGGGTGAACATAGTAGTCTCTGAGACCAGTCTGGACACCTGTCCAGCTTGAGTATGCCCTCACCAATCCCTCTATGCTCAGCAAGTCGGGTCTATTGGGGAATACCTCCAAGGCGAATCCGTCATCGGTCTCGCCCTCCCAG
This sequence comes from uncultured Candidatus Bathyarchaeia archaeon, assembly GCA_964628765.1. GTDB lineage: Archaea > Thermoproteota > Bathyarchaeia > TCS64 > TCS64 > RBG-16-57-9. Next base: position 2,232 of record CAZVMT010000268.1, on the reverse strand, counting down.
CTCGTACCCATCATGGGCAACCTGTCCATGAGTTCAGCTATCTCTACGTCTCTTCCCAGGAGTTGTCTGAAGTCCTCGATGTTTACATCTATAACTGGCATATCAAATTCACCTCGTCCACAACTTGGCTCGCCGTAGCAAGCCTATGTCGTTACTGTATAGCTCCCTGATGGACTCTACCTTGTAGCTCTGCATCACGAGGCGCTCGAAGCCTGGACCCCAAGCCAGTACAGGCACATCTATGCCTATGAGGGGCTTGACGACCTCGGGTCTGAACATGCCTGCGCCGAATAGCTCCATCCATGCGCCTCTTTCTTCGATCCAGACCTCGGCTTCCATGCTCATCTCTGTGTATGGGAAGTAGCCGGGTCTGAACCTGAACTTCTCCACGCCCAAGCCCTCCATGTAGGCTTTGAGGTATCCCTTCATGTCCCTGAATGTGACGCCTTCACCAATCACAATGCCGTCTGTCTGGTAGAACTCGGCTAGGTGGTTCCAGTCGATGGTCTCGTTCCTGAAGACTCTGCCTACGCTGAAGAACTTGCCCGGTAGGTCCTCGGGTTTGAGTTTGGCGATCTGGTTCACTGATAGGCTCGTTGTGTGGGTTCTGAGCACTGTTCTCGCTGCGAACTCTGGGTCCCAGTCATACTGCCAGCCCTTGCTGCCCGTGGTCCACCCGTTCTCGTGGGTCAGCTTCACTCGCTCCACCAACTCGGGGTCAGGCAAGTGGCCCTTGTATGGGGTCTTCATGTAGAAGGTGTCAGCTAGGTCTCGTGCCGGGTGGTCCTGTGGCTGGTAGAGGGCGTCGAAGTTCCAGAAGTTGAGCTCAAGATACTCGCCCTTCATCTCCTTGAAGCCAAGCTCAACCCAGAACCGCCTAATGTAATCGATGACCTGGCTGATGAAGTGACGCTTACCCGGCTGAGTGCTCGGCACAGGCAGCGTAACATCGTAGGTTTGGAACCTTGCTCCCTTCCATTCCCCAGTGAGTAGCATCTCGGGTGTTAACTGTGTGATTATCCTCTCCGACTCGATGGAGTCCAGCTCGGGTAGTACCTGTTTACCGAAATCAGTGATGGCGACATACCTTGTGACGGTCTCGGATTCCTTGACTAGCTTACGCTTGATCAACTGGTCCAAGACCTCTAGCTGGGATTCATTGAATTCTTTGCTGTTTACTCTTCCACCTGCTTTGAGCCGTGATATCAACTTCTCCGCAGTGGTCTCGCCTACAGCTTTTCCCTTCTCAGTGAGGCTCAACACACCCTTATCAATGTCAGCCCAGCCATTCCTCCTGACCCAAGCGAGGGCTATGTTGACGCCCTCCATGCTCTTCTGGAGCTCCCCAATCGCCTTTGGACCAGTCTTCAAAGCCGTTAGCAGGTTCTTCTCAGGCAGGCCGTTTTCCGAGTAGACGTCTCCCTCGTCGGTGAGGGTAAAAAACTGTGAGACCTCTTCATTAAACACTACTACGCCCTTCGTGGCGGCCCAATCGGACGCTTTCTCTACTGCGTCCCTCCCAAGCCCGGTGGCTTGGGCTAGTTGTTCGGTTGTCGCTGTACCCACGTCTCCTAGGGCGTGGAGTACTTTGCGTTCGTTTTCTTGTAGCGTCTCCGCTACTTCTTTTGGTTTCATAGGTCTCACTAACCTACACCATACAGTCCATAGGTGATTTAAAAATTAACGGCAAAGAAGACGATGTCTCTGCCGAGATTTATAACAATATTTCATATCATATGAGCTTGATGAGTATCTGATGAATGTCAACAGGATCGCTCCATCCACAACATTGATAGACACTGAGTTCCGGGGAAAGACTGGAGTACTTGGGAGCTATCTGATACGGGGAGAGAAAACAGCGCTAGTGGATCCAGGTCCACCTGTGCAGGCGGCGCAGATTATTGATGAGTTGAGGCGCCATGACGAGGAAATAGACTACATCGCTCTCACCCATATTCATCTGGATCACGCCTCAGGGACATGGAATGTGCTCCAAGAATACCCGGAGGCAAAGGTTGTGGTTCATCCAAGGGGAGCAACGCATCTAATTGACCCCAGCAATCTCCTCGAAGCAGCAATGAAACAGTTCAAGGGCGAGATGCCCCCATACGGAGAGATATTCGGAGTATCACCAGACTCGATCAATGAGTCAGAGGACGGGATGAACATCGACCTAGGGAGAGTAAAGCTAAAGGTAATCTGGACCCCTGGGCACAGCACCCACAGTCAATC
>CAZVMT010000267.1:0-3633 GCA_964628765.1 uncultured Candidatus Bathyarchaeia archaeon | reverse complement strand
ATCCCTGCTCCAAGCAATGGGAAGAAGGTAACGAGTCCCATGTGGCAGAAGCTATGGACGAAAACAGCGAAACAAGCTACCAACACCTTTCGGTTGGATAATAGCCTCCGCATGGTGGATGGGAAGTCGCTTAATGTCTGTCTGATGAGAATCCCTGGAGGAATTGGGCAGCTCAGGTCTCTGTCATCTTCGGTGTATCTCCATGCAATGAAGAACCCGATGCACGTGATTAACCCCGAGAAGACAAAGATGGTCTTGTAGTCCAGGAGGTTACTTGCGATGTACCCCCCGATAGATGGTCCTATTACGCTGCTCACTGCCCAGCTCATATGGTACTTGCCCATAGCCTCTCCTGCTTTCTCGGGTGGGAAGAGGGAGCTGGCATAGGCTTCGCTGGGTGGGAAATAGATGCTGAGGGCGAATCCGCTGGCTATCATTGCTACTACTGGGAGCCATGGATCAGTTGCAACGCTATAGATGAATGGGACAAGGGCGAATAGGGATAATCCGAAGAGCATCATGTTACGTCTGCCGATGCTGTCGCTCAGGGTTCCCGCTACGAGTCGTAAAACTGTCTGGATTACGTTTCGTATATTGTAGATGAGGGTGATTACAGCTGCGCTTACCCCGAGATTCTTTATGAACAAGGGTTGGAAGCTCAAAGGTATGGTTTCACCGAACATGGCGAAGAATGTGGCGAGGAATATCGCCCAGAATATGCATTGACGTTTTTCGTCCAAGCTCTTCACCAATATTATCCTCTGGAATCACAATCCTAGATTTAAACCATCTCAGTAATGCTTCTTTGATCCTAATGATTATATGTTGCCTTATGTAGACTGAGTTTGAAATGTGTCTCGCTGTTCCCGGAAAGGTTGAGAGTGTCGATGGACGCACAGCTATCGTGGACTTTGGTGGAGTTAAACGTGAGGCGGTTATCGACCTCATGGAGCCGGGGAGCATCAAACCCGGGGTATATGTATTGGTTCATACCGGGTTCGTCATCCAGATAATGGAGGAGAAAGAGGCACTAGAGACCCTTGAGACCTGGCGTGAAGTATTAAGCCACGTCGAGAAGCCCTATGAGGAGCTCTAGTAGGTAAACCTAAAAGAGGGGATTCCTCAGGAAAAGCGATAAAATTTGGTTAATTATTGGCGCGAGTTTCCGAGTGGCCCTGATGCCCCTGAGGAGATATATGTTGTTACCGAGATCCAGCGGAATAGCCGTAACAAGTACGAGTATGATGCAAGGATGGGTGTCTTCAAGCTCAACAGGGTTCTGTACACTTATTACCCTGCAGATTATGGCTTCATTCCCCAGACTCTGGACGATGATGGAGACCCATTGGATGCTGTGCTGCTGATAAATGAGCCCACCTTCACCGGCTGTGTGACTGTGGCTCGCCCGGTGGCTAATATCAAGATGGTTGACGGCAAGGAGATGGATGACAAGATAGTCACGGTGAGCACCACTGACCCCTTCTACAAACACATTAAAAGTCTTGATGATCTGCCCCGCAGCGTCATCGATGAGCTCACCTACTTCTATAACAACTACAAACGAGCAGAGGGAACGGTCACAGAGGTTCTCAAATGGGAGGACGCCGAAGCGGCCAAGGATATCATTACTTGGGCTAGGGAACAGTACAAGGAAAAAGAGGAAAATTAACGATTTCCTCACAGTATTTGATTATTTTTGAAGAATCTCTTTACATGCCCCATGTGCTTTTCTGGAATATCAGAACATCATCGCCCTCAATTTTTACTTCATAAGAGTTTAAGTCGTCTGTTTTCGCCCTGAATAGCATCATCTTTGGTCCCTTCACGTTTTTACCGCTGGTGATATCGAACTCTGCGTTGTCTTTCGGGCAGGTGATTATTTTACCTTTGAGGGTTCCTGTGGATAGGTCTGTTTTGTCGTTACTGCACTTGTTATCGATGGCGTAGAATTTTCCATCCACGTTTGTGATTAGTATCTCTTTCTCCTTGATTTTTACCTTCAACATCTTTCCAGGGGGAACATCTGTGGTCTTCGCTACTTTAGTGAAAGATAGTTTGTGAGTGCTCAAATATATCTCTAGCTCACAGAGTGTGTGGATCAATATATAGTGTGTTATTTTAAGATGGTTTTTTCTCTAAATGTTCAATTAAATTCAATTGTTTGAGTATGATTAGGTTTTTTCTCTAAATGACTTATTCCGTCGAGGCTTCGTTGCAGTATTATCGATAGGGTGACTCTTGGATCATACATTTGATAGCTGACTGGATAAGCTTAGAGAGACAAAGCAGGAGCGAGACCAACGCAACATGTTCAATTCATGTTTCTTTGCTGCCTGAGTGATGGATTAAAGGTGCTTTTCATCTGGTCCCAACCTGATGGTGTTTACCTCAACGGGTTCTTTAGCTGTATGTGTGTAATGAAATAATATTGATGGGAGATTAGGTTCTTCTAACCTGTGCCTCTTCGGTATTTCTTGAACTTATCCTGCCCAACTGGGCATACCTCAGCGCAGATGTAGCACTCGATATAGCTGTTTCGTGTTGGGCGTGTGATTAGCTTATCCTCTAATGCGCGCACGTCCTCAGGTAGATCGGTTTTTCCCGGGTTCTCAGCGGCGTAGGTTAGGCAACGCCTGATATCGATATGATATGGGGTTAACGCCTTGGTTGGGCAAGCATCGATGCATCGTGTGCAGTCTCCGCAGAGGTCATCTGTGAAAGGCTCATCGATGTCCAGTTCTACGGAGGTCAGTATAGCCATTAAGCCCAGCCTTGGCCCATACTCTGGGTTCACGAGCAACGTGTTTTTACCTGATTGCCCGAGGCCGCAGGCTATTGCCGTTGTTTTCATGGGTATTTTGGTGGTTAGCTGTGCCTTGTATCCCTGTTCTCGGAGGTATGATACGATGGGCCATGCCTTGCTCATGGAGATATAGTAGGAGACATAGTATCCCTCGATGTCTGCGTCTGGTGGGTGGAAGCCGTAGCCTTTCCAGTCCGGGGACTCGATCTGGAGTCCGAATACTTTGTCCCATGCGTGAAGTACTAGCATTATCACTGATTTTGTCTCGGGGAGCTCTGTTGTTGGGGGTAGGAGGTTTCGTACGTCTGCGACCCATCCATAGGGTAGGTTTTTGAGGTTTTCTGGGTTCGTTATTCCGGCTGCGACGAAGCCTTGTTCGTGGGCCATTTGTTTCATTTTTTCACTCAGGGACATTGTAACCATCAAAAGTGTTATAGGTGGTTATATTTAAGTTTATAACCAGCATTATCCAATAATACTGGTTAGAACAGAGATGCCTCAACAAGGAAGACTCAAAGACCTCAAAATACTGGGCGAGCGTACTGTGATAAACTTCGCAAACACAATAGACTGGAGAGGCAGAGAAGACTCGATAGAGTATCTAAACAGCTATAACGAACTCATTGACTGGGCACAGCGTATTGAATTAATCAATCAAAGCACAGCTACGGAGCTCAGGAGACAAGCAGCACAGAGCCCAGACAAGGCAACAAAGTCATTACAAAAAGCCAAAGAATTCAGGGAAACAGCATACAGAGTCCTATACCGATTATCCCTCGATGAGCCCCCAGAATCCAGAGATGTTGAACTGATAGATGCTGAGATGCAGC
>CAZVMT010000266.1:0-3638 GCA_964628765.1 uncultured Candidatus Bathyarchaeia archaeon | reverse complement strand
TGCAACAAAACTAACAATTCTTTTTGAATAAGGTCTTGGCGAGCCCGGGGGGATTCGAACCCTCGACCCCAGCCTTAGGAGGGCTGTGCTCTATCCGTGCTGAGCTACGGGCTCGCGCGCCTTCTTGTACGTGACTACTGATTTAAAAATACTCCCCAGATGCCCATGCTTATAAAACATTAAGAAGCCGTCTCGATTGTTTTCAATCCCTGAGAAAAATATGATCCACATGATACAAAACATAGGCATAGATGTACTCTGCATTGTTCTCAGGGATGCAATAAATTTATTGTCACCGATAGATGAGATAATATTGGTGTAAACGTGTCAAAACCCTATTAAAGAACCAGATAAAATCCCAGAATATTGTGCCCACCGTGAAACCGAACTATAATATAGAATGATGATACAGTATAGTTTGCCCAAGTGGGAGCGGAACTCTGCCCAAGAAGCGAAGAGCAGAAAACCGCAGAACGAAGAAGATGGGCTTCAAACGAACACCCGGCTTTGGCTGGATGAAACGGCATCTTCAAGTGAGAACACTTGGGCACTTTGCATTTTGGAGAAAATAATCAACCAAAAAGGGATCAGAGGACCTTTTTCTGGACCTCTAGCAGGTGGTCGATGTCCTCAAACGTGTTGAAGAAGTGGCACGAGACTCTTATACCACCCACACCAGCGGCGTAGCGATGAGCCACGCTGATCCCCTCAGCCTTCAAGGCATCATAGAGCCGCTGATTCTTCTCGGGGCTACCAGTATTATATGTCACCAAGGCTCCACGCTTTGATGGCTCCTCAGGGGTATTTACCTTGACGGGGTGCTCCTTGAGGCCCTCGATGAGGTACTGGCTAAGCTCCATGTTACGCTTCTCGATGTTTTCCAATCCGAGGGAGTTGAAGTACTCCAACGCTGCGTGGTAGCCCCACTGGAACTCCTCACTCACACAGCCCCTGTAATGCTTACGAGCATCCCGGTACAATGGCTTCAAGTAGCTAGCATGATTATCATGGTCCGGCTTCTCCCATGGAGCGCCAGATGCAAACGCCTCTTCCACGTTACCATAATACCTGTAGGTTGGGTCGAAGTCATCCCAGATCGCCTCACGGATATAGAAGACACCAGTCATGGCGGGGCAGCACATCCACTTCTCGCTACCAGCAGTAAAGAAATCAACACCACTCCTATGCAAGTCAACATCAATCGCCCCCATGGCCTGATAGCTATCATCCACAAGATACGCCCCATGATCATGAGCGATCTCAGATAACGCCCTCATATCATACCGTAGGCTGCTGGTCCACTCAACGCGGCTAATAGAAACAGCCTTGGTACGATCATCCACGGCTTTCTCGAAATCCTCTGTGGTGATCAAACCATCCCTGTGCCGTATACGCCGGATCTCTACACCCTTCTCCCTGGAGGGAAACCAGACGAAGACATTACTGGGATACCCGAGATCAGTCACAACGATATTATCGCCACGCTCCAAAGGCATCATACTGGAAACCATGTTCAAGCCCTGGGTCACGCGGTTCACATAACACAACTCAGAGGACTCACAGTGAAGCATCCGAGATGCCTCACCCAACGCATCGGGGGCATCAACACGCTCCTCCCCCATACGAATCTTCCACCACTTCTCGGTGGCGTCATGAACCCGCCCAAGAGTAGGCCCATGAGCAGCGCTATTCATATAAACTAAACGGGAGAAGATGGGAAACTCTTCACGAATCTGTTCAATATTCTTCTCAATATTCATACATCAACTATAACCCATGACATATTTTTCAGTTACCAGTAAACCCACCCGGCTTCAAATACCAAAACAAACACCATTACAACCATGACACGGCAAATCGAGCTAGAGTGGCCAAGCATAGAAACCAAGATAACAGCCACACTACTCACAACGGAAGAACCAGAACTCACAGAACTCCTCTGGGAAAACCTAGAGAAGCCAGTCAAACTATTCTGTAGACACCCAGTGAGCACCGGAGAAGAATTCAGCGCAGCAGCCAGACCACCACGCCACCCTGTAAAAACTGGGACAGCACTCGGACGCCACAAGCGAATGTTCTGCGAGATCCAGCCAGGCAGCATCAACTACAGCGTCCACGGAGGCTATGGTGGACTCAGCTGCTACTACGGACCCTGCACCGAACCCATCACGGTAAGCGGAGCAATAGTAGCCAAGATAAACCCTGGGGAACTACCCAAGCTAAGAAAAGCAGGAGAAGAGGTCTGGAGCCACTACTACATCAAGCATACACCCATCACAATGATTGCGAGGAGGAAACCATGATGCACTGGACACAGGTAAAAAACATGATCGAAGACGACCTAGACCGAATATTCTGGGAAGAACCCACAGAAGTAACCATGTGCAAGAAAGGCGTCTACCCCAGCGGAGCCAACGTAGGAGGACAGATACTCGGAAACCTACTATTCCTCATCGCAGACACCCAAGCAATGGGGTGGAAATGCTCCAAACCAGCAGTAACCTCAGCCATCAATGACCCAGTGATCAGCCTCGAAGCCTGCAAACAGATATGGCGATATAGCACACTGCACATCGCCAAGATGCTAGGAAGCATGGCGCCACCTGGCTGCCCAGCCCCATGGCTAAACGTGCCAAACCTTTACAGGTTCAGCGTGGCAATAGACGAATCACTACCCACGGTACAGACCAAGGAAGAGCTAGATGATCTGCTCTGGAGCTGGTTCAACTATGTGGACTGCCTCAACAGATGGTTCTTCCTAGTATTCCCATGGCACCTAGGCAAAGAATACCAACTTGTCACACCCGAGACCATCACCGAGCTGGATAAGCTCAGTAAACACAGGTTCTAACCCAACCCTTTTTTCAAACAATCACAGATATACACTTCATGTCGATCGAGGTAAGAACCCACACCGCGCTACACATCGTGAAAGGCGCCATAGTCAAGGTACTGGGAGAGGACGCCAAGTGGAGCACCAGCGCAGCAGTAGATGGCAACCACGGAAGAATAGCGGTAGAGTTCAACAGGAAACCCACAGAAGAAGAGATCAACGAGATACAGAACAAAGTAGACCAGAAGATAGCGGAAGACGCAGTGATCGAGATACACGAGCTGAGCAGGAAAGAAGCCGAGGAGCGGTGGGGAGACTGGATCTACGACAAGTTCCCCTTACCCGAATCAATACAGCAGCTATCAGTGTTTTATCTGCCAGACTGGAACGTCAACGCATGCAACAAGAAACACACAGAGACAACGGATCAAGTAGGACGCATCAAGATAACCAAGACTAGATACCGAAACAGTAAGCAGATACTCGAAGTAAGCTACGATATAGAATAATGGGATTATCTTCCCTTGCCCTTGGTACGCTTGGGTCTCAGGTTTTTGCTATGGCACTTACGGCACTTTGTAGCATCAGGTGGATTAGTAGCGCCGCAGCTCCTGCACACGGATTTCTTTATTCTGTGATTTCTAGCGATCTCGATTTTAGCCGGGTCTCTTAGTGACATTCTTGTGTTCCCCTGTAAGCTTGACAGAATACTGGGTCCCCGTATATAGATATTTCTTAAAACTCATCAATGGCGCTGGGGTAGGGTGTGACCATATTATAAAGTCTGTAATTACGGACGAAATAA
>CAZVMT010000265.1:0-3640 GCA_964628765.1 uncultured Candidatus Bathyarchaeia archaeon | reverse complement strand
GGTGTGTTTGGGTAGCTTGGATTGGCTTCTCTTTCAGGGTTGTACTGGAATAGTTCGAGGGTTGGTCCATCCTTGTACCCTGGTAGGCGCAGGTGTACGCCTGTGATGTGGGCGTCTTCTAGGTTCAGTGCCTTGTCGAGCCATCCTCCTTTGAGGTCTCGCTCAGGTGGCACCGGCTGGCAGTTGAATACCGTGATGTAGAAGTCTGCTAGTCTGCGCCAGTCGTGGGCTACTAGGTTTGTGTGGACGTACTTCATGGCTTGGTGTTGGTTTGGTGTTTGATATTTTTTGGGTGTCTGTGTTTTCATAAATGGTTCTTGAGTTTCAGTACTGGTTCTGGAAAGAGTTTTTCCCAGACACAGGAAAATGTCTAGTTATGGAGTTCAAGGAAGCAGAGTTTGAGGCATATCTGGATGAGAGAAATACAGGTCCCGAGAAGAAGGAGGCATACAAGAACGCTGTAGTGAAGGCGTTACAGTATTTTGGGGAGAATGGTCTGGAGTTCGCTGATGTTGTGGGGAGCTTCGAGAATTATATTAATTATTTGATGGATACTGGGATGAACACCGAGGATAACATCGTTGGGCTAGCCCGGTATGTGTATATGCTTGACATGAAACAGGTCTGGATCTACTTCGCCGCTATTTTGGGTGGTAGGGGGATATTGCCCAGCATCGCTGAGAGGCTTCAGGAGATCGCTGGAAAAGAGGTAGCTGATGAGGTATTCAGCAGCGTTGAGGCGCCTCCGCTGGGCTCGAAGCCTGATCGTTACTGTGACGCGACGAGCAGCTTGATGAAGGAGCTGGGGGAGAAGCTGAACCCGGAGGTCTACAGGCGGGTATTGGCTGGTAACCATCACAGGGTCTCTGTTGAGCGGTTTGAGCGGCATCGGCAGTGGCTCTTGGAGCTGGGTGGTGATATTGATGCTTGGCTCAAGAGGATGCATGAGGCTGCTGTGGCTGAGCTTGAGGAGTACCTTGAGGAGGATAAGGTCTGGTTCGAGCAGGTGATCACTCAAGGTATCGTGGATTATGTGAAGAACAATCAGGAGCTGTTGGCGGGGGTAAGGGATGGTGACTGGATATATAACACCAAGTTCCCATATGCTCCGCAGGATTACCTGGATGAGGGTGACCCTTTGATGAAGCGTTACTATATGTGTCATTGTCCCTTGGCGAGGGAGGCTGTCTTGGCTGGGGAGCCTGATATCCCGATGGATTGGTGTTACTGTAGCGCGGGGTATGGTAAGCTCAGGTATGATGTGGCTTTCGGTGAGGAGACGGAGGCTGAGGTGCTTGAGAGTGTCTTCAGCGGCTCAGACAAGTGCAGGTTCAGGTTCAAGATACCCGAGAAGTGGAGATAGTTAGCTTATTATTGATTGTACTCTGCCTACTTTGCCGTCTGTTAGCCTTACCTTGATTCCGTGGGGGTGTGTGCGGCTGTTAGTCAAGATGTCCTTTACTGTTCCCGTGGTTAGTTTGCCTGTTCGCTGGTGCTGTTTCTGGACTATGTTGACCTTTAACCCGGGTTTGATCTTGCTTCGCTCTTGATTTGGCTGCATTCCAGCCCTTGATGATTGGTGGCTTATAGGTGCTTCGGGGCGTTTCAGGGTGGTGTTCTGGGGGTCTCGCCCCAGAGTCTTTTGAAGTTGCCTGAGTAGATTCGTCTCAGGCTGCTTGCTGGTAGGTCGAGGCCGTGGTAGGGTTTCGTGTATCTTGTTAGCAGTTCGTCTGCTTCGGGTACCGTGTGGAAGGTTTCGCTTGTTTCTAGGAAGTTGCGTATGAGCCAGATTCGTGCTAGGTGTTGGGGTAGTGTTTTGCTCATGCCTATGTCTGTGCCGTAGAGTATTCTTTTGTCGTGTTTCTTGAAGAAGTCTCTGTATTGTTCTCGTTGTTGGCTGATGTTGTACATGAGTTCTATTCCTAGGCTCAGGTCTAGGTTGGCGTTGGGGTAATCCTTGAGGAACTGGGTTATGCGTTCTATGTCTGGGCTCATGAATAGGAAGTGGCATAGGGTGATCTTGAGGTCCGGGTGTTCCCCGAGAACTTTCTCGATCTCCATGTATAGCTCGTTTAGTGACGGGTAGTCTCCCTTGTAGTATCCCCAGCCACGGTCCTTGGCCCACTGGGGTGTGGTTTCCTCGCTCCAGAAGTCCTCCACGTCTCCGATGTGGCAGAGCACCGGGAAGCCCTGTTTCTCGCATGCCTCCCAGAAGCCTTTGTAGTAGGTTGAGTCCAGTGGGGTGTGTCTGGATCGGGGCACCGTCTTGGAGCCCATCTCACCGACCCCATCGTAGCCAGCGTCCTTGAGCCCAGAGATGTACTTGTCCCAGTTGGTTATCTTGAAGCTGTCTGTGTCTCCGCTCCACGGGACGTATCCTCCTGCGTAGAAGATGTCTGGCGCCTGTTTCTTGAGGGTTAGGGGTGATTGGTCTCCTCTGCTGAAGATGTACATGGAGTCGATGCCGCTGTGGATGATGGTCTCTGTGAGGGCTAGTCCCTGCTGCTCGATGAGTTCTGGGGTGACTTGGTTTCTTAGCATCCAGAGGTGAACGTGGCAGTCTGTTACAGGAGTGTCTCGGAATTTGGTGAAATCCAGTGCCATAGGGTATGGTTGCCGTCTGGTTTATTGGGTTTTTCCCGGGGGTACGGGTATCTGGGGTCTAGGTTTCAGGTCTTGGGTTTCCCTGTAGAATTGGATGGCTGGGTCTAGTTTGGATAGTTCTTCTGGTGTCTGGGTGCATGGTGTGATGTGTGTGGCGTCTGGGATGAACCTGAACCTGATATTATCCTCGACATAGTTGTCCGGGTAGTGTCTGCGGGTTCTGCGTGTTACCTTGTCGTTTTCCCCGAAGAGGAACAATGTCGGTTTGTTCCATTGTTTGATGTTCTCGGTGTAGTTTGTGATGGTGGTTTGGATGTCTTTGAATACGCTGGGTTGCAGGTAAAAGTCGTAGCTCTCGCTGTGGTAGCTCTCCGTGCGTAGCATGGTCTCTTTGAGGTAGTGGTTTGTTTCTTCGTCGAAGAGGTACTTGGTTAGGTTCTCGATGTTGATGCCGTAGTTGAAGGTGACTAGGTAGTTGGTCATGTACTCGATGAAGCCTTGTTGGCGTTTGCTGTCCAGTTCGCTGACTGGTCCACCGTAGTTGACGAGGCTGTCTAGGTGTGGGTTGTCTTTGAGGGCGTCTGATATGGTGAAGCACCCCATGCTGTGACCGAAACCCATGACGGTATCCAGATCATATGTTTCGGCTAGGTACCGGGTGGTGATGTTGTAGATCTCGCTGTAGTCTGCGTGTGTTGGTGTGTCTCTGTGTTTGGTCTCGCCGTTGAAGTCTGGGGCTATGACGTATGCGTTTAGCTGCGTTGAGAGGTATTCTGCGAAGGAGTATGTGGTTCTTATGAGGGATTGCCTGTTTATTATGGCTCCGTGGGCTAGTACGATGCCGGTTTTGCTGTTTTTTGGTGGTTTTTTGAGACTTGCCTTGATGATGTAACGGGTGTCGGCTATCTCGGTTTCCTCATGAGACACAGTGTACCCAACTGGGGATGTATTTTAAGTAACATGGACCAGAACTACAGAAAACAAGGAAGGATTAGAGAAACAGAATAGAATCAATACAGTTTTTTAGACTATCTAT
>CAZVMT010000264.1:0-3645 GCA_964628765.1 uncultured Candidatus Bathyarchaeia archaeon | reverse complement strand
GCTGCTTGAGGTTCTGTTTAAGACTGTTCTCGCGTGACGACTGGCCTCATTACCTATGCGTCTATCGTAATAGGCTATCACATAATGTGTATTCGGAGTCGTCCAAAGTCGGTTCGCCGTTGAGCCTAATCAAATTATCTGATGTCTTTTCCTATCATTCTAATCACATTCATTAATGGTTTAATAAAAACCCCGCCAAACAATTTGACTTAAATTGTTAGCGGGGTTCTCCTAGGGTTTCTAAACAACCAGGAGAACCCCAATGTCTCAAAATTTCATATTCAATGCCAGCTTTTTTAAATTATTAAACAAAATAGATGAAGATCTAAGGCACCAGGTGCTAGAAAAGGGTTGTCCTAACTGTGGTGGGCAACTACACCAATCTAATTATCCAAGAAGCCCATTAGGTCTACCCAAGCTATTTCGATCGTATTGTGAAGAGCGTTTTAGTTTTTGTTGCGCTCAATGCCGAAAAAGAACCACCCCACCTTCTGTTCGTTTTTTTGGTCGCCGCTGGTTTGTAGCGCCAGTCTTTGTGCTGTTGTCCCTATTGAGGCTTGGAATTAATGAACGTCGTCTGAGTCAGATTAAACGGCATTTTAATATTACGGTGAGTGAATCCACTTGGAAGCGATGGCGAAGCTGGTGGCGTAACAAGTTTCAAAGCACGAAGTTTTGGTTGCAAGAAAAAGGGAGCGTCGTACCCAACCTTTCAGAAGCAGTTGAGTTGCCTCGGGCGCTATTGCGTTTATTTAAGGGTCATTTAATGAAAAAAATGCAACAGTTGTTGAGGTTTCTGGCGCCACTCACTGCTGGCCTTTTACGCGCTGTTTAATGGGGGATAAGGATACGCAGAGTCTGCCACTTTAATCACAAAGACATCAAAAGTAGTCTGCCTCTTTCTTAAATTAAAAGGAGAAAGGTATGAGCACTCAGCCAGCCCCTAGAAACAATGCACAGACTACCCAAGCGCGTTGGGCCCGATTTCGTTTTTCGATTATTGGCCCCTTGCTCTCTGCACCGCCCGAGAGTGGCTGTTTGAAAAAAGAATTAATGACCTTATCAAAAAAACAATGGGAACATCCCATCAGTGGTCATCCAGTCTATTTTTCTTTTTCAACACTGGAACGCTGGTTTTACGCTGCTAAACAAAGTCTGGATCCGATACAGTCACTCCGTGTTAAACGTCGCAGTGATTGCGCCCAATCACGCAAATTAAGCGTCACACTCAAAGAGGCAATAAAAAGCCAGTATAGAGAACATCCCAGTTGGAGTTATCAATTACATCGGGATAATTTGGTCGTGGTTTCGCAAAAGTTCGCGCCTCCTGAAGAAGCGCCTTCGTACAGCACTCTGTATCGCTACATGAAATCACAAGGATTTATCAAAAAGAGGGTTATCAAACAAAGAGCGACAGCCGGTGCTGTCATGGCCGCGGAAAAATTGGCCTCACGGGAAGTCCGCAGCTTCGAAGTCGATTATGTCAATGCCCTGTGGCATTTGGATTTTCATCACGGTTCACGAAAAATTCTCGATAAAAACGGGCGATGGCAAAAGCCGTTATTGCTTGCCATTCTGGATGACCATTCGCGACTGATTTGTCATTCCCAGTGGTATTTTGATGAAACTGTTGAATCCTTGGTACATGGCTTTAAGCAAGCCCTGCAAAAACGGGCTTTGCCCCGGGCTTTGATGAGTGACAATGGGGCGGCTATGATGGCGGCTGAGTTCACGCAGGGATTAGAGCGGCTCTCTATTCTGCATCAACCCACGCTGCCCTACAGCCCCTATCAAAACGGCAAACAAGAAGTCTTTTGGGCGAAAGTTGAAGGTCGCTTGATGGCGATGCTTGAAGGGGAGCCGAAACTTACCTTGTCGGTTTTAAATCAGGCCACCATTGCTTGGGTTGAGCTTGAGTATCATCGAAAGGTGCACTCTGAAATGGCCACCACCCCGTTAGATCGTTATCTGAATCATAACAATGTCGGCCGACCCTGCCCTGAACTCTCGGTATTAAAAGAAGCTTTTTGTAATGAAGTAACCCGCAAACAGCGCCGATCAGACGGCACGTTAACCCTGGAAGGGGTTCGTTTTGAAATACCCGCACACTATCGCTATCTCGAACAAATCACAGTGCGATACAGCCGCTGGGATTTAAGCCATGCCCTGTTAGTAGACCCACACACCCAGGCCTGTTTAACCACACTCTATCCGCAAGATAAATCAGACAATGCAACAGGGCTGCGACGCACGTTACCTTTGAAAAATAAAACAGAGCTCTGTGAAACACCTTCCGGCGGCATGGCTCCCTTACTCAAAGAATTTATGGCCCAATATGCCGCAACCGGTTTGCCGCCTGCTTATCTCTCTACGGAAAAACAAGAGGAAAACTAATATGAAAACAAAATTAACCGCTCTCTATGGTTTAAAATACAATCCATTCTCACCTGATATACCAATCAATGCCATACACAGCTACCCAGGCCTTTCGAATTTTTGCGAACGGATTGAAAAAAGCTTACTGCGTGAAGGAGGCTTTGCCCTGGTCAGTGGCGATCCCGGAACCGGCAAAAGTGTTACCCTTCGCTTACTGGCCGATCGATTATCTCAGCTGCGTGATGTTCAAGTGGGTGCGCTGGCGCATGCCTCGGCAAGACTATTCGATTTTTATCGTGAATTAGGTGATATTTTTGGAGTCACACTCAATGCCCATAATCGTTGGATGGGCTTCAAATCACTCAGAGAACGTTGGCAACAACATATGGAGAGCACGCTGATACGCCCCATTCTTTTTATTGACGAAGCGCAGGAAATGCTGCCTTGTGTCCTCAACGAGCTCCGCATCTTAGCCAGTGCACAGTTTGATTCCCGGATTTTGTTAACGGTGATACTCGCAGGTGATCAACGCTTAAATGACAAATTACGTCGCGAAGAGTTAATCCCCTTAGGCAGCCGAATCAGAATACGATTTAATATCGACTATGCCAGTACCCGTCAACTCATGCACTGTTTGGAGCACTTGCTAGCGAGCGCCGGCAACCCCCATTTAATGACACGGGAATTAATGCAAACATTATGTGATCACGCCATGGGAAATTATCGTGTGTTATGCACGATGGCCAATGAGTTACTCACAACAGCAGCTCTCCAAGAAAAATCACAATTAGACGAAAAATTATATTTGGAGTGTTTTGCCATTAAAACAAGTCCACGCAAGCCAAAAAATACCGCAGGAGGAGCTCGTGGATAATTTTGTATTAGTTATTGAAACTCTAGCTGGGATGATGAGTCAGCAGTCAATATCTATCAGTTTTTACAAGATCTGACACTTGCTTTTGAATCTCACTATTATAAACAATTAGTTCGTTATTATCGAAATAACCAGACTCAGTCTTATGATAAAGAACAAGAGGAGTAGCTATTTTTTGACGATAAAATTCCATTTTAATCAAATTAAATAATGAGATAAAGATAACAACGCAGCTCAATGCTGCGTTTTTTTATACAAGAATTACATTATGTGGCCATCAATTATTGTGATAAATCAACCATCAAATTACGTGATTACACTCAGTTTGGTGAAGCAGGGTGTGGTACGTGCACAAAGAGCTCTGGCGCGACAAACACCCAGTTCGGTTGCCCGTT
>CAZVMT010000263.1:0-3648 GCA_964628765.1 uncultured Candidatus Bathyarchaeia archaeon | reverse complement strand
CCTCGGGCGGCTGCGCGGTGCCGAGAATGGTCGGCGGCGAGGGCCGCGGCGGCTTGCTGGCGCCTGGGCGGGGCAGGGCGCCGGGCATCGCCTCGGGCCGTGCCGCTGGCGTCGTCGCGCCGGCGGCCGAGCTCGCCTGGGCCTCGGGGTCCGATTCCTCGGGCGACGATGGCCAGAAAACCAGCGCCAGCAACCCGCCGCCGCTGCCCAGGGCCAGCAGCGTAATCAGCACGATGCGCAGCACCGGCGGCTTCGCCGGGTTGACGGATGTGCGCGGCGAGCCACTGACGCGAGGTCCGCGAATGCTCGGCATGAAGGTCGGTGTGCTCGTCATCGTCATCAGCGCGGTTTCAAGATCGGCAGACCGATGCCGCCGGCCACGCCCGAGGCGACCGCCGGGATTTGCAATGCCAGGAGCGCGCCGACCACCGACAGGCAGCAAAACGGCAGGAGGGCAAAGAGGTTTGTGTGCACATCGCTGAGCGCAAAGACCAGCGGCGAGACCACCAGCGCGAGCAGCACGTTGAGCAGCGGAATCACCAGGCTGAACGAGATCCCCTGACGAATCACGCCATCGAAGATCGGCCGGGTATACGACCACGGATACAGGCTGACCGCGAACGGCAGCAGGAAGAGCAGGGACGCCTGGAAGAACGTCGCCAGCGCGGCGATGTAGAGGACCACGGCCAGAAAGCCAATCAGGAAGATGTAGATCATGATGAGGATGAGGTAGCCCATGATGTTGACGTCGAACCACCCGGAGTCCGTGAGCGAGTCGGTCTTGTCGCCAACGGTGTCGATGAGCAGATCGAGTGCCTGGCCGAAGTTGGCGGTGCCGCCCTGGATGTTCAAGACGTGATTCACCAGCACGCCGGAGGTGTGGGCCGGGGCCTGCATGAGCTCGACAAAGGCCGACGCGACCGCGGGCTCGGTGATGTACGCGATGACCACGCTGCCGCGGAGAAAGCGGAACAGGGTCGGACGAAATCCACTGTCCGACTGCAGCGCATCGAACGCGATCGACAGCACCCACATGGCCACGGCAAGGCGAAACAGGACGCGATACTCGGCGAGCATCGCGCCATAGGCGGAGAGGCCTATCCGCAGGATGTCGTGAGTGAAGATGTCGAGCAGGTTTGAAAACATGATGGTCTGCCGTGGGCCGTCTACGGGTCAGGTGGTGGCAAGAGCCACCGCGGCGCCGGCGGTGGGCTGGTGGAGCTCGAGCAAGCCGGGCAGCGGCGACAGGTCGAGGCGCAGCTGCGCCCATGCGGTATCCCGCGACACGATGTAATCCCGCTTGGGAATCGCCTCGTTGACCACGTCCACGAAGTCCTGGCCCACCGGCGCGATCTGGATGGCGTGCTCGAGCGTGAGATTCGGATTGGGCAGAAACACCCGGGTGATGATGTTCTCGTGCCAGCCGACAAAGTCGGTCGGGCGCTGGGCGGCAAAGAGCAGGGCGCCGCCGAGCTTCCGCGCAGTGCGCAAGGCGCTGTCGAGAAAGGCTTTCAGATACGGGGTGCCAAAGGCGGCCCACGCTTCGTCAATGATGAGCAAGCGGCGCCGGCCGCGGCCGAGCTGCTCGAGCAAGCGCGTGGTCAGGTACGACAACAGCAACGGCTCGCGGTAGATGGCCGTGATGTCGAAATGCTCGATCGCATGGTCGGGCAGGGCCGGATTACCGGGATGAAACACCTCGTCGCTCGCGCCGTCGTACCAGGGGAGCAAGCCGGACGGGTCGAGGTCGTTCTGCTCGCACACATCGAGCAGCACGCCCATATCGCGACCCGCCGCGGGTTGCTCGTAGAGCGTGGTGACGGCCAGATCGCAGAGCGCGGCATTGGCGTCGGGCACGGTCGATTGCAAGAACAGGATCCACCAGGTCCGGAGCGCATCGGTGAGCGGCCGGGCAAAGGGATTGTCGAGCGGCGCACCGGGCGAGCAGGTCCGGGTCGCGCCGCCGAGCTCGCGGGCCAGGCGGGTAAAGCCCTGATGCTGATCAAAGAGCGTGACCTCGTGCCGGGCTGCCAGCGCGGCCATGGTGAGGTGTCCCAGAAATACGCTCTTGCCGGCCCCGGTCGGCCCGACGATCAAGGTGTGGCCCACGTCGGCCACGTACGGCGAGAACGGCTGAGCATCCCCGCGCGGGCCTTCAAAATACGCAAACGGCGCCGTGTCGCCAAGCTGGCGGGGCAGGGTGACGAGGTCCAAAAAGTTGGCGCTGGTCAGCCGCGGGCGCGAGCTGAGCAGCTCGGGGCGATGGTACTGGGATAGATAGGTCGCCACCGCGTCGAGGCCGGGCTCGCGGCAGAGCCACCCGGTCGAGGATTCCCACAAGGTCTTCGGCCCGGCGAGCCGCTGGCTGGTCTCGCTGGCATCGGCCGGCACGGCCAGGGTGATGGACATCAGGCCCGCTTGCCGATTGCCCGCGTACAGCTCGCGCGTGAGCTCCTTGGCGTCGTCGTTGGCCAGGGCCTCGCCGCCTCCGGATCGTTGATGGCGCAGTGCCCGGCGCGCGGCCGCGGCCGTGACCGTGACCGGCTCGGGCGCAAAGTGCGCGGTGATGAGAATCGGCCCGCGGTACGAGAGCACCGAGGCCAGAAACCGGGCCGTGGTCTCGGGCGGCGGCTCGGTGGCCACGACCAGCGCGATCCGGCTCGGATAGCACGCCGAGGTCGCCAGCGGGCCCATCCGGCCAAATACCTCATAAGGCAAGATGGCCTGCGACAGGTGAGCCAGCCCCTCGAAGCGCGGCGCATCGTCGGCAAACGTGGTGGTGCGGCGCAGGAACGCGGCGAGCTCGGCGCCGGTCATGGGCTCGAGCGCTCGCTCGTTGTACTGCGCGGCGACCAGGGCGGCGTCGCGTGCGCTCGGGGCGCGCAAGGTGAGCACCACATCATCGGCCAGGGTCTCGCGCGGGTGCTCGTGGTACGCGACCAGATAGTGTGTCGCGGCCGGCGGCCCGCCCCGCAGCGCCGGCGGAAAGGCCGCGCGGCGCCGCAGGTGATAGAGCGTGAACAGATCCACCGGCAGCCGCGGCAACGCGGCCAGCGGCTGCCGCACCCGATAGCCGAGCACACACGCGCCGGTGTCGAGCGTGAGCCACTGGGCCGCAATCGACTGATACGGCAATGCCGATGGACGCGAGCGGCTCATGGATGGAGTCTCCGATGGACATCGAGATAGGGCAGGCTCGAGAGCGCCACCCGCACGATGGCCAGAACATCGGTGTTCCACTGGTAAGCCACCCGCATCAGCACGGTCACCGCGCCGGCGGCGATGAATCCATACGGGCCCATGATGGCCACGAACACCGCGCCGAGAATAATCAAGAGCGGAATCGCCGGGGCGGGCAGCTCCCAGTAGGTCGGCACGTAGCGCAAGAGCGCATAGGTCTTGTGCGCGGGCATCAATTGGCTCCGGTGGCCAGATAGGCCACGATGACCGACGCCATGAGCGCCATGGCCGCGCCGGCGATGACCACGATCGAATCCATCAGGGTCTTGCGACCCATGGCGATCATGATGCCATTCCACGCGATGATGGCGATTGCCAGGCCGGGGATGATGCGCTTGAGAAATAGATTCAGTCCATCATCGAAGATCGATGTGATCTGCTCGAGCGGCGAGGCCCAGGCGAGCTGGG
>CAZVMT010000262.1:0-3688 GCA_964628765.1 uncultured Candidatus Bathyarchaeia archaeon | reverse complement strand
ATCCTATCCCGTCGTTAGAGGAAACGGGGGTGATCGTGATTGATGATGGTGCGAGATCGTGAGACATGAGGTGGTGATGGAGCAGGAGAGCATCCATTCGTGCGGAATTGGAATGACGATGGACTTTTGGATCATGCCGGGTACTTCGATTGCACTCCTTGCAAGCGAACTCATGATAAGGAATTCCTTTCATGCGAGAGCGTGTTCGGCGACCTGTGTGGTGGAAACAGGATGCACAAGTTTGACTCGTGAACGGACTCATGGGAATCACGTCTTCAAACGCAGGTAATAATCCTTGATCTCTCAGATCGCTTGTCCATTGACTGAATTCTTCGTATAATGCCTTTCGCTTCGGAAGATAGGTGATGGCCTGAGCTAGCATGCCATTCGTGCCTCGAGTTGATATACCCTTAATGGAATCCCATCCATAATACCTTGCTCGTGCTTTCCAACCCACGTAAAGATAGACCATCAATGCTTGGCGCTTCATTTCTTTCATGATTTTTTCTTGTCTTCGATGGAGCAAGGATAATTGCGAGCTTAAACGTCCTTTCTTCTTGGTACAGAGTGGTACTCCCGATACATTCTTTCCCGTGCTCAATTGAGCTTGAATGCGGGGGATTTCACGAGTGCGAATGGTTTCTAATTTCACGTGCATGTTCTCATAAAATGCCATCACCTCTTTTAAATCATGTTCTTCTTCGGGATTTGCCGTGGCTACCATGAATTTTCCTATTCGATTAAAATCAACGCCCAAAATGTCATGCGAGGGGATGCTGGGGCATCCAAATTCCTCGTCCCACGCTTCCAAGAACTTGCCTTCATGACAGAATGCCATGCGGTCAGGAGCAGAAAGGACGAAATCGACAATGATCCTCTGGGCGGGTCCGTGAGGGATGTTAAGGCGGATGTCTCGAACTTCAGCGCCTTGCCTGAGGCAATTAATGATCTTCTTGGAGGGAATGACTCGAAACCAGAACATTCCCTTTCGATTAGATCTTGTTCTCTGACCTGTCACTATTTCCTGAAATTCTTCTGCTTGGGAAGGAGAATAAATGGGAAGACCAAACCAGACATGTGTTCCCTCTCGAAACGTATCCGTGATGTTTGGCTTGGTAGTGTGGGATTTATTGACGAGAACGGTTTTATCTGAGGGATGAAGCTTTCGCTCTACGATGAACTTGTTAAAGATCAAGTTCACGGGAAGTTGCGTCTTATTACGATGGTTCGAGGTAAATGGAAACGTTAAACACGTATCGGGATTAAACACGCTTAAGAAATGACCAATTGCAAGAGGTCTTTTTCTTGCAAGAGTTAAGGAGATGATCCCGCGTGCGGCAGTAAACAATTTCCTGTATTGAGAACCAGTTGAAAACAGGCGTGCAATACTCCTCGTAAATCGATTTCCAATGAGTAAATTACCCAAAAGTTTCTCATGCGTGTCATCATTCACGTGAGCTTGTAAATACTTAATTTTATTGATGAAGGTTTGGCAATTTTCATGAGATTGCGAGGTTGGATCCAGTTTTTCTTGATCCTCCTTGACATGGGCGATTAATTCTCCTGCAGACTCCAAGAATTCTTGAATGGATATCTGGTGAAGATGAGTGGAAATCGCTCCTGGTAAGGAGATGCGTGCAACCTTTTCTTGAAGGGATTCATAATGAGAATGCAAGGATTTGTGCAATAATGACCGTAAATCAACCTCCTTCAAGGGTAATAGATGGAGCACGTGTTTTTCTTGCAAGCTGCTAATGATTCTCATCTCTTCTTCACCACGGGCAACTTCCTTGAATGACGTGGCTATCTGAGTAAAAATACCTGTCAATGGTTCTACTTGAAATTCAAGAGGAAGCAAGGGATCAATCTTCCTGCGCCACCCTACCAATGTATTACTAACCCATTCTCTATCCACGTCCCAAGCTTTTACAAGATAGTTTCGCAGGTTATTTGGAGGAGAATAATAGAATAGAAATTCGGGAATTTTTCTGGAAAAGTCTGCCGCAGAAGGAAGGGCAGGATTGAGGAAATTATGAAGCATTGATACCTTTTCCCTGAGGTTGAAATACACTTTTAAGGCCATTCCAAGCTGATAGAACGCAGTTCTTCCAATATTGCTGTGAATTCCCGTGATGTTGGATAAGGCAATTTCAAATTTATTCCGAACATGATCTAACGTGTACTTCCTCCCTTCATCTTGCGAAATCTGAAACGCCAAGTCAATGAATTCTCGCTTCACGCGTGGCACTCTTTCAATCTCATGAAGGATTCGATCATTTAGATGCTTGCAGAGGAGTTTCAAGCTCTTTTTCGTGAGATTTTGATAATCCGTGAGGGAAATTTCATCAGGAGTAGGTGAAGCAGGATTCTTAAATGAAGGAAGCTTTGATTTGGAGAAATGATAGGAGTTAAGGGTTTTATTCTTCACGTGAAGTTGGTTTAAAGCGTTCCTCACCCGAGTAATCTCCTGATCTACCTTGAACAAGGATTTCAGGGAACCATGCTTTTCTAAGAACGCCTGATATGTTTTCTTGGTTTTTCCTGAACAAGAATGTATTTTCACGGCAAGTAGGTTTGACATTTCCTTTCCTTTTATCGTCTTGTGAAAATGATGGAGGACTTCTAATTCCATTACGAGCTCATTTTGTTTCTCAAGCAAGCTCTCTGGTACTCGTAAGCCTACTTTGTAAGTGCGCATGACTTCTTTATTGGAATGATGTACAACCACGATGGAATCCTTTACCTTTTAGATAATTTTGAGGAATTTCGAGTAATTGATCTTTTTCGTATTTAATAGCGAAAATCTAACGTCTCAATTAAAAGGCTAGGAGGGGGTGATTTTCTAATTTATCTTCTCACGACGCATTCGATAGAGCTTGCCCATGAATGAATAAAGAATTGCCGTGAGATCCGTGATAAGATCTGCATGAGGGGAATTATCAACAACATTGGGATGAATGACTTCTAATTGCACGTTCCAACTTTGAAGATATTCCTTGATGACTTGGAGACCAAAACGAGCAAGGCGATCGTTATATTTCACGATCACTTTCTCAAATTTTCCTCATGACGCGTCTTTTAAAAGCTTTAACAAGCCTTTTCTCTTGTCATTGAGTCCCGAACCAACATCAGAATATATCTTTTTCACGTGATATCCGTTTTCCACGCTGAATTGCTCGAGTGATTGTAATTGGCGTTTTAAATCTCCTGATTTTTTCTGTCGAGAACTTGACACTCTTCCGTATACTGCACAATTCACGTGTACTGGGGAGTGCTCTTCGTTTCTCAGCATGTTTAAAATTCGTGATTTTTTATAACGACGATGATTACCTTGAGTTCTTAAATCCGCTTTACAAGTACCTCTTAAATCCCACCTGCGTAATGTTTTCGTGCAGACACCTAAGAGACATGCCACGCTTCCTATCGATAATAAAAATGATTCCATGGTATTATTTTAAAACGAAATTTAAAAAGACCTCGAATTAATGAACGCTTGTCTAACTTTCTCTTAATTTCTTTCAACTAGTGATAACTGTTAAAAGAAGTTTTAAATAGACAAGTCTAAAATTTTAATCAATTTTTATGCTAGTTGATTTCTCATCTGTTTTTTCTAATATAACTTCTAAAATACCATTTTGATATCGTGCCTTTGCATAATCCGAGTTAATAGGTGAAGGAAGTTCAATTT
>CAZVMT010000261.1:0-3696 GCA_964628765.1 uncultured Candidatus Bathyarchaeia archaeon | reverse complement strand
ATTTCGGCCTTTCGAGCCGAAGACCCGGGTTCGAATCCCGGCCGGAGCACCAAAACTTTATCTATATCGAGCTATTAGAATCTGTGTGTATAGATTATACAAAGTTAGTTTAATATATCTACGAAGAATCAATTTGGGGGAAAAATTTGGTAGCAGAAATAAATTCGAAAAATAAACATTTTGAGAAGTCGAATAGTTCCTATGTATTTAACGAAGTCAAGAAAATGTTAGACTCGGGTGAAAGTCGTTCTTTGTGGCGGCGAATTGAGAGTGAAATGTATAGCGGTGGTGTCGGTGCAGTTGAGACCTATCTTCGGTCAAGTTTTGAGGAGCTAGTTCAACAAATAAAAGAAAGTGCTAACCGATTCACTGAATCCTTGGCAGAATAGGGGGACAAGTATGCCCAAAGCAAGATTTCGATTACAGAGTGTGACTATCGAAGGGTTTAGAGGGTTTACAGAGCCACAACGTATCAATTTTGATGTTAAACACATCTTTCTTTTTGGTGAAAACGGTTGTGGGAAATCTAGTATAGTCGAAGCAATAAGATGGTGCTTGTTTGGGTTGGCTGAAAGACCTGAAACAGAAGTGCGGAATGCATACTATACTCCCGGAGAATGCATGGTTGATATGGAACTTCTGGCTACTGAGGGAATATGGCATATAGAACGAAGATTGCGCCCCGGTGCTGAACGGTCACGTTCAACGATTACAAACCCCAATGGGGAAGAAATGTTACAGTCCCAAGTTTTCCCATATCTAGCTAGGATGGGCCCCAAAGAGGGGACTCATGTAATCTTTGCTGCTCAACAAGCAAGCGGGCGACGACCACAGGCTGATATCTCAGATTTTCACAAAGTGCTGTATTCCTACCTTCACTTGGAGGAAGTGCCTGACTTGCTTGAACGCCTTTCTAAGTTATTAGAAGAACAACTGTCTGTCAGAGATGAACTTGCTTCTACAATTGACAATATTGAAGAACAGATCAGAGAGAAATTAAATGATGTTGAGGTTTCACTCAAAGAACTATTACGAAATCCACCATGGGGCGAAGGGTCACCACCTACACTAGTTGAAACTAGTGATAAGATCATCAATTTTACCAAGGAAATAGCCAAAATTGCAGATAGCTCTATAGACTTAGATCTATCAGCTAAAGAGGTATTAGAAAACGCTGAACAATTGAGTGAGAAATTAGCAAAGACCAGTAGAGAAGTATTTGACAAGAAACTCACTGACCTGAAAGATAAAGCATTTGCTCTTGAAAATTTGTTACAAATAATAAGACAGGCAGAAAAGAGACAGATTGAAATGCGCCAAAGCATCAAGCAACTTGAAGAGCAAATAGAGGTAACCCTTGATGGAAAATCTATAGAACAATTCGAAGCGAAGTTAAATCTACTTGCTCAACAATTGAAAGAAAGTAATTCCAGATTGCTGATAGCAAAGGAGGCAGAGGAGTTCTGTAGGAAATTCCCAGAATATTGCCCCGTTTGTATGGCAGAGTACACTGGTGATGAGTTGATCAAAAAAATCGAAAGGACCATTAGTCTGGCAACACCACAGCAAAAAGAACTCACCGAAGAAATTGATCGCCTGAACGAATCTTATAGGATAGCCATAGAACTCAGCAATCGAATCAACAATTCACGAATTGAACTTCAACAGATTCAAATAGAGCTTAATGACGCCTTTTCCAAAACCCGCCTGTTGCTTGAAGTTTCTGAAGGTTTGCCACTTGATCAGGAAATTATTTCAAAACATCTTGCTGTGATTAAGGGTTCTGTCCAAACTTGTGAGATTGCGTTGAAATCCAAAGAGGCTAAACATGAGGAATGGAAAAAGCATATTGACGAGTTTAGACGTGAACTACGCTTCCATAAATACCGAGAGAGACAAGATAGGTTACAGCGTCAACTCACAACCGGACTTGAACCGACCCATAATAGCTTGAAGGAACTGCTGAGTTTAGAAAATACTTTGCGGACAATCAAAGAAAATCTTGAACAAAAATTCAACGAAGCAATTGATAATGCATTACCAAAACTAAACGATATGTTCACTGAAGTATATCGCCGCCTCACGGGACAAATTTCGTTTGAAAATGTACAAATAATAAGAACGAAGGGCTCTGGCGGCTCTGCGTTAGAATTTCGTGTTGGTTCGGAAAAGATTCAAGGCCAGCTCTTTAATCCCGTGGACGTTTTAAATGGTCAGGCAATCAGTGCTCTTCATCTTGTCCCATATTTTGTGTTTTCTCAATTTCAAGCTGAAGCTTTAGAGCTCGATCTTCTTTTAATAGATGACCCTTCCCAGAGCTTTGATACTTCTCACGTAGAATTGTTATTGCAAGAATTGGCCAACGCTTGTTCACATGCACAGTTGATTATTGCCACTCATGAAAAAGAACGATTCGGTCCCTCGGTTGGAAAATATTTTCCAATGAACGATTATAAAATTTTCAAGTTTAAAGAGTTCGATCTCAAAAAGGGGCCTTCTTTTTATGCCCAGTGACATACAGACTCATTTTCAAGTTAAAAATATCCTCGATGAGCTTCGTGATGAGATGAGTGAAAGCGAATTTGGATACAGAATTCAAGGTTTGTTTGCACATGTGATTCTACACCTTAATGGCAAAATAATTGATATAAAGCCGCAAGGACACCCAGACATAATCGCGAATTTGGGGTCACACAAATTACTAATAGAAGTCAAAGTGGTAATCTCACGAAATAGGCGCTCGAATTTTTCTTTAGGAAATAACGACATTGAAGGCATAAAACCTTCAGACGTTAATGAGACAGGGTACCTTGCTGTTTTTGATTGTTCAGCCCCACCTTCATGGATCCTAGTGAAGTACAACAGATTGCGGAGACAACTCCAGGGTTCTATTAATCTGGTGTCATTGAGAGCTATGGCAAACAGAGAATTGTCACTAGAGTGCACACAAGAATTTGTAACGCTTATTAGTAATCACTATTATCATCTTCGGAATCTAGATTTCCCAATTCTATGTAGCCGAGCGCTCAAAGGAGACTCATTATAACAACCGAGTCATAAAGGGGGTAACTATCGACGAAAAACGCGTTTTTCGTTAATATCTACTAGCTATTTTTGGGCGGAAAACTCGGGTTCGATTCCCGGCCGGAGCACCATCCTCACTCTTATGGTTTTCTGCATGTTCTATTAGATTTGGGTGTGCAGTTGCATCTTCGGGACTAAAGGGTTGTTGATTGTCTGTTTCTTTCAGTGACTGTGGATTAGAATGTGGGTGGAGGTGGCGGTTTTTCTCTGGCAGCCATTGCGTAGTAGAGGTAGGTTATGGCAACGGGGTAAATGGGGCTTACGAAGGCGGAGATTATGCTTGTGGTAAGTGAGTTGGCGATGGGGTGAATTGCGGTTAATGGTCCCGCTAGATAAGTTGCGACAGCGTTGACGATGAGAACGATTATTAATACAATCAGCATCAGAAGGAAGGTTTTCATCCAACGGTTACTCACTAGATTTCTGCTTCTTCCCAAACTTTCGAAGGCGCCTTTCTGTTCGATGATTATGGTGGGAAGGGTTAGCGAAAACATTATGGCGACAATTATTCCGGGCACGATGAAAAGAAGCAATCCGAGTACTGTCAGTATTCCAGCAATGAATTGGGCTGCAAGCAATGATGGAAGTCTGGATACTGTAAAGTTGAAGCTG
>CAZVMT010000260.1:0-3698 GCA_964628765.1 uncultured Candidatus Bathyarchaeia archaeon | reverse complement strand
TACTGACTGCTACGAGCAAGGGTATAATGAATGAGGCCCTCGATGGGATTGAGAGCGCTATCCCAACCATAGAGAGGATGAGTTCAGCCCTCTCTTCATAGTTTTCTTTCAACGAATAGGCCACTGAGTTTTAAGATTCTTAATTTTCTCGAAATGCGGGTCATTTGTAATTACAGTGGCTTTTTCTATCTGCGCAGTAGAGGCTATCAAGCAGTCAGCCATTGGGTTACCTGTGCTATAATTTATCTCAGCAGCATTGATCGCAACTTCAGGTGTAACATCGTTTACTTGAAAATCTCTTCGTATGATCCCTATTCGATGTTTTGCCACTTCTCGCCCTTCTCTTGGTAAGACCAGTCTGTATAGCTCATAGAGGGTTACAGTTGAGATGATTCTTTTCTTAGTGTGTTTCAGATTTTCTGATAGCTTATCTAGCGTAGACTTATTTTTGGAATAAAAGTATTCAAAGAAGAAGCGGGTATCATATACTGCTTTATCTGGCACCTTGTCTTCTCATCTCATCGAGTTCTGCGTTTAATTCCTCTGGCGATGCGATGTTACTGCCTACTCCAGCGAGGTCCAATATACCTTCGATTTTCCTTATCGTGATTTTCCCATCTTCTTCGGTGATTTCAACCTTGGAGCCCGGGTTTATCTGGTATTTTTTCCTGATCTCCACTGGAATAGTCACCTGACCTTTTGGTGTAACAGAGACCTCTGTCATACATATTCAGAGGTAATACTTCATAATAGGTATTACTAAAATAAGGTAATCCCACTTAGCTCTCTGGTTCTTCCTCGTTCTCGTATTTGAACTGCATCTCGTAGAGCTGCTTGTAGAGTCCACCCTTTCTGATTAACTCTTGGTGGCTGCCCTTCTCGGCTATCCGCCCCTTCTCAAGCACTATTATCATGTCTGAGTTGCGGACCGTGCTAAGCCTGTGAGCGATGATAATGCTCGTCCTGTTCTTGAATATCCTATCCAATGCCTGCTGGATAATCAACTCAGTATAAGCATCAATGCTACTGGTAGCCTCATCCATGATCAATATCCTAGGATCAGCCAACAGGGCACGGGCCAGGCTTATCAACTGGCGCTGCCCAACGCTGAGCCTACCGCCCCGCTCCCTGACTTCTGTCTGGTAGCCCTCGGGTAGCTTCTCGATGAACTCATGGGCTCCAACGGTCTGGGCTACCTCTATTATCTCATCGTCTGTTGCCTTCAGGTTACCGTATCTGATGTTTTCCATTATGGTCCCTGCGAAGAGGAAGTTATCCTGGAGCACTACTGCCATCTGGTTTCGCAGCGATGCTAGTTTGATGTCTCTTAGATCATATCCATCTACCTTGACGGCGCCCTTCTTGGGGTCATAGAACCTGTAGAGGAGGTTGATCATCGTGGTCTTACCCACCCCTGTGGGTCCTACTAGGGCTACTGTCGAGTTCGCTGGGATGTCCAGATTTATATCAGTCAGTACAGGTGTGTCGTCATCGTATCGGAAACTCATGTCCTCGTAGGAGATGTGACCCTCCAGTCTGGGTAGGTCCACGGCATCAGGCTTGTCCAGTATGCCCTCCGGTGTATCCATTATATCGAATACACGTTCAGCTGCTGCGAGGGCGCTCTGCACGCTGTTCCAGAAGCCGCTCAGGTCCTGTATGGGCATGAAGAACCTCCCCAGGTAACCCATGAAGCCAAACAACACTCCCACGCTTAGTGCGCCAGTCATCACGGTCCCGCCGCCGTACCATAAGACTAGGAAGTTTCCTATGGCTGTGAAGACGCTTACCGCTGGCCAGAAAGCTGACATAACTTGTCCAGCCTGTACATTTGCCTCCATGTTGTCCCTGTTGATTCTCTGGAACTCTCTCCGTGTCTCTCCTTCCCTGCTGTAGCTCTGTATCTCCTTCATGCCGCTGACGCTCTCCTCCATCTTGGCTGAGACGCTTGCGATGGTCTTACGGGTCTCACGGTATACTTTTCGGACTCTTCTGCCCCAGATGTAGAGGAATAATACCATCAGGGGTATGACGCTGAATGTGATGAGGCTGAGCCACCAGTTCATCCAGAGCATGATGGCTATGATGCCTGTGAGGGTCAAGAGGTCCGCGACGACGTTGGCTACACCACTGGTGATGAGTTCAGTGATCTTGTCAACATCGTTTGTGCCCCTGCTCACTATGCTGCCAACCTCGTTTTTAGCATAGTAGTCTAGGCTGAGGCGTTGCAGGTGCTTGAACATATCCATCCTCATGTTGAGTTCTAGGCGTGAACCCAGCCAGTTAATCAGGTACTCCTGAGCAAACTGGGTGACAAATATTAGAAGATAGACGGCCACGAATCCAACACCCAGAAGGTATAGTCCACGGGTATCCAGCTGCTCTATGTATCTGTCGATGGCCAATGAATACAAGTATGGTGGCAGCAGGTTGATGATCGTGGATGCGATTATGGCCACGATGAGCAGTGAGGTCTCTCGTCGCTGACTCGTAATATAGTCGATCATACGCTTGAAGAGCACCATATCAGGCACGGATCGCTCATAGTCGTCCTCCTCGCCGTATTGCTGCATTCTATGCCCCACTAGAACCCACCTCCCTTGACGCCGCTGATCTGGGTATCATAGAGCTTCCTGTAAATGCCGTTGAGACTTAGAAGCTCTTTGTGGCTCCCCTGCTCCCTTATCTCCCCATCCTCCAGCACAATGATGTAGTCGGCTTTCTTGATGCTGCTGAGGCGCTGAGTGATGATGAATGTGGTCCTGTTCTCCAATAACTCATCCAGTGCCTGCTGAATCTCATACTCTGTCTGGGTATCGACGCTGCTGGTACTGTCATCCAGTATCAGTATCTTTGGGTTCTTGAGCAACGCCCGTGCGATAGCTACACGTTGTTTTTGGCCCCCACTCAGGGTCACACCTCTCTCCCCCACCCTTGTATCATATTGCTCGGGTAGACCCTCGATGAATTCGTCAATCTTTGCCTGCTGAGCTGCCTCCTGCACCTGTTCATTTGACGCTTTTTCCACACCATAGGCGATGTTTTCCCTGAGGGTGGTGCTGAAGATGAATGGGTCCTGTCTGACTATGCCTATGTGGCTTCGCAGGTTCTTGACGGTGATATCTCGGATGTCAACATCATCCAGCTTGATGCTGCCTTGCGAAACATCATAAAACCTTGGTATGAGGTTGATTATACTGCTCTTACCGCTCCCAGTTGCCCCGAGGATAGCCACTGTCTGACCCGGCTTAACATCCAGATCAATGTCCTTGAGGACCATATTTTTTCCATCGTAGCTGAACCAGACATCCTCGAAGACGAGATGACCCTCGACGGAGCCAAGCTCCACAGCGTCCTCCTTATCATGGACATCTATCTCGGCGTCGATGATCTCGAACACCCTCTCCCCGGCTGCCTGGGCTCGTACGAACATACCCGTCATGAAGCCCAGCATACGCACAGGCCCCATGAGGCGAGCCAAGTAGAAGTAGAAGGCAATCATGCTACCGAGGCTGAGGGACTCCTCCATGACTAGGGTGCCCCCATACATGATTATTATGACCACCCCGATGCCGCTGATGAGGGCTGTGAGTGGCCTGAAGAAGGCTCTTAGCTTGGCCATCTCGATGTTGATGTCAAAGTACTTCATGAGTTCCTTCCAGAACTTTTCCTCCTCAAACGCCTCCCTGCTAAACCCT
>CAZVMT010000259.1:0-3711 GCA_964628765.1 uncultured Candidatus Bathyarchaeia archaeon | reverse complement strand
TCTGGATGGACTCGATTATCTACGATAACGATGTCTTGATGTCCGCCCTGGCATTCAGCGGGATAGAGAAGATGATGCTTGGCACAGACCACCCCCACCAGATCGGTGACATAGAGCACGCCGTCAGACGCATCAAAGAACTGGAAATCCCAGATGATGACAAAGAGCTTATACTAGGCGGGAACGCCGAGAAGCTCCTGAAGCTCTAAGTTCTTCTAAAGGGCTTCAACCAGTACGTCTCGGGGTCATGGGCCTGCCCATACCCCATCATGTCATCGCTCCAGACCCAGAACTTGTTCAAAGCCGGGACATTCTTGATGAACCACTTCACCACATCATGGGCTAGGCCCTGTGGCTTTGTGAAGCTGCAGGTCCTGAAGCATACGCTGCAACTGGAGCCCACCTTGTTCCAGTAACTCAAGCACGCTTCCTCGTCCCCATACCACTTCAGGAAACCCGGGTTGTTTGCCCTGCAGACCGCCTCATAGGTTCTTGGCCCATATGGTATGGCTTGGGCTGGGCAGTGTGTGGCGCATTTCTCGCAGGCCTCGCAGAACCGGATGATCCCTGGGTGGGCCAGCTTGCTCTGGGGCAATGGTAGGTCGGTGAATACCTTCATCAACCGAACCAAGGGTCCCCGTTCCCAAGTGATGAGCCTACCATGACGCCCAGCGTGACCCAGCCCAGCCTGTATCGCAATGGGTACACTCATGGCAGTGTCGTTTCCCATGGGGGTGGCGTGCCAGCCGAGGCCCCTGATGAACTCAGCCATCTGACCAGCCAGATGATGCATCCTGCTGTACCCCATGTTGGTGGATACCTCCAGCTGGGTTGGGGCGTGCATGACTTCCTCATACTCCATGGCGACTGTCAAGGCGATTACGTACTTATGCTTCAACGGGAACACAGCCTTCTCCTCATCCACATATCCTTCATCGATGCTGTCATCAAACTCCAGGGGTTTGCCGTAGCGGCTGTGGGTGTAGAACCAGCGGGGGTCCAGCGTGGTGAATCCTACGCTGTGGGCGCCAAAGTACTTGGCTACCTTTGCGATGATCCTAGCGGCGTCCTCAGGTGTGCCCTCCCAGCGTGGTATATCCCGGGGCTTGGTCACGTAGCCGAGGCTCTGCCAATCATAGTAGGCTGTGCCCTGGGTGTCCGTTGAGCCCTTCGGGTACTCATAGAGACCTGCAGCGCCGTTGAAGGCGTACTCGATTAGGCTGAATCCCGGTGTCTCTTGTTTGATCTTTTCTGACCTGTACTCCTCTGCGCCGAACTCCACTACTTTTCCGGTTTTGGCGATGCTTTGCCCGAAGGCTGAGTCGCGTTGGTCATAGCGGGTGTAGCTTGGCTTGCTTGGGTAGATCTCATCAAAGGATTTCTCGGTCATGATACATCCTCATAGGCTCTACGGATAATAAATACATCCAAATACAATTGATTTTTAGCTGAAAGCTGTATTCTGATAGTTGGTGCATCGAGATGAGCAGCGATGACTTCTACGACGTGATGTTCGAGGTCAGCAACGAGGAGAGAGTAAGCATAATGAAGGTCCTCACCACGGAGAAGACCAGCTTCAGTGGGTTGGCTCGAAGCCTCGGCATTACGACGCAGGAGGTAAGCCGCCACTTCAACCGTCTGGTAGAGTCTGGGCTCGCTACAAGGGATCATGATGGGTATCCCTGTCTCACGTCTTATGGGTTGATTGTGCTTCGCCAGTTGGGCTCAGCCATGTTCACAGCCCAGAATAGGGAGTATTTTGAGGAGCATGATGCATCGGTGTTGCCTGATAAGTTTCTGGGTAGGTTCGGTGAGTTGGAGGGCATGAGGTACACTGATGATATCATGGTGGCTATACATAACATCGTAAGGATCATACAGGAGGCAGATGAGTACCTACTTGACATCAACCTACCATATATATCATCGGGGTTCCCCCACATCAGGGCAGCATACGAGAGGGGAGTCAAGGGGCATTTCCTCCGTGGAGCAGACCTGCATGTACCCGATGAGATGCAGCCCATCCGGCATGAGGTATTCCCTGATGAGTTCATCGACTATATTCATCGTGAGGGTCTGTTGCAGGATCGTTTCCTCGATGTGGATGTTATTCTCTACATGAATGAGAAAGAGGTTGCCCTACTCAGCTTCCCAACGTTAAACGGCAACTATGATTACAGGGGATTCACAGGCACTGACCCCGTGGCTCATAGTTGGTGCAGGGACCTGTTCTACCATTACTGGGAGAGGGGAAGCAGGGCGTCCTAGTAACAGATTCATATCCAGCCAAGCATATTCAAGCTTATGAGTCTCAACCAGAAGGTCGCGGAGCAGTTGTATCAGATGGGCGAGATACTGGCCATAAAGGGGGACAGGTTCAGGAGCAGAGCCTACAATATGGCTGCGCAGCGGATCACTGCCCTCACAGAGGATATTGGGGCTGTCGCTGATCGTGGTGAGCTTGAGGATATCCCCAGTGTGGGTAAGAGCATCGCCATGAATATCTCTGAGATAATCGAGACGGGTCAATGTGTAATGCTTGAGGAGCTGCGGAACTCGTTGCCCAAGGGGGTTCTACAGATGATCGAGGTGGAGGGCATCGGACCCAAGATCGCCATGAGGCTTAACGAGGAGCTTGGCATCACCAACCTTGAGGAGCTGGAGCAGGCTGCCAAGGACCAGAAGATCAGGGAGCTCAAGGGATTCGGGGCCAAAAAGGAGGAAAACATACTCAAGGCCATAGCTGAGTACAGGAACAGGAGCAGCAGGTTCCTCCTGGGGGAGGTCTTACCCATCATTCAAGGCATCATCAGCTTCATGAGTGAGAGCCCGGCGGTGAGACAAGTCGAGGTTGCTGGCTCCGCGAGGCGGATGAAGGAGACCGTTGGTGATCTTGATGTCTTGGTGAGCAGCCTTGAGCCCGAGGTGGTTACCGAGAGGTTCTGCGCTATGCCGCCCATCATACGGGTTCTGGGTAGGGGTCCTACGAAGAGCACCGTGGTGCTTCAGAATATGCTTCAGGTGGATCTGCGGGTTATCCCGCCTGAGAGCTATGGGGCTGCATTGCAGTATTTCACTGGTAGCAAGGAGCATAACGTGAAGCTGAGGACCATCGGGGTGAAGGCTGGGTATAAGCTCAACGAGTATGGGCTCTACAGGCGTGAGGATGATTCGCTGGTGGAGGCAGAGGATGAGGCACGTATCTATGAGGCATTGGGGATGCGTTGGATGCCTCCCGAGCTCAGGGAGAATACGGGTGAGATAGAGGCAGCCATGGAGGATAGGTTACCTGATCTTGTGACGCTGGAGCAGGTCAGGGGTGATCTTCATGTTCACACCAGTTACAGCCACGCCATTGATCCCCTTGAAGAGATGGTGAAGAAGGCTGTGGAAATGAAGCTGGAGTATCTAGCTATCACTGATCACAGCAAGAGCTTGGCTATCGCTCAGGGGCTCAAGGAGGATAGGCTACTTGAGCAGATAGAGGAGGTTAGGCGTCTCGACGATGAGTACAGCGAGATAAAGTTACTCACTGGCACGGAGTGTGATATCAAGTCTGATGGCTCCATGGATTACAGCGATGACATACTTGAGCAACTGGACTGGGTGGTAGCCAGTATCCACATCGGTATGCAGCGGGATGAGGAGACCATAACCAACCGTATACTTAGTGCCATCAATAACCCGTATACCCGGGTGATTGGACACCCC
>CAZVMT010000258.1:0-3741 GCA_964628765.1 uncultured Candidatus Bathyarchaeia archaeon | reverse complement strand
AGAGTTTGTATTTGTCAGACAAACAAGCAGCGGGCCGGTACAAGGTGCAAAGAACTACGGTATGGCGATGGTTGAGCTTGGGCAACTTCCCTGCTCCGGTAAGGTTGTCAGCGGGGTGTACGAGGTGGAGGCTTTCAGACCTTGAACGGTGGGAAGCTGAAAAGGCCAAAGACGCAAAGTAGGGGAGGGAAGAAGGGGCTGGAAAATGCAAGGTAAATCATTAGAAGAGGCGATTTTATCTGCTTCAGATTTTAAATTAATGCCGATACCGGAACGGAAAAAGTTTATAGATCCTTTTTTAACAGAAGATACAATGAACCTTATTTCAGGTTTACGGGGTATTGGCAAATCTTGGCTAGTAAGCTCAATACTTTCAGCAGTTGCAACAGGTGAGAATTTTGGACCCTGGAAAGGTGGCGAAGCTGTGCCGGTCTTATATCTTGACGGCGAAATGACAACGTATGACTTTCAAGAGCGTATAAAGCGAATCCATACCGGAAACAAGTTTTATGTTTACTCTTGTGCGTTCGGAAATGAACTAGGTTTGCCACGAGCCCACCTAGTAAATCGAAGGTGGCGAGATGAAATGAAAAATCTCTTACTGGAATACAAGATCAAGCTATGGGCTATTGACAACTTAGCTTCTCTTGCCGGCGGCTTAGATGAAAATTCAAAGCGGGACTGGGACCCTATCAACCAATGGCTTCTTGAATTACGTTTTGTAGGGATAGCAACCATCATGCTGCATCATACGGGTAAGGGAGGCGACCAGCGGGGAACTAGTGCACGGGAGGACAATCTTGACAATTCCATTGTTTTAAAACTGCCTCACGACTACGTACCGAGTGACGGAGCACGCTTTATCATGCACTTTCAGAAAAGCAGGAGCGTAAACACAAAAGACCTTTCCTTGATTCAGGATATGGAATTTCAGTTGACGGAAGACGAAACGGGCGAACTGTTATGGACCTATAAGCCTGTTAAAGCTGAAATACGGCGCGAAGTGCTCAGGATGCTTTCAAACAATGTATCGTATGATTCAATCTGTGACACCTTGAATATTAGCAAAGGCTACGTATCCCGTATCAAGAAACAGGCGATAAACGAGGACCTCTTGACAGGGAAAGGGATACTTACCTCAAAGGGCGATGAGTATATCCAGGAGGCACTATTTTGATAGATAAAGCACCTTATATCATTCCTGATATATGGTAAACGAAACGAGTAAACGAGCAAGTGTAAATAATTAGTAAACGAGAGTAAACGGCCATTAGATAAATGTTTAATATCATTACAAAAAATGGAAATGAAAAGAGTAAACGGCTATGTTGTTTACTCAGTACCCCCCCTATAGGGGGTACTGTAAACGAGGCGGATAATTTATTGAAAAATGCTGTGCCTCTAAGACCAGCCCCTTAGAGGCGGGAGGTGGTGGGAAAAACTATTATGAAGAACTTAGTGGAAAGACTGCATAGATTTGATGAACCACAAATGAACGACCATGACAAGCTAGATACTATCAAACGTGAAATGTTCAAGGAGTGGCAAGAGCATAAGCGCCAAAGGTTCTTTTTGCATGGTGAAGAGATCACGGATGATAGGTTAGATATGCTTTTGATGTACTTGATTCGCAAAGGGTTATTGTGAGGAGAAGGAAAATTTTGCATGGGTGAGAAAAAGGAAATCGGAAAAAGCATGGAGGATGAAAAATGGACACGGCTAGAAAATTGGAACTTTTGAAGGAGAAAATTGAAAGACAGTTTGAAAGTTTCCGAAGGTTTCAGGCAGTTTTACATAAGCCTGTTACTCAAAGTGATGATTTTACCAAACTGTTGGTTTTTATGCTTGAGAATGGCATGTTCGGAGATGAACACGGAAAGAAGAGGTTATGGTTATAAAAGGGGAAGACAGCGGGAACTATTTATTGATGACCATAGCCGGGGGCGGGGTGAATCTCTGGAAGCTCTGGCGGATTAACCTGATAGGCTTCTCAGCTCTTAAAAAATGACCATTTTCCTTTCATGCCAGAAATAGGAGATTAAAGATTGCGATTATCCAAAGAATCAAAAGAGCTAAAAGCTGCAATTATTAATGATTACGGCCTGAATGACAAAGCAGCTCTCGCAATTCTGCAAACTGCATTAGAGGCAAGAGACTTGATGAAAAAAGCGCAAAGACTTGTAAATAAAGAAGGATTAACCACTAAAGGGGACAGAGGACAGATCAAATCTCATCCACTTTTAGCCACAATCCGGGACGCTAGAGCCCAGTTTTTGGCGGGAATCAAACAACTAAACTTAGACATTGCCCCGGTACATGATCGACCGGGCAGGCCAGGCGGACGATAAGGAGGTAAGTAAAATGGCGAGGATTATCAGAAGAAAAAAGACGATTTTCTTGGATGATTCAATTCGAGAATACTTGTTCACCGGCGAAACACCACCCCATAACACACCCGGTTTCTCTCTGTATGCTGACAATCGGTTCTTCGACTGGACGCATACGGCGACCGAAAAAGCCTGGAGGGAACACCGGGAACAGCTTTTGAGGGAATGGAAGGAACAAGGGAAGGAGGGCCTACCCTGGGCAGCTAGAGTTTATGACGCATAAATTGAATAAAAAAAGGCACAAATAATTAAAACAGGAGTTAAAAAATGGAAACACCACGGCAATTTGTAAGATATGGTTTCAGAATGAGTAACTCAAAGGAAATGGCAAGTTTTATCAAATATGCTGGAATCGAAAATTTTAAAGTATTCAATCTGCATAAACTAACAGAACTTCATGAACTTGTCGAAAATGGTTTGCATGATCCTTTGATAATACAGTGGCGTAAAGGAAGATATGGAAAAAAGGTTATGCCAGTTTACGGTTGGCCTTACGGGGGAAAAACAATAACGAAACCATCCTGGTTTAGACATTTTTTATGGAGGTAAGAAAGATGAAAGAAGAACTTTTTAGAGAAGAATCGGATGAAAAAATTGAGGCAATGGAGCGAGATATTCAGGACCTTAAAAATCATCCATTGATGGAGCAGATTAAGAAGGAAAAAGCTGAATCCATACTCAAGAAACGCCAGGAAGCAGCGGAGAAGATTAAGCAGGTAGAGAAAGAAAGAGACAGGATTATCCCAAAGGTGCGGATAGAGCTGATTGCAAAGGAAGTGAAGGTAAAAGCGGCAGAAGCATTGAAAAATGAAGCTATACAAGAATATCAGCGACTAAATCAGGAAATAAATGCAAAGACTTTTCAATTTGAAGGCATTATTAAAGAACAAGAGAATTTTCTCATCACAAGTGCTGATACGGCAATTGGGGAGGCAATACAATACTTCAATGAAAAATTGATTTGGCTCCGCAAACCAGGGCGAATCTCTCATGGTAATGTTGGGGCGGAAAAAAATCTTATTTCCTGGAAAAAGACCACGCGTGAAGAAAGCAATTATGAAGCCGTTCTAAGTGCCCTTCGATACTGTCAAGATTCCATCAAAGAACTTGAAAATATGAAATTAGTACCCGTCCTTGACGTGGAAAAAATTGAAAAAATGAAAAAGGCAGTCCCTTCGATTGACGTTTATACAGAGTACACGGGTGAAAAATCTATGCCGAAATAAGGAGGCAACTAAAATTTTGAAAGTGAGGCAATAAATGATCTTACTCTGCGAAATACATAGATCGGGCGATGTTCTCTATATCAGCAATCAGGCGGGCTCCTATGGATCGCCCCTTGTTGATTATCGGG
>CAZVMT010000257.1:0-3753 GCA_964628765.1 uncultured Candidatus Bathyarchaeia archaeon | reverse complement strand
GAGGCTCAAACAAAAGCCAAGTCTGTTACTTTTGCAAGAGAAGGATCCCACCAAGAGATCCAAAGGGAACAGCGGTCTATGATGGAGTTTATAGACGGGAATATGCACATATATATTGTCTTTCAAGAGCTATAACTAAAATACAGTTAGATAAGCAACAAAATAAAAAGGGGGGATGAATGAACAGAGCAAATAAAAGAATCAGGCCTTTTAGTTGCGGATCTCAATATGGAGACTGGAACTCAAGTAATTGTGATCAATGTAAGAAAGGGGCGAAAGAGCCTGATAATGAGATTAAATGCGAGCTTCAAAATGCCCTTGTCTATGCTTATTTTGATGATGGAACTATCAGTAAAAAGATAGCTAAAAGAATAGGTTATTTTAAAAATCATGGTAAATATATCTGGGAGTGTCCAGAAAGGGAATAAATGAGACAAAGCATTCTCGAACTCTATCAGAAATACCATAGAGGAAAAGAGAATGCTATTTCCCGGGAGGCTTTTCTATTGAGATATGCGGATCAGATCCCGGATTTTAAGGACCGGATATTTAGGAAAATATACAGCGAGCTCCCAATCGTAACTTGTGAGACTGGTGGCTACTGGCCGGTCCGGAAGATTGAGATCTTAGAATACCGGGAATATTTGAAAAAGAAGGCCATACCGTTATTTGAGCGCTGGCATAGAGTCAATAAAGCTCATGTAGAGCTCATGAATGGAAATGGCCAGATGGAATTATTTTTATGAAAGGAGAATAAATATGGCCGATTTAAAAAACAAAAAAACATCAGAATTAGTGGATATGTTAGAGAATGAAAACCTGACCGATGTCGACAGAGAGCTCCTAATTGTAGAATTAAGAGGGCGATTTCCTTTTGATTATATTTTTAACACTATGGAAGCCAACGAAGAATCAATTACTACAATCAAAAAAGAATTTGGAGTCCATATCCACACAGGTGATGGGATTTATATAAAAAAATAAAACGAAAGGAGGCTAAACCATGAGCCGTAAAACAATTATTGCGGTTATAGCTGTGATCGGCGCTGTATTAACATTTTTCAGCAAGGAATTCGGGTTATCTATTGATCCTACTGCTGTTGTGGCCGGCATGACTGCTCTTGTGCTTTATATCTTGTTTGAAGCCAAACTTGATTTAAAGAAGATCAAGGCACAGTCTGGACGTTTCAAAGATCCAAAATTCTGGCTGGCTTTTTTGTCTGCGGTCCTAGTAGCTGTCAGCGAATCATTCGGCTTGAATCTGCCTATCGAAGCTATTGCATCAGTTCTAACATTGGTCATGTCTACGCTCTTTGGGGTGGAGTTTCAAAAAGCAAAGACTTAATCTGATTGGAATCAAGGGAACGGGGTGGGCGAACTTTAAGGAGGCATCGTGGCAAAGGAAAAGATTGATGTTTATATAAGCGGTAAAGGGGCAAAGGTAAAAGAGTATCATTTCAAGAGATTTGAGGCCGGAAGATATGTTCATTATGATGTCCCCTGTGTAACAATTTCAAAGAGTGGTATTTGCTTCAACGCTGCCTGCCGGCCATATTTTCAAAGAAAACCATATGTTATATTGTATTTCGATGAAAAAACAAAAGCTGCAGGCGTGATGCCGGCTCAAGAGACGTCTGAAAAAGGGTATACCGTCAGCACGTCTTCCGGAAGTTTTTCAATATCAGCCGTAAAGTTTATTAGAGGGCATATGAAAGGCTGCCTCAAAGACGGAGGGTTCCAAAGAATTTTCCCCATTTGGGATGATAAGAACAAGATGTTTATTTTAGATTTTAAAAAATGACTGATTATACTGTCTATCAGAAGGTATGGAGAGCCAAACAAAGAGCCATCGAGCTTCTCAATTTAACTGGCTTTAGTACCAGCGTCCTGGACGGCCAGATATTCCATATCGAAGCAACGAGAAAGCACTCCCAGACGATAATAAAAATTCACGTATCACTGGGGAGGCCGGATCAGAGGCTCATAGACAGAATAAAAAAAATAAACCTTCCGCAAAACTGCACGAAAGAAGTATGGTGCAAGTATCCGAATGAGAAATATTTTAAGATCATCGCTTTAAACGGCAAATAAAAACCTGTCAAGAAAATAATATCACAGGTTTCTTGTAATAATATTACAGCTTCCCTGTAATATTCTTTCATGTTCCAGGAATGTCATGAAGTCTCATTAAAACCCAGGCTTATATTTACTGTAGGTTATGAGCAATAAATCTCTAATTAAACGGGAATACGTAAGAGCAGAGGCCGTAGACTACCTAAAAAAATGGCTCGGGCTGCCTTATTTTTGGGGGGGAGACGACCCTATGCAGGGTTTTGACTGTTCAGGGGAGGTCAATGAAGTCCTTCAAGCACATGGTTTAATTTCAAGAGATGAGGATTATACTGCCGAAGGGCAAAGACAGTTATTTTCTCAGTATGTTGTTCCAAGGCCCTATGTCGGATGCCTGGCTTTCTTTATCCATCCAACGAAAAAAATAGCTACTCATGTAGCGATGTGTATCGATGAGAATTTCATTATCCATGCGTCCGGAGGGGGGAGCGGAGTCACGTCCCTAAAAGAAGCAATCAGACAAAACGCATACATCAAAAAGGACTCTCTCAAAGCCGAGATAGAAAGAAGACAAGGCTTTAAAGTCATTTATATCGACCCTTTCAGGAGTATTAAAGAATGAGTGGTGAATTATCAGTGGCATTGAACGTAATTTATGAGGCATTCAAGGCATTGCATAAGGATGATTCAGAGAAATTTGAGAAGCAATGGAGGGAGGATCTTCCGAAACTGACCAAAGCGGTCAAAGAGGGGGATATCGAAACCATAAAGGAAATAACGGCAAAATATTATGAGATCTAAAATCAAAACACTGTCATTGTTTGTGTTTTTAATTGTGTTCGGCCTTATTTTATTGTCCATGATGGGCTGCAAGCCGAGAATTATAACCCTTCCGATAGGTGATGAGGCCTATCCGATAAGGCAGCTTGAGAACGGGAACTATGAAGTGACTCAGGGTTATGTGATAAAGCATACGGCCATGATGGCGGAAATAAAGATATTGAAAGAGAAACTTGAGGAAAAATAAGGATCAGGAAAAAGGCTAGATAATGGACGGATCCGGAGTGACATGGACGGCGGTAGGAATGGCGGTTGTTTCAAACGTGACGGTTTGGCTGAAGATCGTTTATGACAATAGGAAAAATAACGGGAAGAACGGAAGAATTAACGGGAGTGTTTATAAATACATTAATGAGAATACAACCAGAAGTAAGCTGAATGAACAGAAAATAGAAAATATCAGTTCCAATATGGAAAAGATGGATGAAAGAAACGAGAAAGATCACGAGAAAATTTCCAATAAATTGGACAAAATAATAGGGAAATTGTAATGAAATACAGTCAAGAAGTGGTGGATATTTTAATCAAGCATATAAGGGGAGGATCCACCATAACTTCAGCCTGTGATGCAGTTGGAATCAGCAAGGTGACTTTTTATGAATGGATGAAGACAAAACCTAACTTTTCTAACGCTATAAAAAAGGCACAGTCAATCCCAAACAAGAAAGTAGAGAAGGCGCTTTATAAATCAGCAATAGGATATTTAACTACAGTAGCAAAATATCAGACCAAAGGATCGAACGGAAAACCCCAGACAAAAACGATCAAGAAAAAAATACTGCCTAATATAACGGCCATGATCTTTTGGCTCAAAAATAAGCTGCCGGATGAGTGGAAAGACAA
>CAZVMT010000256.1:0-3852 GCA_964628765.1 uncultured Candidatus Bathyarchaeia archaeon | reverse complement strand
TTGAATTCTCTTGACATGTTGTGAGATCTCCTGTCAGTGTAACTAGGGCTTAGTTATTACATCTTATTAAAACGTTATGTTAAACCTGAGGGGGATAATCACAGTGGTTTGGGACAGAAAAATGGGTTAGTTGAGCTCTATTCCGCCTATGGTGGTGTCTGCTGTTATCTCGATCTTCACTGTTTTATCGGGGTATCCGCTGGTCTCACCTATCTTTGTGCGGGCTCTATCGACGCTGTAGTCCATGTTTGGTAGGTTTACGTCAACCGAACCGATGCTGGTGTCGAGGTTAACCTTGTAACCTACATCGGATCCAGAGGGTAGGTTTAGATCGATGGCTCCGTTTGTGGTCTCTAGTACGTGTGTTCCGCTTGTCTTTGTTAATGTGAGGTCGATTCCACCGTTGGTTGTGCTTATGATGGATTCCTGTGTGGTTATCGTTCCAGTGATGGCTCCGTTTGTCGTGTCAATGTTAAGCACGGTTGCTTCAACATCGCTCAATGCGATGCCTCCATTTGTGGTATCGATGGTTATACTCTCACCAGTGATGTCGTCTAGGGATACGCCCCCATTTGTGGTCCTTAGAGTGTAGTCCGCTGTGGTATCTGATGGTACAAATACATCGATTAGAACCGAGTATTTAGTCCACTCTGTGTTGGGTATCGGGAAGCTGAGGGTTATCTCCTGAACACCCCCGGATAGAGCGCTGTTTAGGTCTATCTCAAAGTCGTCGATGTTGTCCTCTGCTTCAGCGGTATTGCCTCCCCTTGCCTTGACCTCGATATCAAACTTCACAGAGTCACCGCTCCAAGAAGAGACATCGATACCCCCATTCACAGAAGCTATATCGATCTCCATCATATCGACGGTCACAGGGAATTCTTCTGTAAACGTCTCTGTGGCCTTGTAATCGCCGAGGTCGGTAAACTCGTCTGTGAAGTTAAACACAAACCCAAAGCCCTGGGTAAGGAAGGCGGCCAAGAAGAGGCCACCAATGAGGCCCCCAAATATACCTGATATTGGGTGGGGGCGTCCTCCTCGCTGTAAAAGTCCTCCTAGGACCATGGCGGCGCCCACTAGTATGAGGAGATAGCTGAATACCTCAAAACCTAGGTCGATGTATTGGAATATGTACCATCCAGCGCCTAAGCCGAGTAGAAATCCTCCGAATCCAATTCCTGAGTCTGGCATAATTGTGTGATCTTTTGTGTCTCATTAAAACCTTATTAAAACTCGATTATTAGAGGCCAGTGTTCAGTGAGGGGGTTGGGTCGAACTTTCTGAGCCTCTACAGTAACTGGATCGGTGAGCTTATTTTTTTAGTGTAACTTGGAAAGAAATGGTAGTTGGAACT
The DNA here is from genome assembly GCA_964628765.1 of uncultured Candidatus Bathyarchaeia archaeon. Taxonomy (GTDB): domain Archaea; phylum Thermoproteota; class Bathyarchaeia; order TCS64; family TCS64; genus RBG-16-57-9. The sequence continues at coordinate 2,498 of CAZVMT010000256.1, read as the reverse complement.
TACTCGTTTAAGAGGGGTTCTCCGTATGTGAGTAAGGTGATAGTGCTTTTCACGTTGTCGAGGCGACGCACTTTGTTGAATACTATTTCCTTTACTTTGTCCATTGTATCGGCCTCCATCTCGATGATGAGGTCGTATATCCCGTAAAGGCTGTAGATCTGAGTTATCTCCTCGACTCCCTCCAAGACTTCGATTATTTTCGATTCCTGACCGAGTTCTGTGTTGAGTAGAACGAAAGCCTTCATAGTAATCATATCATGCAACGTATTACAGGAATATATGGTTTCAGTCTAGATATGGTCTCCTTTGACGAAATAGAAGCTGATACCCGACATCAAAGCGAGGATTGTGAAGACAATGAAGGCTATCCTGTAGTTACCCGTGACATCGAAGAGGAATCCAGCGAATACGGGTCCCACGACGTTGCCAATCATCCTGAAGGGGGACATGATGCCGCTCATCTGGGCGTATTTTTTTCTCCCAAAGATATCGCCCCTGAAAGCCATGATGAGAGGAATGCAGCCGCCATAGGTTAGGCCGTAGATTATTATGAATGCGTAGACGTGGATGATGCTTGAGGCGAATGCAAATATCAGTACACCTATGCCTTGGAGTATCATGGTTGCTGCTATGAGTTTCCTCTTCTCGATAATGTCCCCGAGGAAACCGAATATCAGCCTACCTGGGATGCTGATGGATATCATGAGCCCAAGGATTCCAGCTGCGGTGACCTCGTCTATGCCTATCGTGATAAGGTGGGGTATTTGGTGGAGGACGATAGAGCCCAGAAGGAATGTTCTCAAGGACTCCGCTAGCAATAGTCTGCGGAATGTAACTGATTTGAGGGCGTCTCTCGTGGTTATCTCTGGCTCTGATTCAATGGATGCGTCTGTGAGTTCTACATAGGTTGACGCTGTCTCTCCATCGGGGAGGAGCCCCATGTCCTCGGGATAGTTCTTGAAGATTAGTGCCGCTGGTATGCCCACTATCCAGAAGGCTAGGCCGCTGTATATGGCGGCTGTTCTCCACCCGTAGAGTTGGATGGTTTTAGAGAGTAGGGGAACAACTATTGCGCCCCCTAGACCCGCCGAGATGGCGTAGAGGCTCATGGCGCGTGCTCTTTTCTTTATGAACCAGTTGTTTACCAGTGTGGATAGGCTGTGAGTGAACCCCATGTTATACCCGATGCTGAGGATTCCACCATACACCAGATAGAGGGTCCAGATGCTATTCACGAACAACATCAACATGTAACCAATCCCCGTTAAGATAACGCCGAGACCAAGGACCTTCCTCGCCCCAAACCGCTCGATAAGGTAACCAACAAATGGTCCCTCGATACCACCTTCTAGCCTTGAAAAGCTTATGGCTGCGGCTACGGCTGCAGCGCTCCACGCGTATTCGAGTCTTATGGGTGTGTAGAAGACGCTGAAGCCGTAAAAGTATAGGCCAGAGTCTAGGAAGTGAAGCAGAGCGGTTCCGAGGAGAACCCAGTAACCATAGTAGATCTTGCTGCTTTTCTCTGACTCCATAATAATCGCCTATGGCTCATTAAGCCCTGTTGGGGGTTTAAATGGTTAACCAGCTGTTATGTGGGTCAAACGTTCCTCAATATGTTGGAGGTCGTTTAAGCTCAGCCTCGAAGCCCATGATTCAAGGATCCTTTGTTCAAGGCTGAGGCTGTTAACCAGTTGCCTTGCCTTGCTTTTTGTATCGCAGGTTTTTGATCGTATTAATGCTTCACGTAGGGCGTTCTTGGTGTATTTATCCCCCTGTTGTACGAGTTCCATGAGCGTCTTCTCAGTATCATCCATGGGTGTCTTGGGCTTTAGTGTGATGATTGCCGTGGAGACCCTTGGAGCCGGCAAGTAAGCATCAGGTGGAACGGTCTCCTGCAGGATTGTCTCATAGAATAGCCTTGATAGCCATGAGAGCTTGGAGTACTCGGGGCTTTCTGGCTCGGCTAGGAGAGAATCAGCGAAGCCCGCTGGTACGATGAAGGTCGCTGATTTGAATCCCAGTCTCAGTGTCCGCTGATAGAAAGCCTCAGCGATCATATAGGGGAGGTTGGAGGCGAGCCTGTCGTGTTTTGGTAGATATGTCTTGAGTGCGTCGTCTTGGATGACCTTGATTTTTGGGCTATCCCTGAAGCGTTCACGTAGCAGTGGGATGTATTTTGGGTTCTTCTCGATGCAGATCAGGTAACGAGCCTTTTCCAGCAGCGCCTCTGTTATGTTTCCAGCCCCGGATCCGATCTCTAATACCGTCTCATCCCGCTGGATATTACAGTAGTCTGTGAAGCGTTTGACGACATCTGGGTCTATGAGTTGCTGCTCATCCTGAGCTGGGTCTAGCTGGATTCGATGCTTTGTTAACAATAATAGGGTTTGAGCCCTCAGGCTCTGGATGTTTATAGAAGGTATCTGGGTTCGCCCTTTATGGATTCGATGAGTTCCTTGGCCTCATTGACTTCCTCATCTGTCCCCTCAACGAGAAGC
>CAZVMT010000255.1:0-3864 GCA_964628765.1 uncultured Candidatus Bathyarchaeia archaeon | reverse complement strand
ACATATAGAGCAGGTGGAGAAATAATTCAAGCCAGCGTCAATGGACTAGCGCATAACGCAGGAAATGCACCAACAGAACAAATAGCGATTTGTCTCCAAGCCCTATATGGCGTAGACATGGATCTAAAATATGAAAAAATATATGATCTGTGCAATCTAGTCTCAGAGCTCACAAATCAGCCATATGGATACAATAAACCGGTAACTGGAAAAGGTATATGGAGTTATGAATCAGCGGGAAAAATACTCTCTCTACAAAAAGATGGAATGGAGGAGGTAGCCTACCCATATGTTCCATGGCTCGTTGGACGACAACCACAATTCGAATTGGGGAAAGCAAGCGATGTTGAGGCACTTCGTATCAAGTTGAGCGAGATCGGTATCACGGTCCCTGAATCAAAGGAACAAGCCCTTCTAGACGAGGTAAAAAGACTTTCAATTGAACAGAAGAGCATAATATCTGCAAAAGAGTTAGAAGCCCTCGCCAAGAAATATAAATAAATTTTTTTAAAAAAGCGCAAACGCGCTCAACCTTTTTTCTTAACAGATTCACTAAATAAAAAAATTAGGATAGAGGGAATATTTCCCCGCCTTTAACTACCATATTTGGTTTTAATAGCACATCGCCATCCAGGCTATTTCCACGCACATCATAGAATGTCTGATGACCTTTTATTAGGTCCAAAATAGTGATATCAGCTTCCGCCCCTGGTTTTAGAGTGCCAAGTGTTTCTTTAAGCCCTAATATTTCCGCGGGTACTGTTGTGCTCATTTCGACAACCGTCGAAAGAGGTATACCTAGTGCAATGAACTTCGACATAGTTGTAGGCATATCAACAGCTGTTTTGATAGAACTTCGATGTAAATCTGTACTTATAGTAGTCGGTAAGAACCCATCCGATATAGCGTTTTTTGCAGTAATAAATGAAAAGCTTCCATTTCCATGTCCTACATCAAAGACTACCCCTCTCTCAGCGGCTTTTTTTACCTCTGGCAGAACTTCTCCTTTTTCATTTATAATCTCACCATATGGATAATAATAGGGATAATCTGGTGCAAAGCAATGAGTGAAAACATCACCTTTGTTAAGCAACTTCAATACCTGATCTACTCCAAAGCCAGGTGTAACGCTTTTTGGATGCACCATTACAATCCCCCCTGTTTTATCCGCTAATTCTCTTACAAGCCTCATAGCTACTGGGCCATTATTTCCAACGTGATTTCTTACGGGTGATTTACCTAGAGTTCTGGGAGGTGAAGCAAATCTAATTTTTATTCCTTTGATACTGTCCTTGTTCTTATTTACCATTTCTAAAGATCCGTTGAAGTCAAGTTCCCGTATATCGATGAGTTCAAGTCCGCCTTTTACAAGCCCAATCGAGGATATATTTAGAAGAGGTATAATTCTAGTCTTAGACTTGTCAATAATATACTTCCTGAAATTAGTAAAGTTATGACTGCCAGCTGTCCCAGCGTCTACAGCTGTTGTTGTACCTTTTAATAAGCAATAATCATCAGCAGATACACCCACATTAACTCCATCATAAACATGAGTATGAAGATCTATTAGACCAGGAGTCACAATTTTTCCTGAAGCATCTACTACCTTTTTTGCAGAGTTAGAATTTATTGTTGTTTCTACTGACACTATTTTACCTTTAGAAACAGCTATATCTTTTTTTTCTTCTATTTGCTGATATGGATCTATTACAGTTCCATTTTTTATTACTATATCATAATCATTATTAGACATGGCTTATTACGTTAATTATGAAATATTAAAAGTTATTTGCTTGACTCAGACACAATAATTTATATATAAAATTTAAGATGTTGTTAAAGATAAAAATGGATTATAACTGGGCATGTAAGAATATTAATCCCAACAAGCTAGTTGATTTAACTAAAGATATGGTTAGGATTCCAAGTGTCACTGGAAATGAAGAAGAATTATCTAACTTTATCTCGTCATATCTAGCAGGGTTAGGTTTTAATGTTGAAATATTCGAAGCCGAGAAAAAAAGACCAAATATTGTGGGAACACTAAAAGGAAGTAAAGGCTCTCCAAAGCTAGTATTAAATGGACACATGGATACTGTGCCTCCCGGAGATTTAGAAAAATGGAAATTTGATCCCTATGAGGGAACATTACATGAAAATAAAATCTATGGAAGAGGATCCTGCGATATGAAGGGAGGCTTAGCAAGTATGTTAACCGCAGTAGAATCTATTATAGAATCAGGAGAAACCCTTGAGGGCGATTTGATTTTTACGGCAGTTGTGGACGAAGAACGAGGAAGTCATAAAGGAACTAGAATTTTGGTAGAAGAAGGCTTGACAGCTAACCATGCGATTATCGCTGAACCCTCTAAGTTAGAGATAAATATTGCACATAAAGGAGACATTGGACTTGAGATAATTACTCACGGTAAAACAGGACATGCCGCAAATCCCGATATGGGCATCAACGCTATTCATAAAATGGCTTCATTGATGCAACATTTTTTTGAAATACCTGAAAGATTTAATTGGGATACAGAAAAAAAACATGAATTAGTTGGTTCACCAAGTCTAGGAATTTCAGTAATAAAAGGCGGACTCCAAAGAAATATGATACCTGACTTTTGCAGCATAGTACTCGATAGAAGAGTCGTTCCAACCTATGAGGATATTGAAGGGGCATTAAATGAAATTTATACAATAATTGAAGAAGAAAAGAAAAAAGATCCCGACCTTAAAATCGATATTAATAAAATTCTCGAAGTCGAAGCAAGCGAAATTAGCAAAGATGAAGAGATAGTATCGATATTAAGAAGGAATTTTTCACGAATCATGTCCAATGAACCTAATATTACTGGGGTAGCTTATTTCTCGGATGCACACTTCCTTGTTAACCAAGGAGGGATCCCTACAGCTATGTTTGGGCCAGGCTCAATTAATCAAGCTCACACCATTGATGAGTTTATAGAAATACCACAATTAATCAACGCAACCAAAATCCTAGCACAAACTATAGCAGAGTATCTTATCCCTACTGGATAAGACACACTCTTAATAAAATTAAGTTTTATTTATTGAAATAAAACAAAATTTTGATAAATACCCAGAGGGTTATGGTACATTATGACAGAACTCAAAACCGGCGGCGAAGCTGTTTTAGAAGCAATTCAAAATGAAAAGATAAGTAAGATTTTTGGTGTACCAGGAAATGGAGAATTAAGCATATTTGATGCACTTTACGAACAACAAAATTTGTTTCTAACTACTTATTTTGAAAACAGCGCCGCAGTGATGGCGGATACTTATGGACGTTTAACAGGAAAACCGGGTGTATTGATAAACATTACAGGCCCCGGTTCTACAAATACAGTAAATGGCATCGCTCAGGCATACGCCAACAGCTCTCCTCTAGTTCAAATATCAGGGGATTTAAGTACGGAGGACAAAGTGCTGTCTTATCATGGCGTTGATGATTTTAATTTTGGTTTAAAAATATTTGAACCCATTACAAAGTGGAGTACAAAAATAAAAAAAACTGAAGACATACCATTGATTTTATCCAAGGCCTTTAATGTTGCTAAAAGCGGAAGGCCTGGCCCTGTACATGTTCAAATTCCTCCTGATGTTCTGGACTCACAAGTTGAACTCGAAAAATATCGTAAGGAAGAGGTCATTCAACAAAGTGCACCAGACTACCTTCTAAATGAAGCAGTAGACATCATTAAAGCCGCCAAACAACCATTTATTTATGCAGGTTTAGGGGTAACTCGATCATTTGCCTTCGAGGAAATAGTCGAACTAGCTGAAAGAATTGGCGCACCAATAGGAACCACGAGACCTGCAACAGATATTGTGCCATATGAT
>CAZVMT010000254.1:0-3868 GCA_964628765.1 uncultured Candidatus Bathyarchaeia archaeon | reverse complement strand
CCGCTGTGCTAGCTGCACCGATGACCCTTGCATGGTACTCTGGTGGGGTGACATCGATGACGAAGCTGTCTGCTGCCATGTCGTAGAAGGCTCCTGCGGTGATGATGCTTACTACCGCTGGGAATAGCACTGTCCAGACTGGAGCGTTTTCGATGTCGCTGATTATCATGATGATTATCCCTAGGAGGTAGAGTACCCCTGTGACCGCGAACCATGGTTTTCGCTTATACTGTCTGTCGCCCCATTTTATGGGGAAAACGTCGGCTATGAGACCGATGAACATCTTCCAGCTCCAGCTGATATACATGAGTCCAACGAATAGGCTGGCTTCCACCGTGCTTACACCTACCTCGTCTAGTAGGAATATTGGCACCCATAGGCTGAATGTTGATCGTACGAAGCCATTAGTGAAGTAGCTGATGCCGTATAGGAGTGTGATCTTTTTGGGCTCCCAGACATCGTTCATGAGTTCTTGGATGCGTGTCCCTTTGGGGGTGCTCCAGTATGCTGTGCCTTTTGCCTCAAACTCCTTTCTCCATCTTCGACCAAGATAAAACAATACACCATAGGCTGAGACAGTGAAGGTGAATACCGCTATGCCCAGCTTTATGTTGAGGCTAAGCCCCATTAGTGTGTCGATGATGGACATGGACAATAGGATGGGGTTTCGGGTCTAAGAGTTTTCCCCGTCTGTAATGGTTTTGAGGAGCTGAGGTAGCTCACATATGCTGCTTATGGCGTATCCGCTCCATGGTGGCTGGTCTGGTGTCTTTATCCAGATCCCCGTGATCCCAGCGTCTCGTGCCCCATACATGTCTGCCTCAACACTGTCGCCAACGTGCACTGTCTCTGATGGCTTTGCGTCTATTCGTTCCAGCACTATCTTGAATATCTCTGGGTTGGGTTTTCGTACCCCGAGGTCCCTGCTGCACACCATGAGGTCGAAGTATTGGTCCATTTTTGATTCTTCCAGTAGTAGTCTGGGTTGGTCGCTCATGGTGTTGCTTATCATCGCGAGTTTGTATTTTGTTGATAGTTCTCTTAGTAGTGTCTCGACGCATGGGTAGAAGCTTGTCTTGTAGTGGAACTTGAAGTTGTCATGCAGCCACTCCAGTGCCTCATCGTCGTGAATTATTCCAAGTTTTCCCAAGAAGGTTGAGTAGACTTCTTCGAAGGTTCTATCTTTTCCCGTTGCCCTGTATCTTTGTAGCTCAGTCAAGGTGCCTCTCAGTGCTTTTTTCAGGTCCTGCATCTCGATGTTGTATCCATTGCTGATGAGGTAGTTTCTGATGGATTCATGGTATGGTTCCCAGTCTAGTCCCCCGCTTGCTAGTGTTCCCCCGAAGTCTAGGAGCACAGCTTTGATGATCATACACAGAGAATAGCCTACATAGCATAATAGTTTGATCAAAGATGATAAAACCCCCAGCCATAACCAGTTACTATGCTTGAGGAACGGTTCTTCGAACACAGCGGAGTCAAGCTGAACTACGCTGAAGGACCAGACAATGGACCACCTTTCCTGCTTTTGCCTGCTTATGATAATCGTTGGCAGAGTTACTCAGCTATAATCCCAAGGTTGGCTGCAAGCACTCATCTCTATGCCTTGGATACTCGTGGACGGGGGAGATCGGATCGCACACCAGGAGAATACAGGTTGAAACACAGCCTCACTGATACTATTCGGTTTATCGAGGAGGTCATTCAAGAGCCATGTCATCTCTTTGGGCACAGTAACGGCGGCTGGATAGGGCTGTGGTTAGCATCCGATCGACCTGATCTGGTTAGTTCCCTTATCGTAGGTGATAGCGGTCTCGATGTTGACAGGGTCATCGAGGAGGGTATGTCTGAGGAGGAGCGTTCATTCAACCAGGGGTTCATGGATTGGGCTGGGAAACCCGTTGAAGAGCTGCTTAAAATCTTTGGTAGCAGGTATCCTGAGAGGTCAGCTGAGTTTATCGAGATGCGTGCACTTACCTTCCATCAGGTTGACCCGTTGGTTTATGTTGACTGGGTTGAGGGCAGACTGGACCGTTTCTTTGAAGGGTACGACTCTGAGACTGTTCTTAGTGGCATAGAGTGTCCTGTATTAGTTCTCAGAGCTGAGGGTGGGATGATTTCTTGGGAGGAGGTTCTCTGGGCTCGTGAGGTTAATGAGAGGATTAGAGTGAAGGAGCTGGATGGAATGGATCACTGGCTTGGTATTCAGGATGGATGTGAGTCTGTGGTTATCACCGAGGTCTTTAATTTCCTGTATTCATTTTAACATAGTTACTTTACGGTATTCACTATGTAATTAAGATATGTAACATTCTTTCATACTTCCTTATATTTAATATACTTCTATTGGGTATTCAAGAGGTAATAAGAATGGAACAAACAACTCTAAACCGCGTCAAAATAGAGATGCAGAGCTTCAAAGGGCTCATCATAACCAACCTAGTCGGAGCAGCGCTAGCATTAGCATTCTCCATGGCATATGGGATACCAAATGTTATCCCGCTGCTTGTAGAGGGAGCTTTCGAGATCAATCAACTACCCTACATTGGATTAATAGCAGCAGGATTCATCGTTGGTATCAGCTGGATCACCAAGAGCGCCGAACTCATGGAAGAGCATGATGATATAGTCACTGAGCTCGATGAACTGAGTCCAAGCGACGATGAGGCAATCATAGGCATCATTGTACAGAGCCTCGCCTTCTACCGTGAGAACCAGATGAAGATCAAGCAACTCGGTATCGTAAGCCGGGTTGTCGGTGGATTCCTTTTGATCGCGTCGGCTCTTCAATTACAGGCAATGCTAGTAGAGGCATACCAGTTGGCGGGATGGATGAGATATGCTCAGCCATTCGGCGTATTGGCGAGCTTTGGAGTCGGAATAGCGGGGCTATACCTACCGACCTTGATTAACAGGTTCACGGCGAAGTGGGATGCAAGGCTAAGCTCTACTGAGGCAGCCGAGGAAAAACTTGACAGGATACTGCAGGGATGAAGGGAAAAAGAACTCAGTTTGAGATCTACTGGGAGATACTCACCTACGCGAGGAACCCCAGAACCTTCACAAGTATCATCCACCGCTGTAGCCTTAACAGCAAGATCGGGCAAGAACATCTCGGATTCCTTGAAGAGAAAGGTTATCTAAGGCGTTTTGAGGAGGAAGGACAGAATCTATTGCAGACCACTGAGGCTGCGAAGCCTTTTCTGGATGCCTTCAGGAGCATGTATCTTGAATTATTCGACCGGGGACCGGATTTCAAGCTCTAATCGTTGTTAAGAGTTGCTAAATAGTTCCACTGCATTATTTCTTCTATGTCTTTTACAACTCGACCAGTGATCATGGGCACCAACGGGATGGTGACCAGCACCCATTATCTGGCATCAATTGAGGGTCTCAGGGTACTTCAGGAAGGAGGTAACGCCGTTGATGCTAGCGCAGCGATGTGGTTCTGTATGTCTCTGCTCAAGCCTCATCTGATCGGTGTAGGCGGAGAAGCTCCTATCCTTCTCTACATTAGTGATGAGGAGAAGGTCATCTCTGTCAATGGTCAGGGAACGGCTCCCATGGCGGCGACCATAGATTGGTTCAAGGAGCAGGGATATCCGTTGATCCCTGAGGATGGGTTTACCCCGGCTTGCGTGCCAGGGGCTTTTGATGCATGGATGAGGACCCTTGATGAGTATGGTTCAATGGGGTTACCCCGTGTACTGGAGCCTGCCATCAGGATCGCGACTGAGGGGTTCCCCATGTTTCCGACACTCGCTGTTTTTCTTGGTAGATTGCAGAAACGATTTAATTAATATTGTACGTTCTCTGACAAGTTTTAACTTAAGGATGGTATTGAGACCTTGGTTGGGGTGTTTTTATT
>CAZVMT010000253.1:0-3883 GCA_964628765.1 uncultured Candidatus Bathyarchaeia archaeon | reverse complement strand
ATATCGACAAGATCACTTGTAATCAGGGAGGCGTTCCAGTTCGCCTATGAAGCCTTGGACCGCACTTTTGAAGGAATCGATGATAAGGAATATAGATACAGGCTCAGAGAGGAGAACCCGGAGTTCCTGACATAATATTGTTAACCATAGTATAACTTGGGCTTGGGCATTACTTTAAATTGCTTGGAGCTGAGAGGCTCAGAGCCTTACGATACTCCGTGAACCTGCTAGCGAGATACTCTATTGGTTCAAGATAGTCTGGGTAGTTGTTTCGCTTCCTGAATTCCATGGCGATGGGTTTGATCTTCTCCCAGTATCGGGTCACCCCTGAGGGATTCAACTCATAGAGTAACCCGATGTCCAGGTCTCCCCTACGTAACATACTAGCCAAGGCAACATAGTAGTTTCTGGCTATTCTACGGGTTACGTTTGCCTCTGGGTTGGCTCTGGGACTGTACTTGGTCCAGTAGTCATCGAAATCCTCCCATGTCCAGACCCAGAGTATCTCTGTCAGCGCCTTATCCGCAATAGGGTCATTAATAAAACGTATCTGTTCAAGTCTCAACTCGGTTGATTTTATCCTATTCTGGTCATTGACTGCTCTACTATGATAGAATATGGAGATGCTTAATACCAGAATTGAGCAAACGATGAGAATGGATTCAATGGAGACCATACATATACACTGTTTGCTCAGGTTAAAAGATTCATCAGCCAAGTCCTTAGAGTATTAAATAGTTGATTGGAGACAGTTTCTACAATATGTGAGGTTGAATACTTGAAGATCACAGACATCAAGACCATCGCACTCAAGATACCGTTGAAGGAAGGCAACCCTGTCTCGGCTTACCCCAACAGGAGACGAGTCCACATACTAGTCGAGGTATCCACCGACGAGGGAATCAAGGGATACGGGGAATCCATCCCATTCACCTATGGCTCGGTGGGAGGATACATAGAACAACAACTCAAACCATTATTGGTGGGGGAGGATCCAACCCAGATCGAGCGACTATGGGATAAAGCCTACAAGGTCAGCTTCGGACACGGGATAAGGGGCATATCATTGTATGCTTTGAGTGCTGTAGAGGTTGCTTTATGGGATATATTGGGCAAGGCGAGGAAGATGCCTGTCTACGAGATGCTTGGAGGACTCTGCAAACCCAAGGTGAAGGCATATGCCAGCCTCATGGAGTACAATAAACCCGAGGAAGTAGGCGAGATATCGGTCCAGTGGGTGGAACAGGGCTACAAGGCAGTCAAGATCCATCAGGGGAGAAAAGACGCTATAGAGTCAACCAAGGCAGTGAGAGACGCCGTTGGGGATGATGTGGAGATCATGCTTGATGTCAATGGTGCTTGGAACCCGCGTGAAGCCATCAAAGCAGCTAAGACCCTCGAAAGATACGACCTGACATGGCTAGAGGAACCGATTTGGCCCGTTGATGACTACAGTAGCTTGGCTCGGCTCCGCGAGAAGACGGATATTCTAATCGCTGGTGGCGAGAATGAGCACACCCACCATGGTTTCAGGAACCTTATAACACAGGGAGCCGTGGATATCATCCAGCCAGATGTGATCATGACCGGCGGAATAATGACCTGTAGAAAGATTTTCGCCCTCGCTGAGGCTTGGAATCTTGGTATCGCTACGCATAGCTTCTTCTTTGGCCCCGGTGTTCCGGCGGCTGTGCATCTGAGCCTGAGCAACATGACCAGTGAGTGGGTTGAGATCAACGCCGTACCCCTAGAGGATTTCTTCATAGAGCCAGCGTATCGACCTGTGGATGGCTATGTCTCTGCCCCTGATAAGCCGGGTCTCGGCTTCGAGGTTGACTGGGATGTAGTCGAAAAATATGTTGTGAAGGAGCCGCCAAGGGGCTCACTCTATTACTAGGTATCCAAGTCTCCAGCTCTACAGGGATAACCTTCCTCAACTATTAAATCCCCATCAGATAACCTATCTTTATGCGTCCACCCATCTGCGATGTATGCGACCGCGAATTCGACCCAGACAGGGAAGGAGGACTACTATACTTCAAGGAGACCCCAGAGGGAAGAGCCTTCGATAAGAGAGTAGAGGAAGAGGGGATCACTGGGCACCCACCTGACGCAGGCTGGTTCTGTGGAAAACACTTCAAGAAGGCGAGGAAGCTGCTGCACCTCACCATTAGCGAGGCTTTGAAGGAGCTAAGATAAGCATATCATTGGATTGAGTCAACGATTTTCGATAACAGGGTCTCGGTAAACCTGTCTCGCTCATCCCTTGGAGGGTTATCGTTCCCCATCCTCATCACCACAAGGTCTAGGCTCGGGATCACATAGCAGTCGTTGAAGTTGTGCCCTCGTGAGGCATAGCAGTCCTTTGGCACGTTTTCCCACTCGTCCTGCACCCAGAAGGTGTATCCATAGTTGTGGGTCTTGCCCGTTGCCTGCTTGAATCGCTTGGTTGCCTGTTTCATCCAAGCCTCTGGCACCAACTGTTTCTCACCCCAGCATCCCCCTCTTAGCCAGAAGTATCCGAGGCGCGCGAAGTCTCGGGCGCTGCACCTGAAGGTGCTTCCCACGATGGAGTTGTACCCATATGGGCTCATGCTCCTATCTGCGCCATAAGCGTTACAGCCTTTGCTTCCGCCGACGCCCCATCCAGGTGTATCGGAAAAGTTCAGCTCCCTTGGATCATTGTACACCATATCCTTGTACCCATTATCCCTGACCTCGATGGGTAACCCGATCTCCCCGAGAACCCGATCATAGACATAGGGACCCACCATCTCACCCGTGGTATTCCTCATAGCTAACGCCATCTGCTCCAAACCGAAGTTACTGTAGTTGAAGCCATGCCCCGGCTTGAAGAGCAATGTATGGTGTGCTGGTACGTCCTCGAAGTACCACCAGCCGAAACAGTACTCGTACATCTGGTACGCCCCAGAATAATCTCGATAATGATGTCTTGTGCTAGGCGCTAGCCATGGTTCTTTTGTTTCGTGTCCGCTGGTCATGGAGATGACGTGTTTTACCTTGATCTCTGTTTTCCTTGGGTCTGTCAAGGGTTGATCCCATATCTGGGGTATGAGCGAGTCCTCTGGTCCATCCCCAACGAGCCCTGTATCAAGGCTTACCCTATCCCTATACTCATCCAGAAAGACCCCCACCGCTGTCCCGAACACAGATTTCGTCGAGGACTTCACATCGTTGCATGAATACCTCGTCCATGGCCGTGGTCCCCCAAGGGTTCCTGTCGTGTAGCTCTCCGCTATCAGGTATCCTTGGTGTATGATTACTAGTGCTCCCCCGTGGCTGGTGGTGTATTCTGCCCGGTCATGGTATTGGGTTGCTTCTTCGAGTTTGCTGGTGTTTACCCCGATTTTAGCTGGATCTGTTTTCCGCCATCCACCCTCTGTTTCTGGTGGTGGGTAGTATTCGTCGGTCATTCAGTGCACGGTGTAACTGATGTGTCTTGGATTATAAAATGAACTAGCAATATGGTCTCAGAGTCTCCAGTACCGTTGCACTGTTATTCGTTGAGAATACAAATGATCTACCAGATGCGGGAGTGACCTTGATGGCTTCTCCCAGCCTCGGGAGATAGGCTAGTGAGCCGTCTCCACCGTATCTTATCCCCATCCCCGTAAATTCTGATAGGGTCGCGTTGATTATCTCGCATCGTCTGATATCATTGAGATGTATCTTCTTCTTCAATAAGCCAAAGGATGCTACTAGGTTCTCTGAGTCAATCAGCACCCGCATTTTACGGAAATTAAGCATAATAGCTACGAAGAACAGGTCCATGAATAAGTATAACCAGAGGAGACTGGGCTCCTCACGCACACCTATTGCCTCGATGAGGACTGTGGGGGTCAATATTGTTACAAATATACCG
>CAZVMT010000252.1:0-3893 GCA_964628765.1 uncultured Candidatus Bathyarchaeia archaeon | reverse complement strand
CCTCGGTATCGAAATCCTCGTAGGGCGCGGATTTTACAAGATAGATGTCCAGTCCGAGTTTCTTGGCTGCTGCCACCGTCTGCGTGCACCAGTTGCTCTGGAAACCTGCACCGGTTACTATTACGTCTGCTTTTTTCTCTAAGGCTTCCCCCATTATGTATTCGAGTTTTCTCGCTTTGTTCCCACCGAATGCTACGCCTGTTAGGTCGTCGCGTTTCACCCATATCTTGGGGCCTCCCAGTTTCTCTGTGAGGTTGGACAGATACTGGATAGGTGTGGGTAACGAGGCGATGTGTGCTCTCGGGAATTTACTAAACTTCATAGGAGTTAATCAGTTGTTCAGAGGTAAAAGCCTCTCCCTCAACTACTTCCACTTGGCTAGTTTCTTCTGGTCTTCTAGCCATCGTTCAATGTTCTTATGGTCGGTCTCTTTCTGTTTCTTGGCGTCCTTGATCTGGTTCTCTATCTCACGTTGCTTATACTTGGCGTAGCTTTCCAGGCTGGCGTAGTCTGAGGGGGATTTGTTGAAGGACATGTAGCGCAGGTGATCCAGTTTTCTATCTGGTAGCCTTGTCATCCACTCCTCTGTTTCTTTGTACATACCTTCATCGTGTTGGATCATGTATGTTAAGAGGGGCAGGATATCGTTTCTCACTTTGTCTGTGGATGTATGGCAGTTATATGCTATCTGAGATGTGACGCTGTTCATGCGTCTTCGGCTATGATAGGTCTTGATGTATCTCCATTTGAGCTGGGGTTCCTTGTAGTAGGGGAGTACCCAGACGTTTTTCCCGTATATCCACTGGGCTCCGATGCCCCTTAGATTATTGTTGAGTTTTCCCCAGACATCCTTGCCTAGCCAACTCGTAGGCTTGATCACTACTCCATCCCGGGTCTCCTGTGTGCTCAATTTACTCGGAGGAAGCCCAGCTGAACGCAACGCAGTTGTAAGCTGATCCTTGTAGCCTGTCCCCTCGGATTTGTTCCGTGCGAATGCCACTCCGCCTGTCATGAGGTCAAACATGTACTTTAGTAGGCGGTAATCGCTGGACCTTGCTCTTGTCTCATGGATATCGGCTTTGGCTAACTGTTCAAGCGCCTGTGCACGTTCAAAGGGGTCATCTATCACGGTTGGGAGATTCTCGTATATCCAGTCATAAAGATCGTCGTAGCTGATCATGCTCTGTCTAATGGTTTGGCGAGCCTCCCATAGGCTGGTCGCTGAGAATATCCGGTTCAATATGTTTGGCGTCAGATCCTGTCTGTCACGGTGGCTCAAGACATCGCCATCATCGGGGTTAACGGTGTCTTTTCCACGTGAGATGGTCTCAAGGTCAACTATGGCGGACCTCAGGTCCCCACTGGTTTTCAAGGCGATCATATCAAGTACCTCTGGGTGGACCTTTACCCCTTGGTCTTCCGCAATTTTTTCCAGTTTCTCGTAAATTTCCTGGAATGTGAGGGGTTTGAACTCGATGCTTGTGACTTTTCTCAGTATCGAACTGAATTTTGTCTCCATGTTCTCCTTGATAGTATTGGCGACCAGTATCATGGGTGACGTGGATTCATCGATGGCTTTGGCTATGAATGATATCCCACCACGGTCATTGCTACCGCTCAGACCATCCATCTCGTCGAGAAGGATTAAGCGGCGTTGACCAAACAGTGTGACGTTTTGTTTTATGGCTCTCCCCAGCGCCTCCTCTAGGCTGTTCTTGTTTCTCGCGTCGCTGGCGTTGATCTCGATCAAGTCAAAATCGTGTTTTCTGGCCAATACCTGTGCGATGCTGGTCTTTCCTATGCCTGGTGGACCGTAGAGGAAGATGGCTCGTTTCTTTGGGGGCTTCTTCTTCCATCTATTCAACCATTTCTCTATAGCCGCAACGGCTGAATCATTACCTATAAAGTCTTCATGTTTCTTGGGGCGATATAGGCTGGTCCATGACTGGCTCACTTCATTTCTTCTCCAATGAGGGCGAGATGGGCTAGTAGCGTTGATAGCTGTATCTCGGCTCTTGATCCTTGGGTTAATCTGTAATCTACTTCTCCGATGGTGTCGCTGAGTTTGACTTTCATCTGCTCAGTGAGTGTGGAGTGGCGCATGATCTCGCGGTATATGTTACGTATGATATCGTCTGGGGCTAATCCCTGATCGATTAAAAGTTCCCTGAGGAGTTCTCGGCTCTCAAGGAAACGCCCATCCAAGGCAACGGCTAGCATGTCCTTTACCTTCTCGGGGCTAACATTGCCCAACAGATTGTATATGGCTACATCATCAATGAGTTTCTGATTGGCAGCAGCAGCCTGCAATAGATTGATGGCTTTACGCACATCGCCTTTACTCGCCTGATATATGGCGTCCAATCCCTCATCTACGATGTCGAGACTCTCCTTCTCAGCTATCAACTGGATATAGTCCTTAAGGTCGGGTTCTTCGAGTGGGCTGAACCTGAATACGCTGCATCTGCTCTGGATTGGGTCAATAATATTCTCACTATAGTTACCAAGCAGGCAGAATCTGCAGGTCTTGGTGTATATCTCCATTGTTCTACGGAGGGCGTGCTGGGCGTCGCTTGTCAAGTGATCCGCTTCATCCATGATGAGTATCTTGAAGCTCACTGGGCTAGCCATGGCAGCGGTTCTGGCGAAGTTTTTTACTTTTTCCCTGATTACTCCGATGCCTCTCTCGTCGCTTGCGTTTAATTCGAGTATGAAGTTTCGGTACCCGGGGCCGTAGAGGTCTCTTGATAGTGCAAGTATGCTGGTTGTTTTTCCTACGCCCGCTGGTCCTACGAATAGCAGATGGGGTAGATTTTTCTCGGCTACAAATGTCTTTAATCTTGATACTATTTCTGTCTGGTTTATGATCTCGTTTAGGCTCTGGGGTCTGTATTTCTCCGCCCACATTCCGCTGCTCATAATATCACGTTACTCTACTAACGCATTGCCTGCGTTTAATATGTTGTTCTAATGGTTTTTTGGGTGGAGAGGGTGGTGAATCTGGTAGTAGATTCACTCATCACCGGTATTGTATCCTGCGGACAGCTTATTTACGGAGTATCTCGTGGTCTAGTGATTTGAAAAAGAAGAAGCCCAGAAGAGAGAACCTCGATAAAGTATACAACCAGATAACTGACTTGGATGAATACCCAAGAATAGAAAAGCATGCGGGGGAGAAAAAAGCTAAGAAGTAATCTTAGTCTTTCAAACCTTCTACTTCGATTAATCCGCTGACCATACGATAATACTTCAGGACATTCTCGCCCTTCAATGTGATATCATACTGGCGCTTTGAGCGCTTTTTACCAGGAATAACTGTCTCCTCTAAAAGCCCCTGTTCTGTAAGGTTATCGAGAATTTCTTTCAAACTCTTCCAGCTGAGATTGCAGTTGTACATTATCCGCGTCGGCTTTTCCTCACCCTGCTGGATGCATTCAAGAACCTCGACGGATAGCTGGAACTTGGATCTTCTGGCGCTCAATTCGAGTTTTCCTTACAGGATTTGATAAAAAGGATTGTTTAGCTTTATTATCTATCCTTGATCTGAAACCTTGGAACATATTGGTAAGATAGATTAGTGGTAGAGATTAGGGGAGTGGCTCATGCCAGTTCTTATAATATTCCTTTATCTCCTTCATCAGCTTCTCAGGTATCTCCTTCTCGAATGGAAACGCCGCTGCCTCAGTGACATACCGTGTCATCCAAGTCTCTATGAATCGTCCCTGAACCTCCAACGCCTTGGGGCTGAGATACTCGATGATATCCTCGGCGCTGTGCATCATGATATCAATGCCGCTTCTCCTGCTGAAGCTCGCGCTGGGCACTCCCACAGCAGATAACGGGGTTCCATCGCTACTATAAACGGTCTCTTTTACATCATAGACTGTCCCTGT
>CAZVMT010000251.1:0-3931 GCA_964628765.1 uncultured Candidatus Bathyarchaeia archaeon | reverse complement strand
CCCCTTTCCTCTGGTTTGAGTATGTCCGCGAGAAGGGTTGTCCTGCTTGTCATCCACATCGCCGAGCCTATGCCCTGGATGGTTCGGTATAGCAGGAACTCTAGGAAGTTGGTTGCCCGAGCGTTGAGGAAGGCTGTTATGGCTATTACGAGTGTGCCCCAGATCATTAGGGGGCGTCTTCCCCATTTGTCTGATAACCAGCCGCATGGTATGTCGGCGATTAATCTCCCAAAGGCGTAGCTGCTTATTGCTAGGCTTACCAGTGTGTAGCTTACGTTGAAGCTCTTGGCGAAGAGGGGTAGGATGGGTGAGACGATGCTCATTCCCACGAATATGAAGAATGATGGAACGTAGATTGATAATACGTCCATTCTTAACGAGCGCTCGCCCATCTTGTTGCCTTCTTGTGTTTAGAATCTGCGCATCGTAATCGGGTTATAAACTTATCTCCTATGTAACGGTACAAAGCCCTGTATCGAGCCCAGTTTGTAGCCATCTTAATATTACATCATCAACCAGCAACTAGTATGACAATCACCTGGCCATATGAGAACCGAGATGGAGAACTCTACATCGAGGGTGCCCCAGCAACCCGACTAGCACTACAACACGGCACACCACTCTACGTGTACAGCGAGAGCAAGATACACCACAACATCAACAAGCTAAGAGACGCCTTCAAGAAACACTACCCCAAAATCCGCGTACTATACGCATGCAAGGCAAACACAAACATCAGCATCCTAAAGATATTGAAAGCTGAGGGTGTCGAGATAGACGCGGTAAGCCCAGGTGAGGTCTTTCTTGCGCTCAAGGCTGGTTTCAAGCCCGATGAGATACTCTTCACTGGCACCAGCGTTGGTGAGGAGGAGATGAGTTTCCTGCTCAAAAAGGGTGTGAGGATGAACATCGACTCCCTCTCCCAGTTAGAGAAGCTATTGGCTCATATGGTTCCCACGGTTGTTTCTCTCCGGGTAAACCCTGAGGTGGGTGCTGGGCATCATGAGCATGTCATTACTGCTGGTCCTGATGTGAAGTTTGGTGTCTGGGAGGGACAGGCGCTTGAAGGGTACAGGATGGCTTTGGATGCGGGTGTGTCACGTTTTGGTATCCAGATGCATATCGGCTCGGGGATAATGGATGTAAGCCATTACCTCAAGGCTGTTGGTCGGCTCCTTGAGATAGCCAAGCATGTTACAGAGTCCACTGGGATCGGTTTTGATTTCATTGACATAGGAGGAGGCATAGGTGTTCCATATCGCCCCGATGAACCAGAGATTGATCTTGATGTATTCGCTGGGACTCTCCTAGGATTCATCAAGGGCAAGTTAGTTGAGTACAGTCTGGGAGAGCCTGAGATCTGGATTGAACCCGGTCGATTTCTAGTAGCTGAGTCCGGTGTTATTCTGACCCGGGTTACGACTTTGAAGAGCAGTCCAGGCAGGACCTTTGTGGGGGTTGACGCTGGGTTCAACACTTTGATTCGCCCAGCCATGTACGGTTCATACCATCACATAATAAACGCCTCTGGGATGAATAACCCAGTCAAACGCTACGATGTATATGGGCCCCTCTGTGAGTCAGGGGACCTCTTTGCAAGGGAACGAGAGATCCAAGAGATAGAGGAGGGCGACTTGTTCGCTATCATGAACGCCGGTGCTTACGGTTTCTCTATGGCTAGTAACTATAATTCTAGGCCGAGACCAGCTGAGGTTCTGGTGTTCGCGGGTGAGTCTCGTGTGGTTAGGGAGCGTGAGTCTATGGATGATTTGCTTCGTGGGCAGGTTTAACCCCCGTTTTATTAGACTGACCGGTCGTTTTAGCACTACCTTTATAAATAAGACCAACCGGTCTTATAAATAAGAGGTTAGGTGAATGGCACCAAGAACAACGGAAGACCAATGGAACGAGACCCACCAGACAATAATTAGGGTAGCAACCCAGCTATTCGCAACAAAGGGCTACAACGGCACATCAATGAACGACATAGTCAAAGAAAGCGGAGTAAGCAAAGGAGCGATCTACAATCACTTCGAGAGCAAGGAGCAACTCTTCAACGCCCTCCTAGACCTAGAGACAGAAGCAGGCATGAACCAGGTAATCGCCCTGATAAATGGAAGCCAAAACACGATAGAGAAGCTCAAGAACGCCCTCAAGTACACCTACAGCACATCCGTAGCTTGCCCAAGGGAGGTCTGCATGATGCAGATAGAGTTCATGGTAACTGCCTCAAGGATTGACACGATAAGCCCCGCATTACTCAAACGCTATCAAACCATCCACAAGTTCTTCGTAGACTTGATTGAAGAAGGAAAACAGAAGGGCGAGATCCGAGGGGACGTGGATGCGGAGGGTTTGGTGACGTTGGTCTACGCGGCTCTCGATGGGTTGGCTTTCCAGCACGCGACTCTTGGTATACAGTATGATCCAGATCACCTTGAACAGGTCTTATTGGAGTTGATTCTGAAGGACATCGCCGCCTAACCCTTTAGGAGAAAATAGTATGCAAAATCAAACTACACAACTAGAGGATACCATGCCTCAGAAAACGCCCAAACCCATGAGGGACTTCTGGGCAGTATTCACGGGACAAGCCTTCAGCCTATTGGGAAGCAGGCTTGTCCAGTTCTCACTTGTATGGTGGCTCACAAGCACCACGGGATCAGCGTCGGTGTTGGCTACGGCTTCGATTATGGCGTTATTGCCTCAGGTATTCATCACGCCTTTCGCTGGAGCATTGATTGATCGCTGGGATCGGCGCAGGGTGTTGATGGGTGTTGACGCCGTGAACGCATTGGCTATTGTAGCCTTGATGGGGCTCTTCGCTGCTGAAATGGTCAGCCCTGTTCATGTCTACATTGTCATGTTCATACGCGCAGTAGGAGGAGCATTCCAGTGGCCAGCCATGCAGGCATCGACAAGCCTCATGGTGGAGGACGAGATGCTCTCAAAGGTAGCTGGGTTAAATCAGGCTCTGATGGGGCTTGCAGCCATCATTGCCCCCCCAATGGGGGTATTATTGATGGATCTTTTCCCACTGCAGATCGTGCTTGGGGTTGACATCGTTACAGCTGCTATGGCTATACTGCCTCTCACATTCATCAGGATTCCAAGGCTCATGAACGTGGAGTTGAAGACCAGTGCCTCTGTGGTCAATGATCTCAGGGATGGTTTTAGCTTCATCCGGGGCTGGACCGGCTTACTCATCATCATGGGTGTTGCCATGGCGTTCAACTTCCTGATTATACCCGCGATATCCCTCACGCCTATACTGGTTACTGGTCACTTCGCTGGAGACTCAATGAAATACGCCATACTTGAAACCACAATGGGTCTCGGTATGATAGCTGGTGGGATCTCACTGGGTGTCTGGGGAGGCTTCAAGAGTCGAATCACTACAGCCTTACTGGGCTCAGTGGGACTAGGCATAGGCGTTGGGTTGGTTGGACTAGCACCCAGCAGCCTCTATCCCCTCGCAGTAGCTGGCATGGCCATCGCGGGTATAATGAATCCCATCGTGAATGGATCTTTCTTCGCCATACTCCAGTCAACGGTGCCCAAGGAGATTCAGGGTAGGGTCATTGCCATCCTCATTAGTGGGACTGCTGCCATGGCTCCTCTGGGGTTGGCTGTGGCTGGTCCATTGGCTGATATCATCGGTGTTAGGGTCTGGTTTCTAATCGGGGGTGCCTTGATCATTGTGATGGGGATCATTGGGTTCTTTTTTCCACCAGTGATGAACATTGAGAAACAGGCCTTCTCTAAATAACCTATTTTTTAGATTTCTAATTCGAAGTAGACTATCTTTTTTCGCTTCTTTTTGGGTTCCAGTCGTAGGTCTTTGAGCTTGCCGATGTCCCCCGTGCTCTTCACATGGGTGCCCATGCAGAAGGTCTCGGCGTAATCCCCGATCTTTACCATCCTGAGTTCA
>CAZVMT010000250.1:0-3936 GCA_964628765.1 uncultured Candidatus Bathyarchaeia archaeon | reverse complement strand
AGGAATTTGCGGAAACTATAGCCGCTTATTACCGCAACCTGTCAGTGAAGACAGTTGTCCCAGTCCAACTGGGAAGTAAAACGATTAGGATGGGCGAAGACCGGTGGCAGTGTTCCGTTGCTGATTCCGGGGGTTTTAAAAATTGCTTAAGTGAGTACGAAACCATAGACTGTATCTACTTCATCTCGGAATTTGCCGGTAAAGAAACGGTCGATCCGGCCGAACTGGCGCAAAGCCAGCAAAACAACGAAATCCAATTGCTGCGGCTGATCAAGGCGGTAAAAGAGAAAGCCCGTTCCGGAAATCCCATGGACTGCTATCTGATTACCCAGGACAACTATAACACCGGAGCTACCAATATTAACCCCTGCGGAGGAGGAATTACCGGATTGGCCTATGCCGTCGCCCAGGGCAGCAGCATGTTTGCGGTAAGGAATATCGATATATCGCTTGAGGATTTGGAAGGTGACCGGGGGAAGGCCTTGTTGGAAATGGTCCTGCGCGAAAGGCCCTCCGGACGCGGCGAGGTAATCAAGTTAAGAGGAGGAAGAAGGTATCAACAGGCATTCGTTGCGCTAGACAGCGACTCGACCGGAAAGATGGCGGGTTTGCAAAAAGAAGGAGTGTATGTCATTGTAGGGGGCAGCGGAGCAGTGGGCGGGACGATTACCCGCTATCTGATCCGGGAATATGACGCCAGGGTGGTCTGGATTGGCCGCCGGCCGGAAATGGCGGATAATATTCAAAATAAGCTGGCGGAGATGGGTGGATATGGCCAAGTCCCCTTGTACATCCAGGCCGATGCGACCGATCTTGCGCAGATGGAACAGGCGCTAAGCCGGATCAAGCAACGGTATTCCGTGATTAATGGCGCAATCTTCTCGGGACTGGTCTTTGATTTCAAAAATTCCGTCAGCCAGACCACGGAACAGCAATTTTTGGAGATCATTAACGTCAAAACCAAAGGCGGGCTTAACTTCTATCTAACCTTCCAAGATGAAGCGCTCGACTTTATGTGTTACTTCTCATCCGGCCAGGCATATGCGTTTTCAGGAGCAGCCACTTTATCGGCTTACGCTTCCGGTATTACCTTCCTGGACACATTCGTCAGGTATATCCGGGGCAAGGCCAAATTCCCGGTAGGTGCGGTTAACTGGGGGTTTTGGGAAACCGCCATGAAGGACAGCATATTAAGCGACAGAATCAGCGCTTTGGGGGATGAGGAAGGATTTGACTGCTTTGAACGTTTTACCGGATGGATAACGGCCGGCCTTTTAAATCAGAGCCTGTGCATCAAAGCTTCCCCAGCGTTAATGGAGTCAATGAATGTGGAGGAAAAAACGGCATCCGTTCATGATCGGGGTTTCAAACCCATACTTGGTTCACTATTGAATAATATTGAGCTCCATAAACCTCCGGTCCGGAACCGATCGGCAGCAAATATGCTCCCGTTGGCTGTGAAAATGCTTTTTAGCCAGACCAGGGACTTATTATTCCCGCAAAAAGGCGCGGCGGTAGAAATTTCCGGACTCGCTAAAAAAGCGGGGATCGTTGCAAAGTATGGGTTATGGTTGCAAGAGTGCCTGAATATCCTGGCGGAGTATGGCTATATCGAGGAGGACGGAGGCCGGGTAAGGATAAAGGATGATCGGGGATGGGATGATGCGGAAACCGTATGGCGGGAATGGGAACAGGTGAGGGAGTCATCCGGCGATGACCTGGAATGGAAAACCCAAACCGCGCTTCTAGAGGCATGCGTAAAAAATCTGCCTGCGATTCTGACCGGCCGGGTACCGGCTACCGATCTCCTCTTTGCCAACTCATCCATGGAAAAGGTCGAGGGGATATATAAAAATAACGCCATATCCGATTATTTCAACCGGGTGCTGGCGGATATCGTTGCGGCTTATATCAAAGCGAGA
The DNA here is from genome assembly GCA_964628765.1 of uncultured Candidatus Bathyarchaeia archaeon. Classification (GTDB taxonomy): domain Archaea; phylum Thermoproteota; class Bathyarchaeia; order TCS64; family TCS64; genus RBG-16-57-9. Next base: position 2,014 of record CAZVMT010000250.1, on the reverse strand, counting down.
ATTGCGGAAGACGGCAAGACCAAAGTGCGGATTATTGAGGTGGGGGCGGGTACCGGAGGGACCAGCGCCACCGTTTTTGACCGGATCAAACCTTATGCGCCGTATCTTGATTATTGTTATACCGATATTTCGAAGTCATTTTTAATGTTCGCGGAGGAAAAATACGGGTCCGACAATCCGTATCTGACCTATAAGTTATGGAATATAGAGGCGTCTTTGGCCGGGCAGGGTATTGAAGCGGGCGGATATGATATCGTTATTGCCGCCAATGTGCTCCATGCCACCAAAGATATCCGGGAGACCATCGGCAATGCCAAAGCCGCCCTTAAGCGTAACGGCATTTTACTTGTAAATGAAGTATGCGCGAAAAACATCTTTTCCACATTGACCTTCGGTCTGCTGGACGGATGGTGGCTATTTGAGGACCCTCATCTGAGAATGCCAGGGTCCCCGCTGCTTGAACCGGAGATCTGGCAGGAACTTCTGGAAGAAGCGGGCTTCCGGCGGATTGAATTTCCCGCCCGGATAGCACTGGAATTGGGTCAGCAAATAATTGCCGCTGAAAGTGATGGAGTGGTTATCCAGAAACCGGCCGATAACTTAAAGCCCAATGCGGGCCGGAAGAAGATAGAGGCGGGTCAGGCAGCCCAAAATGAGCCATTGCCGACCGGAACCTCTAAAACCCGGCAAACCCTAATCAGTGAATTGCCACCAGTTTTCTCCGTAAAGCGGGCAGTAGGCAAAGCGGCAGTTTCAAATCCGGACCCATCGGATCAGAGCGTGGATAAGTATGCCCAGGCAATGATGCTGGGACTGTTGTCAAAAGTTTTAAAGGTAGCGCAGGAAGAAATTGATGCGGAAGCAGCCTTTTCCGATTATGGAATGGATTCTATTCTGGGAGTTTCGTTTGTAAACCGGTTAAATAGTGAACTGGAAATCGATCTGAACAGCGCCGTCATCTTTGACTACCCAACAGTTAATCTTTTAGCCGCATTTATTATCAAGACATATCGAGAAAAAGTCGGCGAGCGGCTCAATGCGGAATCAAACCGCGCCGCCGCCAATGTAACCGCTGCAATCCGCGAGGTTGCGCCGGGAAATAACGGCGAATTGCAACCGGATAATATAAAATTAGATACCCAACTGCGGGAAGAGCTAACCGGCCATTATGAAATACCGGCAAAGGTAAATCCGGTTGAATTAAGTACGACAGCCATTGCAGTGGTCGGGATCTCCGGCCAGTTTCCCGATGCGCCGGATGTAGATGCTTTCTGGAGTAATCTGGAAAATAGGCATGATGGCGTTCATGAATTATCCTCTCCATATCTGGACCCAAGATATTACGACGGCAAGAAGCGGGCCGGTATGACTTACTGCAAGTGGGGCGGGGTTTTAGAGCAAAGGGATTGCTTTGACCCGTTGTTTTTCAATATATCGCCCTGGGAAGCCGAGTCCATGAATCCCCATCAAAGGCTGATTCTGCAGGAAGGATGGAAGGTTTTGGAAGATGCGGGATATAACCCCAAGACCTTATCCGGCTCCAAAGTCGCTACATTTATTGGCGCGGAACCCGCAAACTATTATCACGAAACCTTTACCGGCTCTTCCGAAGCGATTGTGGCGTCGCGGCTCTCCTATTATCTGAATTTGAATGGTCCCGCCCTGGTGGTGAATACCGGCTGCTCCTCAGCGGCAGTTGCGGTCCATCTGGCCTGTGAGAGCCTGAGAAATGAAGAATCGTCATTGGCGCTTGCCGGAGGTGTCTTCGCCAAGCTGGACCAAAACACCCTGATATCCCTTGCCGCGATCGAGATGATTTCGCCTGGCGGCCGCTGTTATACCTTTGACGACCGGGCCGATGGGACGATCATGTCGGAAGGTATAGGGGTGGTCGTTCTCAAGCGGCTTAGCGATGCCGTGGCGGACGGAGACCATATTTATGGGGTCATTGCCGGTTCGGGAATGAATCAGGATGGCGCCAGTAACGGAATTACGGCCCCCAACGGATTGGCGC
>CAZVMT010000249.1:0-3954 GCA_964628765.1 uncultured Candidatus Bathyarchaeia archaeon | reverse complement strand
TAAACCCAATCAGGTGGGTGGGATAGAGCTAGGTAAGGGTCCGGTGATAGCGCTGGGTGGTAACTTCACCAGAGCCCTATGGGAGATGATGGAGTCCGAGGCGGAGAAGAAGGGCATCCCTGTTCAGAGGCATGGGGTTCCCAGCAGGAGCGGTACTGATGCTTGGGCGATTCAGGTGGAGCGCGGAGGCACCATATGTGGCTTGATCAGTATGCCTAACAGGTATATGCATAGCCCCAACGAGGTCATCAGTCTATCTGATCTTGAGAACCTTGGCTCCCTGATTGCTGTTACGGTCCAGGCGTTAGGTGAGAGCGATCTCCAGCACAACGTCGAGGTCTATCGACGCTAACCATTTTTCTATAGTATTCCTTTTATTCGCAGGTAGAAGCCCAGAAAGAACATCCCCATGTAGAATACGAATCCGCTGAGGAATCCCCCCATGAAGAACTTGTATTCCCGTTTGAGTTTCTGCATAGGGGATTCAAAGCTGCGTCTTTTTTGTGTTTTATGAAACCGTGTTACTTAACTAAAGTCCTGTACGAGGTAGAGCTTGTTCTCATTGTAGGCTACACCGATGCTGACCTCGGTGTATTCATCGTAGAGTATGTTGTCATGGTTGCCCCAGTCATAGTCCGCGTCATCATAAACCATGTCATATAACAAGGTGTCCAAGACCACAGTGACGTTGAAGTCTTCTCCCTCGAAGTACATGAGGTTCTCACCCATATTGGCGGGGAGCTCGGGGTTATTCCGTAAGACCCCTGTTCTCAGCATCTCCTCAGCGTAGCGTTGGGCGATGCTGTTATTGTTTAGGGTTAACTCTGTTAGCTCTTCCTTGACTCGTTCCTCGTTGATCAATATGAGAACGTACTCTTGCTTAGCTATGGTTTCCTTTGAGACTGGGAAGACAGGTCCGACCTTGGGGTCATCCGGGTCAGGCTGCCACTGATTGAGTAAGAGAATACTGCCGAGGCTTACGATCAACGTGAGGACGACGACCACAACCTTTCTCTTGGTTATGCCCTGCCCCAGGAAGCTCGTGGTCTTTCGGGTTTTTACTGTTCTTGGGCGTGGTCTATAGGTTTCTTCTGCTTCTTCCTCTTGCTCAACGTAGTGGATGGTCTTGGTTTCTACGGGTTGGGGTTTGATGCCTGTGATGTTGTTTGATAACGCTATGCAGTTGTGGGCTTTCTGTGGGAGGTGTTCCTCGCAGAAGCTCAGGTTACAGTGGGGACAGCGTAGTGGAGGGTTGACTTCTTTTCCACAGTGGTAGCATATGCCCATAATAGATATGGTTTGGCGGACTGCGTTTATTAAGGGTTTACCAACACTGGTTCTATAATTAGTGAAGATATCCTGTTTAGCTGATAGTTATATAACGCGGAGCCTTTCATATTCTGTAAGTGAAATATTTTGAAGGTTTCAAAGATCATCGGTTTGGTTATCGGGGTCGTTCAGCTTGTCTCGGCTGTCGCATTGATACTTGGGATGCATACTATGCTGGGTGTTTTCGCGACAGCGCTCCCGGGTGGGGAGCAGGGAGTCGAGATTCAGTTTACTGATCCCGTGGTTATCCCATTCGAGTTGACTCCAAGTAATAACGGGTATCTGGAGGCTGTTATGGATGTGAGTGTGAGCTTGATTGTTGATGGTAACGAGGTTGCATCGGATTCTGCGTCTGTGGTTGTCCCTCCGGGTAATGTGGTTCCAGTGGAGCTTGAGTTGTCTTTGTCGCTGGAGGATGCAAATGAGTATTTCCAGGAGGGGGTAGATCTCCAGTGGAAGACGGAGATAAGCGTATCCACGCTTTATGATTTGATTAGTTTCAGCAACACCATGGATATAGAGGGAGGCATGGAGTAATGGCGAGCAAGATTGGCGCGGTTATCTCTGCTTTGATTACCTTGATACTGTTTGTTGGTATCCCGTATATGCTCCCTGAGTATATTCCCCCGGATCTTGCTGTTCAGATCGAGCAGAGTGGGTTTGACTTGGCTGCGTTTACCAATCAGGTCATGATGATTGGAGTAGTCACAGCTGCACTGACACTAGTAGGTGGATTCGTTGACCCCATCAGTATAGTTGCTTTGCTTGTGAAGCTTGCTCAGGCTGGTTTCTCGTTGATACTGATAATCGTGTTCTTGGGGGCGGGGAACCTGACGAACCTTGGCTACACGGAGTTCGAGGTAGCTGTGGAGGGTGTTCATAACCTGATCGCCATGGACCTCAGTGTCTTCGTGTATGTCTCGATTGCCACTATCTTGTTGAAGATGGTGCAGGTCTACCTTGAGTGGAATGAGGCTAGGATCGAGTCCTCTCCACCGGGTCGCATAGCGCCCTAGGTTTCTTCACTCTTTTATATGATAAGCCACTGGCTCTAGCTATGACTATTCGCGTCGCTGTCAGCGGTATTCCTCGTGGTTACCAGTATCCTCGACCAGACTTGAACTGGTTGCAGGAGAAGCATATTGCTCAGATAGAAGCCGTCAGCCCCATGATCGAGTTAATAGAGGTGCCTCCGGATAGGGTCCCGGATGAACCTGAGTATGAGGTTGTATTGGCTGAGGGCGGGAACCGTACTCATTATCATGGTGAGCTGGATTGGTTGGATTACCAAAAGTTTTTCACTCCAAGCCTCAGATGGGTTCAGCTCTGCAGCACCGGCTTCAGCGACAACATCACCCCACAGGTCTTGGATGGCTCGGTTACATTGACGAACGCCCCGGGTATTCATACCTACCCGATCGCTGAGAGCGTCATCACCGGGATGCTGGACCACGCGAAGCAGCTGAAACAGAGAAGGATCGATCAAGAAGCACATAGCTGGAATCAGTTAAAGTGCGATGAATTGTATCACAGGACAGCCTTGATCATCGGGTTAGGAAACATTGGGAGACGCACAGCGAAGCTCTGCAAGGCTTTTGATATGCGGGTCATCGGGACCAAGAGGAGGGTAGAGCCCGTGGAGAACGTTGACCTTGTTTTCCCGGTGGGTGAGCTAACCAAGTATCTCTCTGAGGCTGATTACGTTGTTGTGGCTGCTCCCTTGACCCCGGATACCAAGTATATGCTGGGGGTGGAGGAGTTCAGGGCCATGAACACGAACACATATTTCATCAATATTGGTAGGGGAGCGGTGGCGGAGGAGACGGCCTTGATTAGGGCTCTTGAGGAGAACTGGATCTCTGGCGCCTATCTGGACGCCCTTGAGGTGGAGCCTCTTCCAGAGGACCATGTTTTCTGGGATATGGAAAACGTGTTACTGATCCCCCATGATAGCCACAGCAGCCCATATATCGGTGACAGGGTCGTGGATATCTTCTGTATGAACCTTGAGCGCTATGTCGAGGGGGAGCGGTTAAGGTATATCTGTGACCCCGCTAAGGGATACTAATATCAATCTCCTCGCGGAGATATACGGGTTTACGAGGCAGATAATTTGACAGTGTTTACTATTATACATGGCGACGATGTGGATGGACTAACCTGTGGGGCCTTCATAAAACGTGTGAAGGGAGGAGAGTTCTATCTCGCCAACTATGATAATCTGGATAACGCTTTGGAGAAGGTAAAGCCCCCAGTCGACACCCTGTATATATGTGACCTGAACATCAGGGACAGCCTCGAACCTGAGATACAGCGTATAAGGAAATTCGCCTCGATCAACATTATAGACCATCATCAGATGAGCCCCGAGCTAATGAGCAAGCTAGAGAACATTGGTGTCAGCGTCAGGCTGGAGACAGGTGACTGCGCTGCGGTCCTCGTTTATGACACCTTTAAGAGCATGCTGGGTCAGGAGGGAAAACGGTTGGCTGCTTATGCTGCCATCAGTGATATGTTTGAGGATGGTCCGCTGGCTGATCCTATTCTGAGTAAGATGGATCGTAAATTTGCCCAGCATGAGGCACAGTTGTTGACGCATGCTTTGAGCAGCGATCAATCCATCGA
>CAZVMT010000248.1:0-3988 GCA_964628765.1 uncultured Candidatus Bathyarchaeia archaeon | reverse complement strand
TGCTTCATCATAGAACCCGGGTACGAGGAGAAGCTCACAACAGTAGCTATGGAGACTGGAGTAAACTTCCACGCCCTAGCTGATCTTGAAGCTGAGATGGAGCCAGTGAAACAACTCAAGATAGGCATGTATGACAGGTTCTGGGGAGGCAACATGGACACAGGGTGGACCCGGCTCTGCCTGGAACAGTACTGCTTCGATTATGAGTTGCTCTTCGATGAGGATATACTGGAGGGAGACCTCAGCGAGTATGATGTCATCATCATACCTCACGACACACCTGAGGTAATCACTGGGGGAGATGACCTCAAGAAGTGGTGGAAAGAAAACAGACCCGGCTGGCCCCTACCCAACTACCCACCAGAGTACGAGTCTGGACTGGGCGAGGATGGTAAGAAGAAGCTAGCAGAGTGGACCAGAAACGGTGGCACCCTCTACTGCATCGGCGGCTCCTCGGAGTACGCCATCGATGCACTGGAGCTACCAGTAACCAACGTATTGAAGGATGTAAGCCCCAAAGATTTCCACTGCCCAGGAAGCACCCTACGGTTGCTCGTGGAGAACACCCACCCAGCGGCCTATGGTATGCCAGAGGAAACCCTAGCCCTGTTCTGGGGTAGCCCAGCCTTCAAGATCAACCCGGGGCCAGACAACCACCTCTACGAGGTAATCGCATACTACCCGGAGAACGATATACTGGAGTCTGGTTGGCTCGTCGGTGAAGAGAAGATCGCAGACAAGATCGCTGCCATTAACGCTCATGTCGGTGAGGGTAACGTTGTATTGATGGGTCCAAGGGTCCAGCATCGTTGCCAGACCCATGGTACATTCAAGCTGCTCTTCAACAGCCTCCTTGGCTGAGGCCACTGTTTTTATCCTATTACCTGTTTTTATCGTTGTTCGTATTGTTTACTCGATTAGACGCCGTCTTTCACCGTGGCTTGCCTTACCTTATTAACACCTTGTTTGACGCCATATTCACGATACTTGGGATAGTGGTTGGTAGCGCCTTTGGCTCGGTGATAGATACCAGAGCCATCATGGGAACCATGATCATCGCAAGCATATCCCTTGGAGTAAGCAGCGGGTTCAGCGTATATGAAGCTGAGCTAATTCAAGAGGAGAAGCGTATCAACAAGATCGAGGAAGCCTTACTTACCGATCTCGAGAACACGTTGATCAAGGAACACTCCAAGGCTGTCACCTCTCTCGCGGCTATACTCGTCTTCATCACACCCATACTCGCCTGCGCCGTCACATTAACTCCGTTCATTCTCGTGAACTATGGGCTAATCGGCCCAGGTAGAAGCATCTCCATCGCGGTGATAATCGATCTATTACTCATATTCACTGCTGGTCTGGTTTTCGGCGGAGAGAAACGCTTCATAAAAGGGATACGGATGACGGTTCTCGGTGGCTTGGTCTTTATTATAGGCTTTCTACTAAACAGGATGATGTAGGTGACTGTTTTGGAGCCGGGTGCCCGAGATAAGTTATTTTTCTGGTTGATCCTGGGGTGTTTGAGCACTTACTTCGCGGAGGTCTGGAGTGGCTCGCAGATCTATACCTTCTATAACCCCATGAGCTACATACTGGTTATCCCACTCTACACTCTTCACATCTTATTCCTCTGGGGTCTCGTCTGGCGTTATGGTCGTCCATGGCTCTACGCCCTGTTCCCAGCGGGTTGCCTCTTCGGGCTCTACGAGGCGTACATCACCAAGGTTCTCTGGAACCCCACATGGGAGACCGCTATGCCAAGGGTATTCGGTATCGCGTTAATCGAGACCATGGTGCTCGTGCTTTTCTGGCACTGCTTCATGAGCTTCATAATCCCATTGTTCCTGGCGGAGTCCATCTTCACAAGCAGCAGTGAGACCTATTCCCTCTTACCTGAATGGGTGTTGAGGCTACTCAAAAGAATCATGAACAAGAGACTTTACTACATTTTTCCGGTTCTCGGTGGGGTATTCCAGAGCATAGGAGCGACATCGGTCATCGACTCGGTTCTCTCAGGCATCATGACTACTCTGTTTGTTGTGGTATTACTGGTTCTCTGGAGACGACGCGTGGGGACCCATATCCAGATGCGGGACCTGTTACCTGACCAGCGGCAATTCAAGGCTATCGGCGTTCTTTTACTGGTCTACTATGTTATCACTGGGGCTGTACTGAGGCCGGAGGAGATGCCCTCCCTCGGTGCTCAGGCAACAATCTGGGTACTGTATGTCTTCTTCGGTGGGCTTCTCTATCTGGCTTTAAAGCGGTCGAGGGCAATCGAGGCGAGTACTGTGGCGTTTCACCTTGAGCCTTCTCCCTTGAGATTGATGATTTTGGGTGGTTTGTTGTCGCTTGGTTCTGTTATCGGGTTCTTATCTGGGTTGAACCTTACCTTGGCGCTATCTGTTTGGGTGATCGGCATCCTCTTCGGTCTTTACACGTTGGCTCAAACTATCAGGAACCTTGTATAGAGTAACCCACAATACACTATGGTGTTACGGTAAAAACAGTGTAGAGATATCCGGTGAAGCCCAATGTCAAACAAGGTCCAATGGATGTCATCAAGGACATAGGTACTGTTAACGGCACCATCGTTGCACCCACTTTCCTCGCAGGTAGCTGGCTCTGGAACAATCTTGGACCAGCCTGGTCGTTTAGGGCGAGCGCGATCTCTGGGTTGATAGCCGTCAGCATATTCTGGTTAGGGGTGAAGGAGCCTCCCCGAAAACGGTGTATGGAGGAGATAGTCTCCGAGTAATCGTGTTAAATGAAGTATTCATAGACTGCTTGGCTGACCTTGGCGATGGTTTCCTCAGCCATATAGTTATCCTCCGCAGCCTTGGTGAAGCACGCTAACGCGTATCGTTCACGAGTCTCTCTTAGGGTTATGATCCCAACGTCGTTTCGTATCCCGGGTAGGCTCCCGGTCTTTCTCTGGAGCTGCACCTTCTTCTGTGGGAGATACTTGGGAATCCTGTAGCCACCCGTCTGACACTTGGCCATGATGCCCAGTATCTCTTGGCAGCTCTCCAAGCTCGCGGCTTCCCCATTGGCTACCAGCTCTAGCAGTGTGTTCATCTCGTTTGGCGTGGTGACATCATTGTCCTCGACTCCCAGGCTCCATGTCCCAGTGTAGTCGCCTCCCTCTGATGCCTTCTTGAACAAGTCCAGTGTCATCTCCTCTATGCTGAGGTTGTTTATCCCCACGAGGTCGAAGAGTATCTGTCTGCAATACTTCACCACCTTGGTGTTCTTCAGCCCCAGTTCCATCATAGTCCTGTTCACGTTCTCAAACCCAACGGTCTCCACCACGAGATCGGTGGCTGTGTTATCACTGATAATCATCATCAGGCTCAACAGGTCCCTGTAGGAGACGGGTAACCCCTCGCTGAGTTCCTTGAGTATCCCGGAGCCCGGTACCTTATCCCGGTCCATCAGCACTATCTGGTTCTCTGGGTTTATCTTACCCGCCTCTACCTGTCTATAGAACTCTACTATTATGGGTAGTTTGAAGACGCTGGCTGTTGGGAAGAGCATATCACCGTTGAGGTTGGCTGTCTCCCCTGTACCAAGATGCTTGACAGAGACCCCCAGATCACCTTTGAAGTCCTCTGCCGCTTTTTTCATCGCTTCATAAAGACTCATACATGATTCACTGCGTCTCCGCGTAAAACAGTAACTACCAAGGTGATGGTTATCTGGGTTTCAAACAAGTAACAGCGCGAGGATCAATGTTCTCCACATAAAAAAGGGGAATTGGTTGTTTTACTCGGTTATGCATATTCCAGTCTCGAATGTTCTCTCGTGGCGCCAGTGATCATTTACCCTGCTGTTATCACGGACTGTTAACCTGAATATGTATGAGCAAGGCGTAATTATAGAGCGGGGCTTCGCTGGGTTCATGGGGTCGCGGATATCCCATGTCGCAAGCACATCATCGGTTTTCCGTTTCTTACCCGCATCTGTAAGGGTAATCCCGGTTGTCTGG
>CAZVMT010000247.1:2116-4077 GCA_964628765.1 uncultured Candidatus Bathyarchaeia archaeon | reverse complement strand
AAGCCTTTGGTGAAAAAAAATATATCATTTGTAATGCTGATGAAGGGGATCCGGGTGCCTTTATGGACAGAAGTGTTTTAGAAGGTGATCCTCACTCGGTAATAGAAGGCATGATGATCGCTGCTTATGCAATTGGTTCAAATGAAGCATACATTTATGTAAGGGCAGAATATCCATTGGCTATAAAAAGATTGAAACAAGCAATTAAACAATGTGAAGAAAAAGGATTTCTTGGACAAAATATTTTTGGTACAAAACAATGTTTAACTATTAAAATAAAGGAAGGGGCTGGAGCTTTTGTTTGTGGAGAAGAAACTGCCCTGATAGCATCCATTGAAGGCAAAAGGGCATACGCGTTAACTTAACTGTTTTTTCTTATTGATTATTAGAGGCTTACTCTTCTTTACCCTTCTTAATATATAAGTGTCCCGATCTTGTATTACCCATTCCATTTCTTCTCCTTTTTCAATATTTCCAGCCTCTGCAACTGCTGCCGGAAAGTTGATGTAAAATGATTTTGTTTTTCCCCTGTCAACTCTTTGAACTTTAATTTTATATCCCATTTTTTTGGTTTTAATTAATAGTATATATACTATTGTAAAACTAAAACTTTTTATTATGATTTCCAAAAAAAACTGATCACATTTCTGAATTTTTAAACTCCTTAAATATTAATGGTTTATCTGATGAAGAAATACGCTCTATTGCCTATAAAACAGGTTTCCAAACAAGAATTCCCAAGAAAATTGATTCCCCTTGTTTTTTAGCTAATATATGCTCATTATCTTGGAGTATATCACCCAGCTATAATAATCTTGCATCACGTTACCATACTTCATATAATATTGCTGCCAGTAAACAAGCATTTTGGAAAAAAGTTAATGATCCTTGCATTATTTTTTTTCAAGCAATCCTTGAACGATTAATCAAATTAAAAATATGTGACCAACAAATGACTACATTAGGAAATACAACAGTATATAAAAGAATCCTAGTACAGGATAGTACCATAATTAAATTACCATATCGCCTTTTTAAAATATTTTCAGGTGTTTCAAACCAGCATTCTACTGTATGCAATGCCAGGATACAAGGAGTGTATGATCTGATTTCCGGTAGTTTCGTTTCATTTTCTATTGATCCTTATAGCAAAAATGATCTTGCTGCAGCTCCAGAGATCGAACTTCAGGAAGGGGATTTAGTATTAAGAGATCGGGGATATTATATAAATGATGAAATAAAACGCCATTTAAATGTTGGTGCCGACTGTATCTATAGATACAAACATAAAACTTCTTTTTTTGACCCATTAACCGGTAATTCAATAAACCTTCTTGAAGAATTAGAAAAGAAACAAAAACTGAACATTACTGTAAAACTCAACAATCAAGACAAAACCGAAGTAAGGCTTGTTGCGTACCCTGTAAGTGAAGAAATTGCAAATACAAGAAGAATGAAAGCGAAAAGAGACTGTAGGAAACACAATATATCAAAAGAGGTTCTAAAATTAATGTCATGGACTATTTTTATAACAACTATTCCGAATACAAAAGCAAACTTCGATGAATTAATGGCTATCTATAGGTTAAGATGGCGAATTGAAATAATATTTAAAATTTGGAAATCCAATATGGCATTTGCCAAAGTGCATAATGTATCGGAAAACCAATTGCAGGTTTTACTATTATCAAGGTTTATTATGATTGTAATATGTGCCAATATAATTTATTCACATTATTTTCATAAGGTTAAAGAAAGATCAGGTAAATATTTAAGCATGATGAAACTAACCAATTACCTGGTAATTAATCAGGAAATATTTATTAAATGCTTAATATTGATAAAACATAAAACTGCTGAATGCGACTCCATAGTTATGCCATTAACAAAATATTGCACTTACGACCTAAGAAAAAGACTGAATTACAGTCAGTTATTTGAAAGAATATTTTTAAGTTGAC
>CAZVMT010000247.1:275-2016 GCA_964628765.1 uncultured Candidatus Bathyarchaeia archaeon | reverse complement strand
CTAAGAAAAAGACTGAATTACAGTCAGTTATTTGAAAGAATATTTTTAAGTTGACTCGTCCTGAAAAAAGTTTACAGTTTAATACTTAAATCCTGTTATAAGTTTACACTTATATTTTAATCCTGTAACTACTTTACAATAATAGGATTTTTTCTGTAATAATTCTTCCATAATCTTTCTATTTTTATATTCTTATCTTGATGTACTATATCAGGAACATGATTACTAATACTATTATGAGGTCTTTCCTCATTATAAAGCTTCACTACAAAGTTTAATACTTTCTTAGCATCTTTGATATTCCTTACAGTATAATCTTGTAAATATTCTTCTTTAATAATCCCGTTTACTCGCTCTGCAATAGCATTTTCAAGAGGATCTCCATTCTCTGTCATACTAATTTTAATATCATTGTCCTGTAATAGCTTTACATATTTATGATGACAATATTGAACTCCTCTGTCAGAATGGTGGATGAGTTGATAAAGGCTATTTGAGCCTAAATCAGAAAGAGCCATTATCAGTGCTTGTATTGTTTCTACACTTTCTAATGTTTCAGCTACATGGTAGCCAACTATTTTATGAGAATAAGCATCTGTAATAAAGCTGATATAAACATGACCTCCTTCAATTTCCCAATAGGTTATATCGCTAACCCATAGCTGATTTGGCGCTGCAGGTTTAAAATTTCGTATTAAATTTGGATACTTTCTTAACCAGTGAAACGATTGTGTTGTTATTATACGTCGCTTCCGTTTTCTTACAAGCATATGATTAGCTGATAATAAATTAAATAAAGCATCTCTACCCATTTTTATTTGATGCTCTAACATAAATGCATGTAGCTTATCATAAAGCTTTCTTGATCCCATTCTATGGTGGTTCTTTCTTATCTTTTGCACCTCTTTAAGTATCAAATCTTCTTCTATACTAATATCTATAGCTTTCCAGCTATTTTGATAATAAGCCTGTCTGGTAATACCAAACCACCCACATAATTTGGCTAATCCTATGTGTGAAAAAATATTCTTCATTTCTTCGATGGTTTGGTATTGAGCTTTTTTCTAATAGGAATATTAAATTCTTTTTCAGCAATATCTACCATCGTAGAAAAGGCTATGGCCTTCAATTCAGCATCTTTTAATTGCTTTTCAAGTTCTTCTACTCTTTTTTTTAATTGAAGGTTCTCAAAAGAGTCTGTAGGCTTTTCTTGATGTTTTTTATTTTTCATCTGAATTGGATTTGATACAAAATTAGGCCTTCTTGTTTTAATTCCTGTGTCGTAGCCTAATTTATGCATCCATCGCAAGAGCTGTCCATGTTCTTCTTCTTGTCCGGTATACTTTTCCCAAACTTCTCTTTTGGTACATTTAGAGGAAATCAATTCCTGAATAATGTAATGTTTTTCTTCATCTGAAAAATACTTGCCGGATTTTTGGATTATTTCTCCATCTGATAATCCTGAAATAATTTTACTTTTTTTATCCATTTTTACACTTTTTTGTGTAAACCTATTTCAGGACGAGACAACCTAACGGTTTCGCATATGAATAGGGGTGATGTGCGTGCTGTTTCACTGTCAAGGTACAAGAAAGTTGGAGCGGGTTACTGCCGCTTGCAACCCCAAAACCTCACCATTATTTATATGCGGTGTTGCCAACCTGTAGTTTTAAGCAATATTAATGTTTCCGTCTATTAATTCAACATTAAAATTTACTTTTGCTTTCAAGGCTCTAAATAC
>CAZVMT010000247.1:0-265 GCA_964628765.1 uncultured Candidatus Bathyarchaeia archaeon | reverse complement strand
TTTTTTGTGTAAACCTATTTCAGGACGAGACAATGTATAGTGCATAAGGGTTTCAGCGGTTTTCGAGCGTTAACGCTCGCCTCAAATTTTGTGGGTAACCTGATAAGTTTGAGCACCGTCATCCCTTACGACACCATACATTAAACGTTAGCGTTCATTTTTAGTGACGCTTTACATAAATATCATCAACATAAATTTAATAGCTAATAAGTTGGAAAATTTATTAAATAACTTTCATCAATTTGATCCTATTTGGAAATTATGG
>CAZVMT010000246.1:0-4239 GCA_964628765.1 uncultured Candidatus Bathyarchaeia archaeon | reverse complement strand
TCATGGTTTATAGCGGTATTCTTCAAGCCAAGGCTTCAGCGACAAGCCGATTAATCTCATCGAGAAACGCCGACTCTTTATTAATTGGGACATATGCACCGGCTGCGATATCATGTCCCCCGCCGCCACCCTCCACCAGAGCGGCTGCTTTCTGCATGATTAAACCCATGTGGAGTCCTTGTTCAACGAGTTCTTCTATGCCTCTTGCTGATATCTTCAATTGATCATCGTCGCTGTAGGCTGTGGCGATGATTGGTATCTTCTTCTTGAGTATTCCCTGACTGAGAAGGATTCCAGAGACCACCCCTATCACGGTGTCATTGATCTTGTCCTCTGCCCTGATGACGTAGATGTTCTCCATCTCGGTCACCTTGTCATTCATCTGGACCCAGTCCAATGCCTGACCTATGGACCTACGATACTCCTCAAGGGCTTCCTGAGCCTCTACCATAGCCTCTTCACGGTCACCCATCACCACGCTGAGACCCACACCCGGTTTCCCCATCCTACCACACGCATTGAGGAGGCTGCCGAATTCCCTCCCACCCCTGAGAGGCGTGCTGGGTTCTTCGAGTTTGAATGTGTAGATGGTTCCTATTAATTGGTGGATGGCTCTTGAGTCGCATCCGCTGCTCACCATGTGGTTGCTGAGGGCGCTGAATAGCCTGGTCTTCTCATCATCGGTGAGATCCGCCAAAGCCCTTAGACGATCTCCATCTAGGATCTCTATCCCAATCTCTTTCAAGAATGCGACGCAGTTGCCCTCGTTCCCGCTGAGCCCTGGGATATACGGGATAGTCGTGTAGGCGATGGCCTTGGCAAGTGGCCGTGTCTCGTATCCATAAAAGATGAGACCCACATGTTTTTCCAGAAGATGATTCTCCACAGCCTCCGCCTCGATGATGGTGTTCAACCCAATGAGGGATTTGCGCTCACCCTTATCCTGCTGATCACCAAGCGCCCCTAACAACCCGAGGCAGGCTAGGTCCTTGTTCTCTGGGTCTATCTCCTTCGCTAGGAAGTAGCTGACTCCTGACGCTGCGATGTCTCTTGCTCCATCGATCGCGTGGAGCATGGGGTTGATGTGGATTATATTCTCTGCTATTTGGTCTGATGGAAGATGATGATCCAGAATGATTACATCCTGTTTGAGGGACTCCGAGATAATATCCAGATAACCGCTGCCGAAGTCGCTGAAGATAACCAGATCAGGTTTCTCTTCAACGAGTCGCTTGATGAGTTTCTCATCCAGCTTCTTCTCGCTGCTGATCTTGAAACGCGCTCCTTTTCGCAGGGCAACGATGGCTAGTATTCCACCGCTGCTCAACCCATCAGCGTCATTATGGGTAACGAGCCGTATGAATGAACCATTCTCCAAATGTTTATTGAATAACGAGACAGCTGATTGAAAAGATTTGAAAAAATCCTCGTGTGGCATTTCCGTGACTAGATGGTGACTATCTCACTGCGATAGTTCCAGTCTCTTGGAAGCTTGCCCTTCTTCTTGTAGTACTTTGTGACCCTGTAGATCATGCTCTCCGTGAGCTGGAGGCCACGCTTGTTACCGTAATCCTTGGGGTTGCGATCCATGTGTCTCCGGAGTATCGTCGCCTTGACCATCAAATCATATAGATCCTGTGGGATCTCAGATGCAAGCCCTGCTTCTTCCAGAACCTTCCTGATTCCGTGTCCAACTATGGGCTTCACTAGTGGGATTCCGTGTACGTCTCTGAGAATGTTACCGATCTGTGACTGGGATTTGCCTTCGCGTGCGAGGTTGATTATAAGTGCCTGAACCTCGTCTGGCTGGTATACGACCCAGTTCGGGGGCCTCTTGCTGACTGGCCTCGTGCTTCTGCCACCGCCCCGCATTGTAGATAGTTTTCCTACCAATTCTGTTTTCTCCGGATGCTCTAGACTTACACTCAAGACCACTATTAAATCTTTATCCTTTTCACGGTTGAGGGGTTTTAATACCAAGATCCCCCCATATTTCTTGCAGCCATGGCTCGACCGGTTCTCAAATGGGTAGGCGGAAAAAGAAGACTGATAGAGAACATAATCAACCTCCTGCCAAATGACTACCATGAGAGAGCTTACCACGAGCCCTTCTTCGGAGGCGGAGCCCTATTCTTCCATCTTGAGCCATTGAGAGGCTCTATTAACGATGTAAATAGCCGTTTGATGAATTTTTATCGAGTCCTCAAGGAAAAGCCAACGGAGTTGATGGAAGAAGCCAGTAAGTTTGTTTATGATAAGCATGAGTATTACAGGCTCAGAACCCGGTTCAACGAGGGAACGCTTGGACCCGTTGAGGGTGCAGCTATCCTGCTTTACCTGAACAAGACTGGGTATAATGGATTATACAGGGTGAACAGCAAAGGGCACTATAATGTACCCTTTGGGCGGTACAAGAACCCGAGGATAGTTGACGAGAATAAGATAATGGAAGCCAGCAGGCTCCTGCAGAACATATTGATAACGAATCAACGCTTCCTAAGCGTCCAAAACCATGCGAAAGATGGTGACATCGTTTATTTTGATCCACCTTATCTTCCTGTGAGCGAGACCAGTGACTTCACATCCTATAGTAAATCCGGGTTTAGCTATGATGACCATAAACTGCTACGGGATACATGTGTTGAACTCCATGAGCGAGGTGTTCTCTTTGTTCAGAGCAATAGCTACGTGCAGCCAATCATTGAGCTATACAAGAACATCCCGGGATTCAGAACAGAGATAGTCCAGATGAACCGCCCCATCAACTCCAAGGCATCTAAACGCGGCGAGGTAAACGAGATACTCATAACTAACATCACCTTGAGTAATTGAAAATTGATCAGTTACATCACTCCATAACCATCATAATCTTTCACCCAAGATAAACCCAAGGCATTAGTGAGGACTATGCTGGTAAAGGAAGTCATGACCAGGGATATCATCGCGCTGTCTCCCGATGAGACAATCGAGTCCGCAGCAGTGGCGATGACTCATTACGGGATCAGCAGCCTGATTGTGCGTGGAGAAAGCAGTGTTCTAGGCATCTTGACCGAACGAGATGTGCTTACCCGTGTGGTAGCCCGTGGGGAAAACCCCAAGAAGGTACATGTAAAGGATGTAATGACCGCTGATCTCATCTCAGCCGATCCTGAGACCTCGGTGGATTATGCGAGCGAGTTGATGCTCAAGAATCGCATCAAGAAGCTACCCATACTGGACCCCATGAGACCCGAACGAGTATTGGGGATACTATCCCTCACCGATATCGCTCTCGTGAAGCCCCAGCTCATCAAGGAATTCAAGGCATTAGAGACAGAGGAAAAAGACATCCACAGGCTTGTGCGGCAGGAGGAGAGCCAGCACCTTGAGTTGAAGGCAAGCCTCAGGTTTAACTCGCGGCGCCAGTGTCTGGACCCGGATCTTGAGTTCAATTGTTTGAAGAGTGTCTGCGCCTTCCTTAACGCTGATGGCGGCGATCTGCTCATTGGTGTTAATGATCGTAACCGGGTCGTGGGGTTGAAACACGATTATAAGACATTCAACAAGAACAACCGAGACGCCTTCGAGAACTATCTGGTAAACCAGATATCACAGAAAATAGGAAACCGGTACCTCCAGTACATCGAAGCTACCTTCCCACGAGCATATGGAAAAGAAATCTGCAGGGTAAACGTGAAACCATCCCCGGAGCCAGCCTTCCTCTTCCACAATGGAAGGCAATACTTCTACGTCAGGGCGGGAAACGGCTCAAGACCCTTCAACATCCAGGACAGTGCACGGTACATGTTCGAGAAATGGCCCGAGTTGATGACCTCGACTGTTGACCCTATTGCTCAACAATCCACTTAGCCAGCTTCCTGAATGCTCTGGCTCGGTGGCTGATCTTTGACTTTTCCTCGGCTGTCATCTCGGCGAAGGTTCTCCCATCTCCCTCATCAGGGATGAATATGGGGTCATACCCGAAGCCGTTGCTCCCTCTTTCCTCGTGGCTTATAGTGCCCTTGACCTCTCCCCTAAATGTGTTTGAGGTGTCTCCGTCTCGATATGCGACGGCTGAGAGGTATCTTGCTCCTCGGTCTTCATCGTTTTCCAGTAGTTTGAGTATGCCTTCGTTGCTTATGGTGCGAAGAGCGTAGCTGCTGTATGGACCGGGGAAACCATAGTATTTGTCAATGTACAAACCGGAGTCCTCTATCAGTATAGGTATGTCAACATCTAGCACCTTGAGGCTGTACTCGG
>CAZVMT010000245.1:0-4258 GCA_964628765.1 uncultured Candidatus Bathyarchaeia archaeon | reverse complement strand
GAGATCAAGGCAGCCTACAAGGCGTTAAAGAAGAAGATAGACTCCAACCCGGATATCATCGAATACAGGAAGGCGCTGGAGAACATACTGCCATTCCAGAGAAACGACTTCGTAGGCATATTCGAGGCCATGGACGGATACCCTGTAATCATCAGGCTCATCGACCCACCCATGCACGAGTTCCTACCCCCAAGGGAAGAACTACTGCAGGAAGTCACCATGCTACGATGCACTGGAGAGAACCCCGAGAAACTCAAAGAGAAAGAATACCTGCTACGGGTAGTGGAGAGCCTATGGGAGACCAACCCCATGCTGGGTCTCAGGGGATGCCGCGCAGGCTTGATGTACCCGGGTCTCACTGAGATGCAGGTACAGGCCATCATGGAGGCAGCTGTTGAGGTCAAGAAGGCGGGCGTGGATGTGCACCCCGAGATAATGATCCCCTTGACGAGCCACATCAATGAGCTCACAGAGGAGAAGAACAAGCTCCAGAAGGTAGCCGAGAAGGTGCTCAAGGAAGCAGACATGGAAGACCTGCACTACAAGATAGGCACCATGATCGAGATCCCACGAGCCGCTTTGACCGCTGACGAGATCGCTGAGAGCGCCGAGTTCTTCAGCTTCGGAACCAACGACCTGACCCAGATGACCTTCGGCATAAGCAGGGACGACGCAGAGGGCAAGTTCCTACTGAACTTCGTAGACAGGGGGCTGCTACCCAGCAACCCATTCCAGGTCATCGACCGGGAGGGCGTGGGTAAGCTCATGAAGATGTGCGTAGACGCTGGACGAGAGACGAGACCCGATCTTGAGATCGGTATCTGTGGCGAGCACGGCGGAGAACCCAGCAGCATTGAGTTCTGCCACCTAATCGGCTTGAACTATGTAAGCTGCAGCCCTTACCGTGTGCCAATCGCGCGTCTAGCCGCTGCACACGCCCAACAAGACTACCCAAAGAAGAAGTGATTCTTCTCTCCTATTTCTAAAATACATTCAACCATAGCAAAGTTAGATTGCAGCCTCATAGAGGCCATCAAGTCTGGTTAATATACTATGTCGTATGGTATGGCGCGTTCCTCCAGGAGGCGCTTGACACGGGTTCTCAGATCCTCATAGTATTGTGAGTTTTCTTTTGAGGCTTCCTTGAACTCTGGTAATATCTCCGGGTAAGCAGCGGTGAGGGTCTCCTCTATTGTCCTCCAGTTCCCAGCCTTGATGTTGAGCCTGTCAACGATTACCCTCCCCACCTTATCCGCGAGGCTATTCAACAGATTCTCCAGCTCCTCATCCGAAATATGAGGCAGTAATGGTCCGAGGAAGGCAAAGGTAGGTATCCCAGCGTCACTGAATAACTCCAATGCCTCCAAGCGTTCATGGATAGGCGAGGCGCCGGGCTCAAAGGCTCTCCTCACCTTATCGTCGAGGCTGATGATGGTTAACCCAACCTCTGACTGGGAGAAATCCCCCAAGACATCAATATCCCTCTTGACCAGAGAAGACTTCGTCAGTATCTCCACCGGGAAATCTTGCTCGGCTAATACCTGCAGTAGGCTTCGCGTGAGTTTGGTCTTTTTCTCTACTGGCTGATAGGCGTCTGTTACGCTTGAGAACAATATTACACCGGGTTTCTTACCTGGAGCCTCTCGTTTCATACACTCCAAGGCGTTCTTCTTCACGTCAACAAAGCTTCCCCACTTCTCCCCCGGGTGATACCAGCGGGTCATAAACCGTGCATAACAATAGGTGCATCCATGGGCACAGCCAATATAGGGGTTGACGGCGTAGTCTACACCCTTTATGCCGCTCTTGTTGATTATACCCTTGCAGGTGGTCTCCCCGATCTTCACAACTGAACCTTGTTTTGGTAACGTATATATAAACCCCCGGAACGAATCATTGTATACATACACGTTAGAAGGTTTACAGATGAAGATAGCAGTAATATATGATAGCAAAACAGGGAACACCGAGAAGATGGCGAAAGCCATCGCAGAGGGCATTAAAAAAGTCGCTGATGTAGAGATAAAGAAGATCGGCGAAGCGTTCCCATTAACAATCTTGGCTGAGGTTGACGGCGTCGCATTCGGATCACCCGTCTACTATGCAGATATATCCAACAACATGAAGGACTTCCTAACCCACATGGAGTCCTATATCAAGGCGAACCGTAAGAAGATCAACCACATCCCAGCGGCAATCTTCGGCAGCTATGGCTATGATGGTGCCTGGCTGATGGAGGAGAAGCTCAAGGAGATGGTAAGTGAACTTGGGTATGATGTCTTTGATGAGGTTCTCGTCATGGTCGATACCGATATAAAGTACAATTTCGAGGACGAGAAAGACAAAGCAGTGGCGTTCGGCAAGAAATTCGCTGAATCCATCTAAACCTCCTTTTCACTCTTTCTAAGAATATACTTAAACCCAAGCTACACTCTGATCAGCATACATTTATCCAAACAAGGGCAACACCATGAACGGCGACATCTACAGTTGGGAGGAATCCACAGACAGAGGCTACTCCATAGGCTGGAACCTGGAAACATTGATCCAGAAGGGGATGCCCAACAACGCGCCACCACAGACCCTTGAGGAACTGTTTTCACAGATCCAGAGCCTAGTCCAGCAGTCAACCTACGAGTGGGGTGGACCCGTCACCCTCAACAGCCTTGACAACTACATCGCAGCCTTCGCCGAGAAGGAGAAGCCATCGAAACAAGGCTTCATCACCCAGATTGATGGTTTTTTCCAGAAGATAGGGAAACATAACGTTACCATCTCTTTGGACTTGATACATAGACCCGGG
Organism: uncultured Candidatus Bathyarchaeia archaeon; assembly: GCA_964628765.1. Lineage (GTDB taxonomy): Archaea > Thermoproteota > Bathyarchaeia > TCS64 > TCS64 > RBG-16-57-9. The sequence continues at coordinate 1,455 of CAZVMT010000245.1, read as the reverse complement.
TTTATGGAGACGGAGAAGAGACAGGTCGTATTGGACGCCGTTGATGACGTGATCTTGGATGTTTACCGCTCTCGGATGGAGAAGGCTTGCCTCTACCCTATCATCGTTGTTAACTTGTACCCTGAGACCAGCTGGGACTCAACAACACTACAACAGTCAATGGAGCTATCCTATCTCTACGGTCAACCCACATATCAGAACTTCATAACGGGAACCATAGCCCCCGAGACACTACGACCCAGAGCATATCAGCCTGAGAACGAGGTAACATATCTGCGCCTCGGAGGAGTCAACGGAGACTCCGAGGACCAAATGGTAACAGGATACGCCTGTATCAATCTCGCGAAAATAGGAGCCGAGGCACGAGACGAGGAAGAATTCTTTGAGCTGCTCGACTTGCAAGTGGATCAAGCAGTAGACCTCTTGGACGCGAAACATGAGCAGGTACAGGCTCGTTTTGATGATGGGGACATGCCCCTGACAGGGCACTTCTTGGATAATCTGGACTGGGGTTTCTCGGTGATCACCCTGGCTGGAATGAATGAGGCGCTGGAAACGTTAATTGATGCCCCTTTGGGGCATGTGGCTGGCAAAGCGGTGACATACAAGGTCCTGGAACACCTGCTCAGGAGACTCGAAGACATCCACTACTCCACTGGCAGACTCTACAGCCTGGAGTCATACCCATCGGAGAACCCAGCCGCGGAACTCCTAGAGGAATATGATACTGATTTCACCTATCTCACTCCAGCCACGGAGCTGAAGCCCAGCCACGGGGACGACCTCTGGGATGTGCTTGAGCACCAGAAAAAATACCACTCCCTGTACACCGGGGGCACACAGCAGCAGATACACCTCAAAGAGGGATTATCCTTCAGTAAAGAACTGGGTTTACTCTTCAATAGAACCATTGAGGTATTCGGGTACAATTATCTGGCTATATCACCCGTATTCAGCGTATGCCCAGAGCATGGATACGTGAAAGGAAGCCATGATTGCCCAACATGCGGAAAGAAAACAATGACCTACACCAGAGTAGACGGCAAACTCACCCAAATCTCACAGCTAAAAGAACCACAAAAGGAGGCGTACAGACAACGAGTCTACTACGACGTAAAAAACCGGTAAACGAAGAGATCCCCATCGTGGGTCTACGCAAGCTCAGTACGGTTGACTACCCTAAGAAGCTGTGCTTGGACTTAACCGTCGCAGGCTGCAACTACAGGTGTCCCTTCTGCCCCCACGAGGATCTCATCTACCACTATATTCCTATGGAGAAAATAGGGTTAGAGGAGATAGTCAAGACTCTCAAACCCAGGCTGGGGTTCCTCGACGGTGTCTCGTTATCCGGTGGTGAGCCACTGCTCCACAGAGACCTATTGGATGTATTGAAGGAGTTGAAGTTCCAGGGCTCACTGGTCAGGTTAAAGACCAACGCATCCAGACCCAAGACCC
>CAZVMT010000244.1:0-4274 GCA_964628765.1 uncultured Candidatus Bathyarchaeia archaeon | reverse complement strand
CTTGATGATGCCGGTGTCAATGTCAGGATAAATGGTAAAGCTAACGTCGGTTTAGGGAGGCCATTAATACCATGACTCACAGTAACCATAGAAGAGGCAGCAGAGAATCACTTGAAAAAGACTACGTGATTCTGGTCAGAGGTGATCCCGATGAAAAGCCAGAGGAGGCAAGAAAAGCTGTAGAAATACTCGCTGCAAATAATCCAGTTGGAATGGTGAAAAGACGAAAAGGTAATCCATTAAGATATATGAGGAACTGGGATGAGGGACTAACTCTCGATGAGATAACTAATGGCCCAGAACTACCAAAATATATAGCAGGAGTCTTCGAAAATAAAGAAGATGTTCAAGGGGTAATTAATGGTCTAAGCGAAGCGGATCTTGGTTTCTCTGTTGTCGTTAGTGGTGTATTCGATATAATAAAAGAAATTACATCAAAGGATGATAAAGCATACCTTCATACCATGAATTTATCCATGGAGACCTTAGGGAGAACAGAGTTACTGCCTGAACAGAAGGTCTTAGAGTTAATTACTATGTGTGGTCACAGCATGGTAAGTCCCAACCTAGCTAAACATCTAATAGATGAGGTTAGGAAGGGTCGGATGACCGCAGAGGAAGCAGGGATCGAACTAGGGAAACAATGCGTATGTAATTTCTTTAATCAAGTGAGAGCAGCAAAGATAATTGAAGAATGCATAGATCGTCAAAGATAATATTTTTTCCACATATTTTTTCTTTTTTTTAATAATTGTTATTTATCTTGGGGTTTTTATATACTCCTCCAAGATTTTTTCCGCCCGAACATGGTTAAAGGAGTTACAAATACATTGCTTACCTAACTCCAGAGCAGCGTCCATAGAAGTCATTTTTCTCTGCCGAACCTGATGAATTACATGTTTAACCAGATGTTTATTTACTAATCCATGTCCGCACATAGTTGTTAACTCTAAGATCTTATCATCTGGGATTAATTCTGTTCTTCCAAGAGTCTCTAATGAAAGCATCACTGTATGTGGGTCTATCGAGGATTTTTCACATGCCTGAAATATGTCATCAATGTTCCCACTTATTGTCACTGGGAGCCCTAGGTCTGCATTCACTAAATCTTTTACTACTTTTTCCATGTCAGATTTGTTAATGTATATTCCTGAGATATATGCTGGAGTATCCGGGTTTTCAACAAGTTCTTCTAAGCTTATACCATGGTCCCAGTTTTTCATATAACGTAAAGGTGACTCACCTCGTCTCTTAATTAAAGCCACTGGATTGTGACTGGCTAATATTTTGACTGCTTCAATTGATTTATTGTGTTGACCTAGTCCTTGGATAAGAACAACATAGTCTCCCTCTAGACTGCATCTATCTCCTCGCCTATGTAATGTGTGAGTCATTCTGCGAGTGGCCTCCCTAAGCCTATGTTTACTTTACCATTTGATCTTACTTTGATGGATGCCTCTTTAAGTATGTGCTGGACCGGGATCTCTGTGTTTCTGCACCTGCTTATTATATCAATACTGAGAACCGTGTCTATTTTTCTGGATATCTCTTGTAAAGCGGTAATTACTTTTACTACATCTTCTGTCTTTACTTTAATCTCTATTCTTGCGGACATTGCCTTTTCGTCAAGAAGTTCCTTTTTATTCAATTCCCCGGTTTTTTGATCAAACATTTCTCTTACAGATCGACCGATTTGATATTCAAAATCTAGTTTGGAAAGCTCTTGTGTGATTTTTTCTAGATCTCTGAAGTAAAATCCCACATCTGGTCTCCCAATCTCAGCGCCCACAGCGACTTCCCCTTCTTTGTATATTCCTTGAATGTCATTTCTCTTCACGTCTCCTGTTCCTCGTCCACCGGTCACTGCTGAACGTTTAATATCTCTCAACCATGAACTCTCAGAATGTTGAATGGCGTTTGTTGGGCAAACATTGGATTGTAGGCAAGCTCCACATTCTACGCATTCTTTCAAATCAATAAAAGCAGTTGGCACGTCATCTCCTGCTTTCTTTATGGCTTCCATTGGGCAATAAGGGATACATCTCCAACATCCTATGCACTTGCCCATATTAATCTCCAATCGTTACACCTTATCCTCTATTTTATCACCACTTGACCTATACCATCCTTATACATGATCTCGGTTCCATACATTGAAGACACTCTATTAACATAGTCGATAATTTTTTTTGCTTCTTGCTCGTTCGCCAGTGTTGGAGGTTTTCCACCTTTTCTTGTTTTAGGATAGATTTTAAGATCGATCAAGTTCTTATCCTCTCCAAATGTGCAATATCCTACGAATGCGCTTTTTGCCTCAAAACTCTGATTTGCTAAATCCTGACCTAGGGGTGACGCTACTCTAGATTCAAGAGCATCCAATACCAGAGCTTCACGAGAGTTCAGATCTATTTTTGAGTAATTCTGATACATCGGGTTTTCATAATAACCAGATGGAAGTCTCGTTACCTTACCGAACCCCATGGAACTTTGTGGCTCATAAAAAATTGGTTTACGTTTATAGACCTCTATCCCTCTCAGGGTATGAGCGCCTTGACAGATGAATGCATCAGCACCCTCATCAATACATCTATGGGCAAAGGGTTGAATAAATTCTCCAGGAACCTCTCTTCCCTTACCAAGCTCCCATTCATGTGCATGGAGATGTATAATCACTAAATCAGATCTTTTTCTCGCTTCTCTTAAATATCTTAGATTACCTTCAACATCCTCTTCCAAGGCGATCCGATATGTACGATTATCTTCATTCTCCACAAATTTATACACGGAATTATGAGTTCCAGGCTTGACGAAGTAATGAACATTTCCTTCCTGAAAATGTTCCATATTCAGAATATTGACTGCGATATCCTTGATAGTCTCCATCTTTTTTGAGTCAACTGAGCAATAGTAGCGGAGAGGGTTAAGACCGGGCCTACCCTTTACATCATTTCTCTGCTCCCCTGCTCTTCCCCACCTAGTGAAAGTAGAACACATAGAAATTAGGGCAACGCGGCCTTTTGCGGTCTCTAGGTATGCTGGCTCCCTTGCCTCCGCTAGATTCTTCCCAACTCCTGCATGTATCAAACCCGCCTCATCTAAAACCTTCGAGGTGTTGAACATACCTCCATAAGAGTAGTCCAGAGAATGATTATTCGCCCTTGAAATGAGATTAAATCCACACCATTTTAACTCCTCAGCCATAAAGTTTGGTACTTGCGACCAAGTTCCTCCACCTGACTCACATGGATATACTTCAGGGCCATCGTAATCATGTATTACTGCTTCCATGTTAGTAAACGCAACATCAGCTCCCCGAATTAGATTAACCAAAGAGAGAAAACCCTCTTCCTTATGCACAGATAGACGTCTTCGAATCGCTGAATCACCGGTAACGGCTAAGGTGATCTGTTTTTTCATAACTATGATTACTTTTTTAACATATTTAAGATATCAGAAAACCCATTGTAGAATATTTGAAGACGTTTGATACTTATTGGATGACGTTAGAAAAGGAAAAATAAGTCCATAAGAGGAAGTCGAATTAGGGAAACAATGTGTTTTTGTTAAAAAAGGGAGGTTGGTGAAAAATATAAAGAAGGAGCAGACGGTTAAAGCCCCATTCTTTATTCTATTACAGAATCAGCTACCATTTTTATGATTTTAACACGATCTTTTAGCCATCGAGTTACAACCACTATGTCGAGTTCAGGATCAATCCAAACCACATGACCACCGCCTCCCCTAGCTGAAAAGGATGAGGCGGATACTCCGGTTCCTGGGAACCTTCGCCATTGGCTTGCATAAGCAGAGCTACCTGTCTTAGCTATTTCTTGTGCCTTATGACTATCAACATCGGTGTTCAACCACCACATATATCCATAGACGGGGTTAACATCTCCAGGGGTTGTAGCTTTATCGATCCAATCCTCAGAGATAAGCTGCTTATCCCCCCATCTTCCTCTACGAAGGAATAGGTGTCCGAAACGGGCATGATCTAAGGCGTTAATTAACAAACCTCCACCCCAGTGGCTTCCACCAGTAACTGATTGCATGTTGACGCCGTCTATGACAACCCAAGAATTATCATAGCCATCCCAACGCCAGGTGCAAGATGCCCCTATGGGGTCCATGATGTATTCTTTAAGGACTTGAGGGAGAGGTCTTCTCCATACATGAAGCAGGGCGAGGGCGGCAACGTTCATTCTGCAATCATTGTACTCAAAATAAGTGCCAGGTTCCTGGGGTTCACGGACAACATCATCAGGGTTGTCAAA
>CAZVMT010000243.1:0-4431 GCA_964628765.1 uncultured Candidatus Bathyarchaeia archaeon | reverse complement strand
AGCTCCAGCTATACTTGATAATCAAAGCGTATAACGCCAACTCGAACACCTTCAACACATTATAATAAGCCCAAGTCTCGACCCCCTGAGTCAAATAATAACCATAAGTCATGAGAACCAAGACCAAGTAGACGCCACACACGCCAAGATTCAACCACCTAATCAGGGGATGCCCCAAAGTCAATGACAGAACAGCCATAATGGCAGGCATCATAAATATGAAAGCATTCCCCGTCAACACATTCTGAGTTATCTTTATACCATCAATCTCCCCCTCAATCAAACCCTGAATATAACCCGGCTTAAACAAGCCAAGAACAGCACCCGTTACAAGACAAAAACCTACAGCCACCCAGAATGCAGCAAGAATGATCCTAACATCCATCCATATCACCAGCCACTAGAAACAGGGTATAACCGTATTAAGCAATCTAAGCATCAATACGAAAAAATAATGGATCGCACACATTTTTTTCACTGTATAATCCAATATTCTTGAGTGATAACCTCACTGCCCCCATTCTTTCAGATAATCAACATAAACCCGATACACAGATAGTAAATTGTGGCGCAGTGAATGGGATTCGAACCCGTAACGCGAGTTTGTATTTCCTTTTTCTTGGTGTTCATCGCACCTTGAGAAAATTAATTGGATAATCGTGTATACGCAAAGATTGGATATTTTTATTGTTGGTAGAATAAATCAAAGTCGTCAAGGGTCTCGTAGACTTTGTTTATGGATTCATGTACCATTTCCTCGCTCTTAGCCCCTGTACATACAAGTTTACCACTGGCGAACAACAAAAGCACCGTCTTAGGTTCTCTCATCCTATAAATAAGCCCAGGGAATTGCTCAGGCTCATACATCACATTATCCAATAAATCCGCGGCGATCTCTAAATCAATCCGTCTCTGAAGATTAGCAGATGCAACCATATTCTGTATCACGATCTTCGGCTTCTTCAAAATCAATATCCCATTATTCTTTAACTCACGGACAACCTTATTCACAGCGCTGCGAGCCATTTTTTCAGATTTTGCACCAGTGCAAACCATCTTTCCTGAACTAAATATGAGTGTAGCCGTTTTCGGTCTTTTTAATCTGAAAACGAGACCTGGAAACTGTTTTGGCCTGTACTCGACGTTCCTGAATACCTTCATTATGGCGAGTAAGTCGATTTTCTGGTCTAGGCTGGCTGATGCTACTACGTTTTGAATATTGATGTCGAGGTTTGGGGTTGCAGATGTGGTATCTTGTGTCATAAGGTTTACTCCATTATTGAGAATCACTGGTTCTCAAGACAATAGACACGAACAAATCATTATCCGTACTAATAAATTATTACCATATTCAAGAGATGGAAAAAGGATCTAATAGTCTATCCAAACATGGAAACATTTGGTGCATTTATACCGGATTATTGATCTATCAGTGTTCACTCCAGAATGTTCACCAATTGTCACTGTGATAGACTGGTAAGCTTCAGGGTTATGGCACTCTGGGCAAGCCCTCTGAACTATTAACGAGTTTTCTTTCCCGCCTCCGCTATAGATTGGCTCAGGTTTACTCTCTTGTCGTCGAATATTGATTATGCTTAAATTAGATTCTTTTTTATATCCACATTTGGGACAAAGATATCCATTTAACGTTATATTCATCATAGAGTTGCAGTTGTCACAAAACTCCAATTTTTATCAACACATTATTGATCAAAACTAGTTTGATCAATATTCAGTTGAAAAGCGTAGTATATAACCTGTTGGTTGTATTACTTTTCTACAAATATAAAAAATTAGACATATTTACGATGCTTAGCACAGGATACACAGTAAAATACAGTATTCTTACCAGCGTGAATACGAGCACCCTGATCCTTAAGAACCTTGATCAAGCGCCGATTCAGGGGCAAACCATACCTACGCTTGGCGATAGCCTTGTCTCGGGGCACAAGGGCACCACACTGGGCACACTCAACCGATTTGGCTCTACCGCTCTGCCCTTTCTTCCTGGTAATATTTGAACTCATCTTTTCACCTCATTAAATTAAATAAGTGGACACATTTGTGTGTCCTTGGATCTGATGCCCCTTTTGGGGCTATTCTGGTCGTTTAACTGGGTTTAACCCAGGACCTTTACGTTCACTGCACGAGGACCCTTGAAAGAACTCTCAAGTTCGAACTCGACTTTTTGGCCTCTCATGAGTGAATATGTTCCCTTTAGCTCAGAGTGGTGCACGAATACGTCATCATCTTGATCTTCTACATCTATGAATCCGAATCCTCTTCCATCGAGCCAGCGTTTTACTTCACCTTCCAAAAATTCACCTCCATCTTTAATCTTGTTTTTCCAGAATTATGGTCACGTTACTTACGTTTCTAATCCCACCATCAGTTGAGCGCAGTTGTTCTGTACCGATCTCTATTGAGGTTACCTTGATTCCGTCGAGGTACCTGTTTCGCGTTACCTCAACAGCGTCAACGGCTCTGCTTATGGCAGTGCCTCTGGCCAGTAACTTGGCTGTATCATTGTCATGGAGTGTCTGGATAATCGCCTGACAATAATTCAACACCGGTTTATTCCCAACATAAATGATGTTACTTGACATTTTGACCACATCGAGATACCATGGTAGACAAAATTCATTGAACCTTGGATAGGTATCTCGTCGAGTACACCATAATTTAGCATCACTATTAAGGGTATTGTACAGCCTAAAACTGGACAATATAAGCTCCAGGAAAGCGAATTCGCTGTGTTATCGATCTAAAAGGAGCAGCTATAACATTTTATAGAGACATCAATTGGATTCAAGGTAATTTACTCATGGAAAAATTCTATTTTCTTTCCATTGGTAGCGCCCAACTGATGGTTGAGGAGATCAACAACCACTGGTGGACAGGTGAGCTCGTTCACCCATTCGACAGGGGCATCAATTTCTAGATCGAGGTTAATGATGTTGCCTCTATTGTTAAGAGGCTTGAGGAAGCTGAGGTGGCTCTGTTTCGTCCACCCGAAGAGAGGTGGTAGGGGGGAGAGGGTGTTGAGTTTGGGCAGGTCGAGTTTCTTTTTCAAGACCCTGATGGATACCTGTGGGGTTTAGCCGAGATATTGGTGAGAGAAAACCGAGGTAATACACAACCAATTTAACTCAAGACAATGCAATACAGGCGAGGAAGGGGTTTTGGGGTAATTTACCCCGTTTTTTCCCCTACCCTCACCTTACGAATCCTTCAATAACCGTGGATGGATACATCAACTGGATGGTTAACCCACCGCCCATAGACCTGTCAATACCATACCTCACAGAGGAGCAGGAGGGCATAGGTGGAAAGATACGGGACCGCCCCGAGGATTTCATGGTAGAGGAGGTCGCCCTCTATGAGCCAAGTGGACACGGGAACCACCTCTACGTCAACTTAACAAAGAGAAACCAGACCACCCGGGATGTGCAGAGGGAGTTAGCCAGGCTCTTCAACCTCAGACCCCAGAACATCGGCTCAGCTGGGCTAAAGGACAAGGACGCGGTAACGACGCAGACCTTTAGCGCGTTACTTCAAGACAGTATGCGGGTCGATGAGGCATCTGATTTAATCGAGAGCCGACTGGACGTGAAGGTGAACTGGGTGAGTTTTCACACCAATAAGCTGAGGGCTGGGCACCTCATCGGGAACAAGTTCAAGATAACCATAACAGACCTGCGTATGCCCCTGAGTCAGGCAGAGAGAAAGGCTTGGAGGATAGCGGATGTGATCCACCAGAAGGGGTTGCCTAACTTTTATGGTGAGCAGAGGATGGGGACCACCAGGGAAAAGATAAGGGATGGCTGGGCTGTACTCATTGGAGAGAAAAGGATCAAGGACCCGTGGGAAAGAAAGTTCCTCATCTCCGTGTACCAGAGCTATATGTGTAACAGGTACCTTGCGGAAAGGGTGAATCGGGGGCTATTCGAGGGGCTACTCCAGGGGGATATAGCGAAGAAGCATGAGACGGGGGGAATATTCTGGGTAAATGATGTGGAAACAGACCAGCCCAGGTATGAGGCGAAGGAGATCAGCTTCACAGCTCCAATGTTTGGTTATAAGATGTCCAAGCCTTTAGGGGAGTCTGCGAGCCTTGAGGCGGAGATACTTGAGGAATCCGAGTTATCGATGGATGTGTTCAGACGGGCTAAGATCACTGGTACCAGACGCTTGGGTAGGTTAACGCCAAAAATAGATATCACAGAAACCAGCGGGGGTCTACAGCTCTCATTCATGCTCCCAAAGGGGGGCTACGCCACAACGGTCCTCAGAGAGTTCATGAAGAATGGTCTGTGAATACGTCGTGGATTCCTGCGTCGCCTGAGAGGAGTTGAATGAGGTTTATGAGGGTCTGAGGGATGGGGATGTGTTAAGGAAAATGATCGATGAGATGAGTGATGTCTTACTTGA